>CAYRHU010000001.1:0-40249 GCA_964424155.1 uncultured Chitinophaga sp.
GATGTCAATAGTAATGTATCTATGATCTAAGTTCCCCCTTCAGGGGGACAGGGGGCATCTAAGTCTCCCCGCCAGCTGGCGGGGGACAGGGGGTTAAAACAGAGCCGTAATCCCCGCCCTTCCCAAATGCACCGTTCTGGATGTACCCGCTTTTCTCCCGTCGTACTGGAAACTGAATTCCAGGTTATTCAGCAGCCGTTTGGAAAAATTCAGCGTCCAGAGAAAATTCCGGCCCGGCAATAATCCGTCCAGCATGATATAACTGACCGTAGTATTGGCGGGGTGATTATAATCAATCGCATTAAAGGTGAATTTCCCGCTGATGGAACTGCTCTGGAGAATATTATACTTCGACTCGATGTTCATCGAATGGGATACCGATTTCTCCCCTCCATAAAGCGGCAGGTTCTTCTTATGATCGAACCGGTAACTACCCACTATTCGGAATACCGTTCCCCTGATATAGGTCAGCACCGGTTCCGCGCTGTAAACCGACAACTGGTAGTTCCGGTTGGCGAACTGCGGTGTATACAGGGCGTTCAGCGCTTTCTTCGTGTTCATCGACAATAAGAAACTCCGGCTAAGGTTCCATCTCCATTTGAGTGTCCAGTCATTCAGTTTCCGGCTTTCATATCCATAAGTGAGAAGTGATTTTCCGTTGCTGCGCAGGTTGCTCAGGTCAAATCCCCATTTGCTGCTGAACCGGTTGAAAGAAAACGTGTTCAGCAACGTACTGTTCAGGATGATGAGCGCCGTGTCCCTTACTCCGTATTTGAATGGATTGAATTCAAAATTTCCGCTGGCCACTGATTTTTTGTTAGTCTGCAGTGAAGTGGCAAATACGATGCGTGATAGCAGTTTCTTAACTCCCTTCAGGTCCGCCGCTGTTAACAGCGATCGGGGGCTGATGCTCAGGCTGTAATTGAAAGTGGTGTAGTTCGCTTTGATAAAATCATTCGTAGGTGTGAAGATGCGGATGAACCTGGCCTGGTCGGGAAAAGCCGCCACCTCAAACTCGTTCAGTTGCTGCACGCCGTCGCCGTTATAATCGATCCAGGCGTACTGACCCGTCCCGGCCGGCACTTCCAGGTATGCGAAATCCCTTCGTTGTTCCTGCCCCGCTCCCACTTCGTACAGGATATTTCCCGTCAGCAATCCTTTCCATTCATTCATCGCGTATTCGGCGCGTCCGAGAATGGTTTCGTCCTCCTTTTGACGGGACACCGTCGTGTCATACACTTTCAGTTTGCGAAAAGTGGTATTAAGATAAACCTGGCGTTTGGGGTTCGCCAGCAATTCCGTCTGCAGGTTCAGGTTCAGGCTCCTGTCGCCGCGGATAAACCGCTTACTGACCGGGTACTTGTCCGAACGGGTGAAAAAACTGATCCGGTGACGGTTCTTTTTCGATTCATTCGATTGCAGGTAAGCCGTATAAATATCAAACCAGAATGCCGCCGGCAACAGCGTGTCCGCCGTCCTGAACCGGTTATTATTTTTTTCCAGTGAATAATTGAAACCCAGTTTCCATTTGGCCAGGCGGGTGAGTTCCTTGCTGACATCGATAACAGGTCGCACAAAACTCCCCTGTGTGCTCATCCCGTCGTACTGCGTTATCATCAGGCGGTTGTTCCACTGCCAGCCTTTCCAGCTCACCGTATGCAGGATCGAGTTTTGAAAACCCGAGTAGCCGTCGCTGCGGCGGTAATGCGTGAACAGGTATTCGGCGGAATGACTGGCATTGTCGCGCAGGCGGGCCGAGGCCCGGATGATGTTTTCATCAACCGGTACGGGCACCGGTTGCAGGTCCAGTCCCCAGTCGCGGGTGAACTCCACATTGCGCAATCGTTCCAGCGGCCTGAATTTTTGCTGCACATGCTCATAATCCAGACCCGTACTGAGCCTTAGCTTTCGCGGGGATGAAAAATATTTTTCATTACTGAGCCGGAACTTCGCGGCCCAACCCCGGTCATCCCCATTATCCTTAACTGAGTACGTATTGACATCGTAATTACTGGTGGCGATTTCCGTTATTAACAGGGTATTCGCATTGATTTTATAATCCACCCCCAGATTCACGACCTGTTGCTTCCGGGGGGCGACCAGGATCTGCACCGGCTCATACCGGCCCTGTTTAACCGGTCCGACCGGGGCCAGGTATTTATATACTTTCCCGTTGGCCCCGTTGAAATCCGGGACATAGTTGCCGTTACCCTGACCCACATCCACGAATGAAAGCGTGTATTTGGCCAGCAGCGGATCGGTGGAATAACGGTAAAAAGAGTCGGCCAGGATATAAACTTTTTCGTATAATATCTTGCCGGAAGCAAATGAATCAATATAAGCGGCGGGATATAAAGCCTGCTGTACGCTGTCGCCCAGGTTGGCGAGGAACTGCTTCTGATCATCATCCAGCACCTGGTTGATGGGCGAATTCCTGGCATCGCTATTTTGAAAAGCTCCCACCCGCACAGTCAGCTTTTTGCTGATCTCCAGTTCCTGTGACAAGTAAAGATTCGCGTTCAGGTAATTCCGGTCGGCATACTCGAACTCCACCTGTATACGGCTGTCCTTGGTAATCATCCTTCGCGGGGTGAAACTGATCTCGGCCGTGTTGTAATTGATCACATAATCCTGGTCCTCGCCGCGCTGCAGCAACTGCCCGTCATAAAATACCCGTTCGGTGTTGGCGAGTACGATAAAAAAGAATTCATTATTGGCGCCCCGCAACCGGTAGGGTCCCTGGTTGCCTTCCAGCGGCGTGAGGATGTTCCTGGTAAATTTTCCCTTGGCAACCGAACCGCTGACGAGGGTTTTAGATAGCAGGTTTGGGGATATCCTGTTCACCGTCTGAAAAGAGATGCCCTGCAACCGCTTGTAAAAATTCAGGAAATAGGTCTGGTTCTGCCGCAAATCGATATCACCCAGGTTCAGTTGCCAGCCTTTTTTCCGGAATTGAAGGTATACCTGGTCGAATTCGTTCAGTTGTTGCGTGTTGCCATCCGGCTGAATGGGAATGTTGTTGTCCGTGATCGCTGCCTGTATCTCGATGCTGTCGCCCAGCATACCGCTGAGTTGCATGTTGAAAGTGGAATTCAGCACCGCGTCCTGGCTGTTCCCAAAACCGATCTGCCTCCCAAAACTGCCTTCGGCCTTCAGTGTTCCGAAATCGAAGATCCCGCGCTGCGAATCGCTCAGACCGGTATTGAATTCAAAAGGTTTTACATAAAAACGGGTTTTGATGCTGTCATAGACCATTCGCTGGGTCAGTGCGTTCAGCCGGAAAGGAAAAACGCGGTAGGTGACCAGTATGCTGTCCGCCTCCGGTTTTTTCAACCAATACAAAAAGGCATTCACATAATCGATCCGGTAATCATTTGCCGGTACCCGGGCGATGGTGAATGAATTTGGGATGATACTGAGGGTGTCGAGCCGGATAGTATCCGTTGTTACAGGGAGTACCCGCTGCCGGATATTTGAGACGGGGGTGTTTTCGGCCGGCACCTGGGCTTCCGGCAGGATCGGGATCAAAAAGGCGGCAATAAGTAATGATATCCGGTATAAACTGTTCAATAACAGTCAGTTTAATTCAAAATCGTTAAATTCGCTTTTTTATTGTGTGAAGGTAGCCAGTTGAGGGCAATTCCTGAAAAACCACATTCCGGTATTAACCCGGTGTCGAAAACTATGGAGAGGCATAAAAGCAATTATTACAAACGCGGATTCGGGTTGTTGTTATCCGTACTTTTTTTTCTTTCACAGGGATACGCGCAGTTTGATAATAACTGGTACTTCGGAAGAAAAGCGGGTCTCAGTTTCAATGTTACCGGTGGCCAGTCAGCCCCGCAGGTGCTGACCAATGGATTGCTGCAATCATCAGAAGCCGCGGCCGCGATCTCTGATGAGAACGGCAATCTTCTTTTTTATTCCAACGGTGTGGAGGTGTACAACCGAAACCACCAGCTTATGCAGAATGGCGATAACCTGGGCGGCAATATATCCGCCTGCCAGATGAGCATTGTTCCGCACCCGGGCGATCCCGATCTGTTTTATATTTTTTCAGCCGACGCGTTTGAGAATGATTTCATGAACGGGTACCGATATTCGGTCGTGGATATGTCGCAGGCCGGTGGCAATGGCGCGGTGGTGAGCAAGAATAATCTGTTGTGGAGTCCCTCTACCGAGCGGATGGCCACCGTCAGGCATGCCAATGGAGTGTATGTATGGCTGATCACCAATGACAGCGAATCGGATATTTTCCGGGCCTGGCTGATCGACTGCAACGGGTTGCAGTCCACCCCGGTCGTTTCAACCGTAGGTGTGGTGGTTAACCAGCATGCCCTGTCGAACGTGGGTGTTCTGAAAGCCAGTCCCGACGGCAAATATCTCTGCCAGTCACAATTTCCGGGACCCGGTGTTAATCAATCCAATTTCTTACAGCTTTTTGATTTCGACAATGCCACCGGGATGCTCAGCAATGCCAAATATATTACGCTACCGCAGACAAAATACAATCACTGCGAATTCTCCCCTAATTCAAAATTTCTTTATGCCACCCGCAGGGAGGACAGCCAGCTGGATCAGTTGGAGATCACCCTGCCCACTGCCGCAGACATTCAGGCATCGCGGATCAGTATTCCAACCGGGAATTCGTTTTACGATATACAACTGGCGGTGGATGAAAAGATCTATCTCACCCAGGCGGGGCCCATGCTGGGGGTGATCCACTATCCCAATCAGAAAGGCATAGCCTGCGGGTTCCAGCAGAATTATATTGATCTCTCCCCCGGGGCGGCCTTTATCGGGTTGCCCTCCCATATTAACGATATCGTAGGCAGCCCGGAAAACGGGTTTGAGTACACGATACTGGACAATTGTACGGGCGAAGTACAGTTTACCGCCAACACCACCCTGCCGCCCGTGATCAGCTGGCAATGGGATTTTGGCGACGGGAACACATCCAACCTGCAAAACCCGGTTCATACATTCGCGGATCCCTCACAGGTATACAAAGTAAAATTGACCATCACGTCTGTATCCGCCTGTGGAAAGATCAGCCGAACCCGGCAGGTATTTCCTTCGGGATTTGAAGCGCAAACCCTGGATTTCAGTTTTGTAAATGTGTGCGACTCGGGATATTACCGTTTTACCAATAACAGCTCCGGCATTCAACTGCCCGGAATAAGTTACTTCTGGGATTTTGGCGATGGGGGTACATCAACTGATATCCATCCCACGTATGTATTCACGAAGGACAGCACGTTCAACGTCAAGCTTAAAATGCTGACCGGCTCTCCCTGTTTTGATGACTCATTGATCCTTCCCGTTACGGTGCAAACATTCCGGATCAATACTATCGCCAATCAAACTATCAATTACGGTGAGTCTATCCGGTTAACGACAACAGGACCGGCTGCTAATTATACCTGGGATCCGCCCACCTGGCTGAACAGCAGCACGGTTCAGAGCCCGGTGTCGAAGCCGAAAGAGTCCATTCTCTACAAAGTCACAGCGACCAATGAAAATAATTGTTACAGTGAGGATACCGTACGAATCACGGTGAAATTGCCGGATGACATCAATGATATCTATGTGCCCGGCGCCTTTACACCCAATAACGACGGCCGCAACGATCTCATACGTCCCTTCCTGCCAAGGGCCTATACCCTGCTCGAATTCAGCGTTTACAACCGGTGGGGACAACGAATCTTTACCACGAGTGTTAAAGAAGAAGGCTGGAACGGGAAACTGAATGAGGTGCTGCAGGATTCCGGCGCCTATGTTTGGGTTCTAAGGGCCGAAGAAACAGCAACCGGCAAAAAACAGGAACGCAAAGGCACATTTATCCTTATCAGGTAAAGCCATCTAATCTATCGGTCTGCTTTTTATGAAAAAACCGTTTCCAGGATTACTGCTTGTCCTTTGTTTTTTTCAGGCGGCCGCGCAGCCGAAGGGTGAATCCTGGAATGTATCGGCAGGCATCGCCCTTCCTTTCGGGAATTTTAGTGAAACACATTTCCCGGGGGCCGGCGCCGCGATCAGTTACAGCAAGGGCCGATACGGTTTGCTGCCGGCCAAACCGGCAAAACAATTCGGATATTCACTTCAGGCAAATGCGCACTATTATTTCGGGAAGAATGAGACAGTAAGTGGTCATTCTTTCCGGTATCCCGGTTATCTGCTTTTTCATTTATTCGGTGGAGCGATCTGCCAACCCGGGAAGCGAACGCATATTGAGCTGGTCGCGGGCCCGGGATTAGGATACTACAACAGTAGTACCCGTTTCAATCTCGGGGGAACGCTTTCCGCAACTTATTATATCCGGAAAAGATTGGGGGTAAGCCCTTCCATCCTGCTTACAAAAGAAAGCGGCGCCGACTGGCTCGGGGCCCTTTCGTTAAGGGGTTGCTGGGTGTTTTGAACAGGATTACCGGGCCGAATTAATTTACTGCTCCGACGAGGCGGCCGCCAGGATGAACTCCCTGTTCAGCCGGGCGATATTGGTGATGGATATTTCTTTGGGACAAACCGCTTCGCAGGCGCCGGTATTCGTGCAGGCGCCAAAACCTTCCTTATCCATCTGCGCCACCATGTTCATGGCCCGGGTACTTCTTTCCGGGTCGCCCTGGGGCAATAAGGCGAGATGAGAAACTTTGGCCGATACGAAGAGTAAGGCCGACGAGTTTTTACAGGCGGCCACACAGGCGCCGCATCCGATGCAGGCCGCGGCGGCAAAGGCCGCGTCCGCCTGGTCTTTTTCAACCGGGATGGCGTTGGCGTCTACCGCGCTGCCGGTGTTCACGGAAATAAACCCACCGGCCTGTATGATGCGGTCGAATGCCGAGCGGTCCACCACCAGGTCCTTAATGACGGGGAAAGCGTTGGCCCTCCAGGGTTCCACCACGATCGTGTCTCCATCCTTATACGCCCGCATGTGCAGCTGGCAGGTGGTATTGGCATGCCAGGGTCCGTGCGGACGGCCGTTGATATACATGGAACAGGCGCCGCAGATCCCTTCCCGGCAGTCATGATCAAACGCGATCGGCTCCTTCCCCTCCCTGATCAGCTCCTCGTTGAGTACATCAAACATTTCCAGGAAAGACATCTCCGATGAAATATTTTTAACGGGATAGGATTCAAAACCTCCCGGGTCGTTCGCATTTTTTTGTCGCCAGACCTTAAGCGTGAGGTTCATCATGTAATGTTCCATATAATCTCGGTTTATCAAAAAATTGATTGCGTACCCAACACCGGCCTCCATTACTTATAGGAGCGCTGGGTCGGTTTGGCCACTTCAAAATTCAATACTTCCTTATGTAACTGCCAGTTGCCCTCTCCTTTGAATTCCCAAGCCGATACATAGGAATAGTTTGTATCGTCCCTTTTGGCCTCCCCTTCCTCCGTCTGGCTTTCTTCCCTGAAATGGCCGCCGCAGCTTTCCCTGCGGTCAAGCGCATCGATACACATCAGTTCGCCCAATTCAAGGAAATCCGCCACCCGGCCCGCCTTATCCAGTTCGGGATTCATTTCCCGGATACCGCCGGGTATCCGGAGATCGGTCCAGAATTCCTTCCGTAATTCCCTTATTTCTGAAATGGCTTCGGTTAATCCTTTCTCATTACGGGCCATGCCGCATTTTTCCCACATGATCTTTCCCAGCCGCTTATGGAAACTCTCCACTGTTTGTTTGCCTTTGATGTTCATCAGTGTTTGGATCCGCTCCGACACGGCTCTTTCCGTTTGTTCAAAGGCCTCGTGTGTAAGCGGGATCGGTTTGGTGGCGATATCATCAGCCAGGTAATTCCCGATCGTATAGGGGATCACAAAATACCCGTCGGCCAGTCCCTGCATCAACGCCGAGGCACCCAGCCGGTTGGCGCCATGATCGCTGAAATTGGCCTCACCCAGTGCATACAGGCCTTTGATATTCGTCATCAGTTCATAGTCCACCCAAAGTCCGCCCATGGTGTAATGCACAGCCGGGTAGATCCTCATCGGCACTTCGTACGGATTCTCCCCGGTGATCTTTTCATACATGTCGAACAGGTTCCCGTATTCTTCCTTCACCACTTCCCTGCCCAGGCGGATCAGGGTGTCGGTATCAGGATTTTCAATACCCTGTTTACTGGCCTCGGCCCTGCCGTATTTATTGATAAGATTGTATTTGAAATCGAGATAAACGGCCTGTTTGGTGGTTCCTACCCCGTACCCCGCATCGCATCTTTCCTTGGCCGCACGGGAGGCCACATCCCGGGGGACGAGGTTCCCGAAAGCGGGATAACGGCGCTCAAGGTAATAATCCCGGTCTTCCTCGGGTATATCGTTGGGCTTTCGGTTTTCGTTTTTGTTCTTCGGCACCCAAATGCGGCCGTCGTTCCGCAATGATTCCGACATGAGCGTCAGTTTACTCTGGTGATCACCGCTCACGGGAATACAGGTGGGGTGAATCTGCGTAAAACAGGGATTACCGAAACTGGCACCCTTTTTATGCGCTTTCCAGATCGCCGTTACATTGCTGCCCATGGCATTGGTGGACAGGTAAAAGACATTGCCATAACCGCCGGTACATAACAGTACCGCATGACCGAAATGTCTTTCCAGTTCACCGGTTACGAGGTTGCGGCAAATGATCCCCCTGGCCTTTCCGTCGATGATCACCACGTCGAGCATTTCATGACGGGCATACATCTGCACATTGCCCAATGCCACCTGCCGCTCCATGGCCTGGTAGGCGCCGATCAGCAATTGCTGGCCGGTCTGACCGGCCGCATAGAAAGTTCGTTTAACCTGGGTGCCGCCAAAGGAACGGTTGTTCAGCAGTCCGCCGTATTCGCGCGCAAACGGTACACCCTGCGCCACGCACTGGTCGATGATGTTCACGCTCACTTCGGCCAGCCGGTGTACATTGGCTTCACGGGCGCGGTAGTCACCCCCTTTCACCGTATCATAAAACAGACGGAAAATGGAATCACCGTCATTCTGGTAATTCTTGGCCGCATTGATCCCCCCCTGCGCGGCAATGCTGTGCGCCCTCCGGGGTGAATCCTGGAAACAGAAGGCTTTCACTTTGTAGCCCAGTTCGCCCAGTGATGCCGCGGCCGAAGCGCCGGCCAGCCCGGTTCCTACAACGATCACTTCCAGTTTGCGTTTATTGGCCGGGTTCACCAGTTTCACATGCCCCTTGTAATCCGTCCATTTTTCTTCCAGTCTTCCGGCGGGAATTTTTGCATCCAGCATAAAATCAGATTTATAATTCTGCCTGTTGGTATCATCTTCCAGACAATGTATGAAACTTGTTGACTCCCGACTCCCGACTCCTGCCTACGCTTGCGCTTCGGCAGGCAAGCCCGACTCACTTCAGCCACCCCAGGTAAAAACTCACCGGCATCAGCGCAAAAGCCAGCGGCACGATCAGCGAAAAACCGATTCCAAGCGCATTTAATAATGTCAGGTAGCGGTGGTTGGTAACCCCCAGTGTCCTGAACGCGCTTTGAAAACCATGAAGCAGGTGCCAGGCAAGGGAGATACAACCTAAAATATAGACAATGACCACCCACTCCTGCTGGAACACCTCTTTCATCCTTACATAGAGATCGATCTCCTCACCCAGCAGCCATCCCTGGTTGGACCGGTTGGGTACCCAAAAATGACTCATGTGGATGATGAGGAAGATCAGGATCAGCGTACCCAGCAGCCCCATGCTCCTGCTATACCATTTGCTGCCTTTATTGCCCATAGCGACGGCATATCCTTTTTTGCGTTTGCCGCGGTTCTGTAATTCCAGTAGGATACCCTGGATGATATGCAGCAGGAAACCGGCCATCAATCCCACTTCCAGAATCCGGGGAACGATATTGGAGCCCATAAAATGCGCCCCCTTGTTAAACATCTCCCCCCCGTCATTGGCCCAGATGCAGGCATTCAGCCCCACATGTACGATCAAAAAAAGAATGAGAAAAATACCCGTCAGCGCCATCACCCACTTTTTACCTACCGAGGAAGTGAACATTTCAGACCATTTCATAAATGCAATTGTATGAGTAGAAATCGGGTTTCGGCAAAAATACTGCCCCGGGGGCAAAAACGGTAAAAGAAATAACTGATACTTATCAGAACAACCAACCGATCATGTTCATCCCTGCAACCGGGCCATTAATTCGTTGTCGATTTTCTTAAACAGGTGAAATGGCTTGTATGTTCTCCAGTTCAGCAGTTCCATCAATTCCACGAACCGGTTCAGATGGGCCTGTTTAAAATCATACTGGGTCTGTTCCGGCATATTTAAACAAACCACCCAGCCGTTCTCATCCGTCACCTCCTCGTACAGCTCTTCGTAATAATCTTTTCCATCGCTGTGAAAATTCAGCACATTTTCCCCGATCAGGATGAACTTGAATATCCCCTCGTCCATGAATTTTTCCAGCACTTCCCGTTTCAGTTCCATGATGTCGTTCTCGATGGCGTCGTTCCATTCCCCGATCAGTTCGATCACGGCATACTGTTCTTCGTAATCGGCCAGCAGCACTTTAAGATAGAGCGTACGGCTGCCAAAATCATCCCACTGGGGATGGATATAATAATTGTAGACCGTTTGGGAGAATTCAAACTCGGAGTATGTTCTTCCAAAAAAAGGCGACCGCTGATCTTCCTCACTGGTGTAGATATGCCGCCAGTTATAATAAGGTTCGATGTCCTGCATACACTGCTGCAAAATTAGTGATATTCCGGGGCCCGGGGGCTGTGCGGGTTACATTACCCCAATCGCAGCATTTCAATAAGGGATCGCAATAGCAGTAATCCAAACAGGAACATCAGCCGCTGCCAGGTTCGACCATTGCGGTAATCCTCAACCAGGAACAAATAGCGAAGCGGCAGGTAAAACAGCAGGTAGGCAAAACTCAGCAGGAAGAACAGGTACCAGATTTCACTGAAAGATCTTATTTCGCGGGAGGTCATCATGCCCAGGAGACTCCTTTCCCAAAATACAAAGGATAGACAACCCACCCCTACGAGCAACAACCCGTCGGCCAGCCATTCCTGCCCCGCCAGACGGCGCGGTTCATATTCTTCCGTGATCAACCCTCTTTTTTTGCTTCGGAATACGATCCATGTAAAAACAAATGACAGCACAAAGCAAATCCAGTAACCCGGGCTGTCGGTGTAGTTGCTCACCGGCGCGGGGGCCAGTCCCAGGAGTGAGCGGGCCGCCGGCTCAGCAAGCAGTAAGGCCGCCAGCATAATGATCCAGTGCCCCAGCACCAGGAATAATAAAAAGGGTACCTCCGGCGGTTTGCTTCCTTTTTGGCTGAACCGGTGCCGGAGCGGTGCATCTTTCAGCAATGCCCCGGTTATGAATACCAGCAGGGACCAGAAAATAAAAGTGGAGAAAATGCCTGAGGCGGCAAAACTTCCGGGATCGGGAAACACGAATCCGAGTGAAAAGCTTAACAGGAAGCTGAGCCAGTCAAAAAGGGCGGTCCTGTGTTTTTTTATTAGATCTTTCGGATGAGCCATTCTGCTAGCAATGGGGCCTAACCACCCCGCCATTAATAAGATGATGCGGAAACCGGGCCGGTTACCGAACGGAGTCGGCCGCTTTTTTCACGCTCCCGTATTTTAAAAGAAGTTCCCTGGCCTTGTCATAATCATTTTCCCTGATTCGTTCCATCAGCATTTTGGTACCACGGTCAACCAGTTTGTCATTGGTGAGTTGCATATTCACCATTTTATTGTCTTCCACCCGGCCCAGTTGTATCATGATGGATGTGGAGATCATGTTTAGCACCAGCTTCTGCGCCGTACCGCTTTTCATCCGGGTACTGCCCGTTACAAATTCGGGCCCAACCACCACTTCGATCGGGTAATCCGCCGCGGCGCTCACGGGCGAATCCGGGTTGCAGGAGATGCTGCCTGTAACGATCCCTCTTTTCCGGCATTCTTCCAGCGCCCCGATCACATAAGGGGTGGTACCGCTGGCCGCGATACCGATGACTACATCTTTTTCGGTTATATCAAATTCCTGCAGGTCCTTCCAGCCCTGCATTTTATCGTCTTCCGCGAATTCCACCGCCGTGGTGATGGCTTTTTCCCCGCCGGCGATGATCCCGATCACCAGTCCGTAGGGAACCCCGTAAGTGGGCGGACACTCACTGGCATCTACGATACCCAGCCTGCCGCTGGTGCCGGCGCCGATATAAAAGAGCCTGCCGCCCATCAGCATCCTGTCCGAAGCGGTTTCCACCAGTTTCTCTATCTGCGGAATCGCTTTTTCAACCGCAGCCGGAACGACCCGGTCCTCTGCGTTTATATTTTTTAAGATCTCTGCCACCGTCATCTTCTCCAGGTGCCGGTACTTGCTTGGTTGCTCCGTGATTTTCTCAAATGCCATGCGGCTTGCTTTTAACTATGATATTCGATCAGTCCTTCCATGGGTGACCGGGTCACTTTACCCAGTTCAAATTCATAACAGTCACAAAGTTGCTTCAACACATCCTTAAAAACAAATGCCACGCCCCCGGTGAAGTGAACGGGCAGTGTCCAGGTTTCGCGGTACTTGCACAGGTGGATGAAGAAAAAATCATTCAGCCCGTCTTCTATGATATTCTCAATCATGAAATGTCCCCTGTTTTCGGCCAGGAACCGGGTAAACCCGGCCAGGTAGCGGTTGGGAAGAGGCTTTTTATACACATTTTCCAGGATCTCGGCGGCATTAGTGGTATAGGTCAGGTCGAACCGGCCGCGGAGTTCATCGTCGAAAGTTCCATAGAGATAGTATTGAATCACCTTCTTGCCCAGGTAAGCCCCACTACCTTCATCGCCCAGCACATAACCCAGGCCCGGACTGTTCCTCACGATCTTCTTTCCATCATAGTAGCAGGAGTTGGAGCCGGTTCCCAGGATGCAGGCGACCCCCTTGCTCTTTCCACAGAGTGAACGCGCCGCGGCCATGAGGTCGTGTGTCACTTCCGCGCGTGATCCGGGTAAAACATTCAGGAGGGCTTTTTTAACCGATTTGGCGTTGACCGGGTTGGCACAACCGGTACCATAATAAAATATTTCACGCACCTCCGTTTTGCCCAGTTTGGGTAACAATTCTTTTTTCAGGAGATCCGTGATTTGCGCGGTATTGAGAAAATAAGGACTGATACCCTGGGTGATGATCGTTTTTCGTTTGCCGTTACCCAGCAAACACCATTCGGTCTTGGTAGCGCCGCTATCGGCAATTAATCGGGTGATGGACATGTTAGCGAATCCTGGTTACTGGATGCTGGATGCAGGATGCCTTTCATCCCAATAAGGACACCAACTATCCTAAACCGGCAACTTTCAGTTATTTTGCGTCAAATTACGCAATAAAAGATATGATGGGGAATAAAAAGTTGCAGGTTTGGCTTCCGTTCCTTTTTTCACTGGTGATGATACTGGGGATGCTGATCGGGTACAGGCTCAATAAAGGCGGTGGCAGGAAGGGGTTTTTCTCCTCCAACAAACGCAGTTCCCTCCAGGAGGCGCTGGACCTGATCCGGCTCCGGTATGTGGATTCCGTGCATATTGATTCGCTGGAAGGTAAGGCTATCCAGGAAATGATGTCGGAGCTCGACCCCCATTCGGTTTACCTTCCGCCGGCTGATCTGAAAGAGGCCAATGAGGACCTGGCCGGCAATTTCCAGGGTATCGGCGTGGAGTTCAACCTGTTTAATGACACCGTGAATGTGGTGTATGTAATACCCGGTGGTCCCAGTGAAAAAGCCGGTTTGCAGGTAGGTGATAAGATTACCAGCGTAAACGGAACACCGCTGACCGGGAAAGGATACCAGGCAGACGAGATAAAAAAGCATATCCGGGGACCGAAAGGATCCCTGGCCCGGATGGATGTATGGCGAAACGGGAAAAAACTGACATTGGAGATAACCCGTGGCACCATCCCGGTATCGGCCGTGGATGCCGCTTACCTGCTGAATAAAACCACCGGGTATATCCGGCTGAATAAATTCACCGAGAACAGTTACGAAGAATTCATGGAGTCGATGGAATCGCTGCAGCGGAAAGACATGCAGCAACTCGTTCTGGACCTGCGGGGCAATGGCGGCGGGTTTATGAACGAAGCCGTGGACATGGCGGATGAATTCCTCGATGGTGACAAACTGGTGGTGTACATGCAGGGCGTAAATACCAAAAAAAGGGACTACCGCTGCAAACGCCCGGGGCTTTTTGAAAAAGGCAAACTGGTCCTGCTGGTGGATGAACTGTCTGCCAGCGCCAGCGAAGTGCTGGCCGGCGCACTGCAGGACTGGTGCCGGGCCACGGTGGTCGGCCGCCGTACATTCGGCAAGGGACTGGTGCAGGAACAGTATTCCCTCAGCGACGGGGCGGCCATCCGGCTAACCATCGCCCGGTATTATACCCCGCTGGGCCGCAGCATCCAGCGTTCTTATGCAAAAGGGAAGAAAATCTATATGGATGAATTGTGGGAGCGCTACAACAGCGGGGAAATGTATTCCCGGGATTCGGTACGTAATCACAACAATGGCAAAAAATTCTTTAATAACTGTAACGATACCCTGTATGACGGGGACGGAATTACCCCGGATATTTTTGTGCCGCTTGACACATCTGTTTATTATGACAAACTGAATAAATGGTTCACCGGTCCCCTGCTTAATAATTTTGTTTACAGTTATTACCTGCAGCATCGTGATGAATTGAAAAAGTTCTCTTCCGCCGCTGACTTCAGTAATCGTTATTCTCTTGCCCCCCTGTGGGAAAGCCTGGTGAAGCAAACGGCCAAAGACACCCTGAGTGCGGCCGGACTCAGTGCCCGGGAAGCATCGGAACTGCAATTGCGCATCAGGGGGATGCTGGCCCGATATACCTGGAGGAATTCCGGATATTATGAAGTGGTCAACTCAGAAGACCCGGTCATTAAAATAGCAATGGAAACACTTTCGAAATAAAAAAGCAATGACCCCGGGGGTCACTGCTTCCTATTGATGTGTGATCCAATTTTTCAGATGTTATCCTTCCCGTTATTTTCATCCCACCATTTTTTCTCCATGCGGTAGGATCCGAATAAACCCAGGCCCCCGCCGATGGCAATCAGTGAGAAATAAATAGGCACATTCCTGCCGTCATGATCATCGAAGTTGCCGGCTGTTGTCAGCACATAATTGTCGAGCAGGTAGGCGAGGAATAGTCCCAACCCGGCCCCGATCAGCAACAGGGCCCATTTAAGATTCCTGTAAGGTGCCGGCCGGTTGGCAAACTGCTTGGGATTCATCCCTTTTTCGATCATCGCCAGGTTCTGCCTGGTCTTCAAATAAACAATTCCAAATACCATCGCGAATCCACCTGCGAACATGGTTACCGGAACTAAAACTTCTGGGCCGCTCATAATTGTAATTTTTTATAATTAGTAAATTTTGATCTGTACCTTATTTGACTACCCGCTTTGGAACCAGGTTACAACGGGTAAATAAATTTTCAAATCATGTACAGGAATTATGACAACAAGGGTTCCGGATGGGTTACAGACCGGGTAACCGCTACGGTTTTTAAAGCCCGTTTTGGGGCAAAATAAACGTAAATTGTACTGTAACCTAATGGATTATACCGGAGTCTTATTAAAAGAATGTCTACCGGACTGAATGATAATGAGATCATTAGCAAGGTGCTAAGGGGTGATTCGCAGGCTTATGCCCTGCTGGTGAACCGCTACCAGGGCTATGTATTTACCCTGGCCCTGCGGATGATCAAAACCCGGGAAGACGCGGAAGAGGTAGCGCAGGATGTATTTATAAAGGCCTATAAATACCTTGCGGATTTCAGGGGCGCTTCCAAATTCAGCACCTGGCTTTACACCATCGTGAATAACACCTGTATCACTTTTTTGAGAAAAAAGAAACTGGATGTTCATTCACTCGACAATGAAGCCGTATTCGCCCGGGCCGACAATATTGATTCGGGAGCCAGGGCGGATGAGGTAGAGCAAAAATCGAGAAAGGCCATGATCAACAGGGCGATCACCATGCTGAACCCCGATGATGCGCAGATCATCACCCTGTTCTACAAGGCCGAGCAGACACTGGAAGAAACGGCCCGGGTACTGGGGATCGAAGTCAATGCGGCGAAAGTCCGGTTACACCGGGCAAGGGCAAGACTGAAAGAAAAGATGGAAACAGCCTTTATGCACGAAGTAAAAGATATAAATTAAAAGATATGAACACGCAACGCAGCACCGAAGAGCGTCTTTGGGATTATATCGACGGACTTGCTTCCGCCGATGAAAAGACCTTTATAGAACAACGGATCGCATCCGATGCGGAATGGAAGGCCCAATACCAGTCACTGCTGGAGGCCCACAGACTAATGCAGGAAGCGGAGCTCGAACAGCCCTCGATGCGCTTCACGAAGAATGTAATGGAAGAGATCGCGAGGCTGCATATTGCACCTGCCACAAAAACCTATATCAATAAAAGGATCATCTGGGGCATTGCCCTTTTCTTTATCACCCTGTTTGTCGGGTTCCTGGCATACGGGTTCGGGCAAATGGAATGGCGGTCTTCGGGTAACGATCTTGTGCTGAAAAGCGTCAGCCAGTTCGATATCAGTAAATTCTTCAGTAATACCTGGGTAAACGCGTTCATGATGGTGAATGTGGTGATCGGGCTGTTCCTGCTCGATAATTATCTGAACAGCAAAAGAAAAAAATTCAGGAAGGTCTGACTTTTTTATTACGACCGGACCTGAATAGTTTGGAACGAATCAAAGAGCCTGGTGATCGAATGATCATCAGTCCGGTAAAACCTCTCTGTTCGCAGGGAGGTTTTTTTTAGCAGGCCCGGGGAAAAAAGTATTTTTGCCGCATAACGATAGCTATGGACATCAAAAACAATATCCTGGAGACGATCGGCAACACACCGCTCATCCGGCTGAATAAGATCACCCGGGATTTCCCCTGCACCGTGCTCGCCAAGGTGGATTATTTCAATCCCGGCAATTCCATCAAGGACCGCATGGCGCTGAAGATGGTGGAAGTGGCGGAGCAGGAAGGTAAACTCAAACCGGGGGGTACGATCATCGAAGGCACAAGCGGCAATACCGGCATGGGACTGGCGCTGGCCGCCGTGGTGAAGGGATACAAATGCATCTTCGTAACCACCGATAAACAATCCAAGGAAAAAGCCGATATCCTGAAAGCCGTGGGTGCGGAAGTGATCGTTTGCCCCACCAATGTGATGCCCGAAGATCCCCGGAGTTATTACAGCGTGGCCGCGCGGCTGGCAAAGGAGATCCCCAATTCCTATCATATGAACCAGTACGACAACCTGGCCAACCGGCTGGCTCACTATGAAAGCACCGGCCCGGAGATCTGGAAACAAACCGACGGAAAGATCACCCATTTTGTTTGCACCGCCGGCACGGGAGGAACCATTACCGGTACGGCGCAGTTCCTGAAAGAAAAAAACCCGGATATCCAGGTTTGGGCCATTGATGTATACGGGTCTTTACTCACCAAGTATTTCCGAACCGGCGAAGTCGACATGAACGAAGTGCACCCCTATATCAGTGAAGGCTTTGGGGAAGATTTCGTGCCGAAGAATTATGATATGAGCGTGATCGATCATTTTGAACAGGTAACCGATAAGGACGGGGCCGTGATGGCCCGGCGCCTGGCGAAGGAAGAAGGGCTGTTTTGCGGCTACAGCGCCGGCAGTTGCATCCAGGGACTGGTGCAACTGAAAAACCGGCTGAAAAAAGATGACCTGGTGGTTTGCGTATTTCATGATCATGGCAGCCGGTACGTGGGTAAGATATACAACGACCAATGGATGATAGAACGCGGTTTCCTGGATGTAAAAACATTCCGGGATGTGGTCAGTTCAAGGGGCACCCAGCGTGTGATAACCGTAGAACCGGAGCAAACCGTATCGGAAGCGGTTGAACTCATGAAGCGTTATGACATCGAACATATCCCTGTCATGAATGGAAGCGGACCGCTGGGCGCCATCAGCGAAGGGGGGCTGTTCCAGAAAATATTTGACAACCCCGAAATCAAACATGCCCGAATCGCCGATGTGCTCGAACCTTCGTTCCCGGTTGTTTCATTTGATACGCCGGTTGAAAAGCTGAGTCACCTGATCAATAAAGAAAATGGCGCCGTACTTGCAAAAGACGAAGCTGGGAATTTCCATATAGTTACGAAATATGATGTAATACAGGCGCTTGGCAAATAATTGATTCCCATCTATCTGCGGGGCATTACTTTGCTTTTTAATTAAAATATTCCCCGGAACAGGGAGGAATTAAAACGTCATTATAACAAGTATATTTACGATAATTAAAAAGCAGTTTTGCTCTTGCGGAGCCCCGGGCCGGGTGCTATTTTTGAAGCCGCATTAGTCCAATACCTGTCCGAAAAAACCAAAACCAAATCCTCGAAAAACCCAAAAATCCAACGTCCGTAGAAGAACCGTCCAAAGTCCAAACCTTTCCTTTGAAGACCGTCCCTGAGTCACCGTGTCCAAATCCATGAAAAGAATTAAGTCCGGAACCCTCCTGCTAAACCCCGTTTAGCAGGAGGCGCGGTGAACTTCTCCCCCGCTATTCTCCCCGAATTTTGATTTATTAATTTGCAGCCTGGCTGTTTTTCCCTGAATTTACACCCGGTTCAGCATGACCGTATTTACCGATCAAACCGGCCGTAAGGTATTCATTGGCTCGTCAAACCGCGTGGTATCCCTGGTGCCTTCTATAACCGAGTTATTATTTGACCTGGGGCTTGGGGACCGTGTAGTGGGGATCACCAAATTCTGTGTTCACCCGGCTACCGGTTTCCGGACAAAAACAAAGGTGGGCGGAACAAAGCAACTGAACCCGGAGATCATCCGCCATCTCGACCCTGATCTAATCATCGCCAATAAAGAAGAAAACGGGCGGGAACAAATCGAGGAGATCGCCGGCAAATACCCCGTATGGGTTAGCGATGTATCCAGCCTCGAAGAAGCCTGTGAAATGATCCGGCAGATCGGCCGGATCACCCAAACAGATCCCAAAGCGGCAGAACTGGTTGCCGGTATAAAAAAACGGTTCTCCGGTCTCCCGACTCCGAACTCCCGTCTCCCGACTCCCAACTCCGGACTCCTGCCTCCCAACTCCCGTCTCCGTGCAGCTTACATCATCTGGCAAAATCCGTATATGACTGCAGGTGGCGACACGTTTATACATGCTATGCTTGATGCTGCCGGCTTTGAAAATCTGTTTGCCGGCAAAAAAAGGTACCCCAAAACCACCGTGGAAGAAATTAATGCGGCCGGATGTGATTGCCTGTTTCTTTCCACGGAGCCCTACCCGTTCAAACAAAAGCATGTCGCGGAACTGCAGGAGCGGCTGCCGGGTACAAGGATCCTGCTGGTCGATGGGGAAATGTTCAGCTGGTATGGCAGCCGTTTATTACTGGCGCCGGAATATTTCAGTGCCCTGCGTGAAAAATTATAATTTCCCGTTTCTCCCGGCATACAGCGCTACCCCTAAATATGCTAACTTCATTCTGCCGGTAAGGATCCGCACCTGTTCAATCAGTCCCTGCTATTTCACCGCACCCGAAATTCACGAAAATGGAAAATCAGGAGGTCACAAACAAGCCTTCAAGAAAAAAGCCGATGTACCCGGTAAGCGGCCCCCTGCGCCAGTACCTGCTCCACAATGGCCGTGAAGTGAAGCTGCCGGTGAGCTACCAGGATCTGCTGCGTTATACCTACTCGGTGCCCCTCCTGGACAAAAACGGCAAAGACACACTCTGGGAAAAGACCCTTTATGACAAACGCGAATGGGATTTTATCCGGGATGGTCTCGTGAAAATTTATGCTACCCTTAAAACCGAAGGGAACCTGAGTTTTATCAAGCATCTTGATGTGGCCCGGGTGGATTACTGCAGTTTCGGCAATTCGCACCCGTTCCGGATCCGGATCGTGAATAAATTCAACGACAATTACGATCATTATTATATCAAAATCGCCGACGCCTCCCGGATTTATGGGTTGGAACTGGAACATATTCTCTCGCCCAACCGGATCACCTTCTTTACCTGCCGGGATACCCTGGTGGAAGAACATATTCCGGGCATACCGGGTGACCTGTTCATCCAGCAGATGCTGAATAACCCGGAAACAAACCGGATCCGCCTGGCCAAGGAATTCGTTAAATTCAACGAACGCAGTTTCATCCGGCTGCTCGGCGATATGCGGAGCTACAACTTCGTGGTAGACATCACACCCGACATCGAGGATTACCAGTACCGGATCCGTTGTATCGATTTTGACCAGCAATCCTATGAAGGGAGAAAAAACCTGTACCTGCCCCAGTTTTTCAAGGAGAATTATTCACTGGTCAAAATGAGTATTGAATGCCTGAACCAGGATTCAATCGAACAGTACCGTACCGAGGAAAGAAGTATGATGGCCTTTCGCCTGGCCTCCTCCCGTTACCGCGTGAAAGATCTGCTCGACATCATGGTAAAGGATACGATCTCCACCCCCGAAAAAACAAAACAACTGACGGCCGAACTGGCAGAATACCACCAATACCCCGCATTCCTGCGATGCCGCTCACAGGGGGATATCGTAAAAATGCAACTGAAGCTCATGCTCCTGCAAAACCTGCGACTGATCCCGAAGATGCAACGGCAGTTCAAGCACAGTTGATGAGTCGGGAGTCTGGAGTCAGGAGTCGGGAGTCAATTTCCGAAAGCACAAAAAGTCATATAGATGGTAAAAGCGTAATACAGGAAATTTATTACGGAAATCATAATTCCAATTAGACTCTATATATTTTAAACGACCCGACTCCCGACTCCCAACTCCTGACTCCAGTCTCCAGTCTCCCGACTCCTCTCTCTTTCCTATATTTGCGGTCTAAAAAATCAACCCAGCATGGCAAACAGCAAGATAACCGAACTGCTTGGCGATAAGGCCGAATACCTTCTCAATCACCAGTCAAAAACCATTTCAAAAGAGGCGCTCCACCTGCCGGGGCCTGATTTCGTAGACCGTATCTGGGCCGGGAGCGACCGTAACCCGCAGGTAATGCGGAACCTGCAGCAGATGTATGGTACCGGCCGGCTGGCGAATACCGGTTATTTGTCCATCCTGCCGGTGGACCAAGGCATTGAGCACAGCGGAGGGGCGTCATTTGCGAAAAACCCTATTTATTTTGACCCTGAGAACATCATCAAACTGGCGGTGGAGGGCGGTTGCAATGCCGTGGCCACCACTTATGGCGGGCTGGGCATGCTGTCGCGCAAGTACGCTCATAAGATCCCTTTTATTGTCAAGATCAACCATAATGAGTTCCTGACCTACCCCAATAAATTCGACCAGGTGATGTTTGCCTCTATCAAAGCCAGCTGGAACCTGGGTGCGGCAGCCGTAGGCGCTACCATTTATTTTGGAAGTGATGAGGCTACAAGACAAATACAGGAAGTAAGCAAGGCTTTCGAAATGGCGCATGAACTCGGGATGGCTACTATCCTCTGGTGCTACCTGCGTAACCCTGCTTTCAAAACAAAAGAAAAGGATTATCATGTTTCGGCCGACCTGACCGGACAGGCCAACCACCTCGGGGTTACGATCGAAGCCGATATCATCAAGCAAAAATTGCCGGAGAACAATGGCGGATACCTGGCGCTGAACACCAAGGAATCAGCCTATGGTAAAAATGATAAACGCATTTACGAAGAACTGACCACCGATCACCCGATCGATCTCTGCCGCTACCAGGTGGCCAACTGCTACATGGGCCGGGCCGGTCTGATCAACAGTGGCGGCGCTTCCTCCGGGGCCAGCGATATGGCGGAAGCCGTGATGACCGCCGTTGTGAATAAAAGAGCCGGCGGCATGGGTCTTATTTCCGGCCGTAAAGCCTTCCAGCGCCCGATGAATGAGGGAGTGGCCATTTTAAACGCGATCCAGGATGTTTACCTCGATAAAAGCATCAGCATAGCTTGATATCCGAAGCAACCTGCCCGAACCGGTCACGATGAATACCACCGTGACCGGTTTTGTTTTACAGGATGTTATAAAGCAAGTATCCCCGCTAATCTTTATCATTCGGATTCCTGACCGCTGTCAAGGCCCTACCGATCCATATTGAATAACTTACATGTACAACCAGGGGTTATTGATATGTGCTATTGACAAAAATTATGTTTCCAGAATGAACAACAGAAATGTCATACGGTCATTATTAGTCCTGCTCCTTTTAATCTGGATATACACACTAAATGTGTTTGCCCAGAACGAACGGAATAGCCACTCCATTAAAAAGGGAGTCGAAGCGGTTATATCAGGCGCCTCTTCCTTTCCAAATCCGGATATACCTTCAACCGCGGAATATATCGATTCCGGAACGAAGGATCCCATGCAAACGGTGAGAGAGTACGGGTACACCGGGCTGGGTATCGTTTTATTATTGCTGTTGCTGGTTTCGGCCGATACAAGGGAAAAAACCTGAATAGCAATGATGGCCGAAACGGCTTTGAGTCCCATATAACCTGGAGTGACAGTCCCATTCCCCGCCAATTACATCCCGGTGATGCCGTTTATGAATTAGGAACGTCAATGCTCCCAATCCTTATTTTTGGGATAAAGAACCCGCATGATCTCCTATAACCCCCGGGACTGGTTCACTTTTGTTTTCCGGTTCCACCGGGCCGATACCTTCCGGCAGCTGATGCCGCTGATAATCGCCATCTGCGCCTATTCCGGATTGATAGCCTGGCTGGAACTGGAATTCTGGAAGCTGTCTGATACCAATTATGTACGGAATATCCCCGTCATGCATACCATGCTGGGTTTCGCCATTTCCATGCTTTTGGTATTCCGCACCAATACCGCCTACGACCGGTGGTGGGAAGGACGCCGGTTATGGGGCAGCCTGGTGAATAACAGCCGCAACCTGGCCATGAAGATGGATGCCCTGCTGGATAAAGAAGACAAACTGACCCGGCATTTTTTCCGGAAGATGATCCCTGCATTCGCCTACGCACTGCATAACCATCTGCATAAAGAACAAACCCGGCTTGAGCTTTTTGATAGTGATGATCACAAACAGCTTTTCGAACATATCGATCACGGCAAACATGTACCCAACCAGGTGGCGCTACTGATGTACCGGCGGGTGCAGGAACTTCATACGGAGAAAAAAATAAGTGGCGAACAACTGCTCTTCCTGAATGCCGAGCTGCAGTCATTCGCCGATATTTGCGGCGCCTGTGAACGAATCAAGAATACGCCCATCCCCTTTTCTTACAGCGTGTTCATCAAAAAGTTCATCTTTTTCTATATTATGACCCTCCCGTTCGGGTATGTTTTCCAGCTCGGTTACTATATCATTCCTGTTGTCGCCTTTGTTTTTTATGTATTGGCCAGCCTGGAACTGATCGCCGAGGAAATTGAAGATCCGTTCAGCGGCGACACCAACGACCTGCCCACATCGCAGCTTTCGCATAACATTCAGCGCAATGTCGGGGAAATAATATAAGCTGCCCGAATGCAGCATTTTTGATTATTTTCGGCTCTTCAATTACAATCAATACATTCCGACATATGAAACACCCGGTCTATTTGTTACTGTTATTTTTCCTGGCGGCCGCCTGTATAAAATCAGATATTGGTGACCCGGGGGGTGGAACTGGCACCGGAGGCGGCAACAACCTGGACTGCAGTGTCGTTACCAATAAATCCTTTTCGGCCGATGTAAACCCGATCATCCAGACCCGTTGCGCCACGGCCAATTGCCATGCAGCCGGGAGCACCAATTCGCCCGGGCCCCTTACCACGTATCCGGAGATCTTCGCTGCCCGTGACAAGATCCGGAATGTGATCTCTTTAAGCACGATGCCGCCGGGCACCCCCCTCACTACGGCGCAAAGAGGTTATATCATCTGCTGGATAGACAGCGGCGCTCCCAATAACTAAATTCTCAACATATTTTGCGGCGAAGCCGGTAAGTAATAAAATCATGGTTAACGAATTCAACCCGCTTACCGTAAAAAACATTTATTGACTTCTGAGCCGGGATTTACTATCCCCCAACCGGCAGGTCGATTTTGTGACACCGTGGAATTGCCGGAACTTCAATATAAAATGCCATGCCGGGAGGCAACTTTTATGTATATCTCCCGTTTAATATCTGAAGGAGACTTCACTTTTAAATCACAGATATGAAAATAAGGTTTTGGTTACCTGTGCTGATGATCTGTACAGCCATATTAATTACCGCCTGCAGTAAAGATAACGGCAACGATGGTGGCACCACCGTTAACTGCAGTACCGTTACGAATAAGGCCTATGCTGCCGATGTTGAACCCATCATACAATCCGTTTGCGCGGTGGATGGGTGTCACTCCGCCTCCAGTACCAATGGACCGGGCCCCCTCACCAATTATACACAGGTATTCAATAACCGGGTCAAGATCCGCAGCGCTATCGCATCCGGTGCCATGCCGCAGGGAAGCACCTTCGGTTCTTCACAAAAAAATTCGATCATATGCTGGATTGACAGCGGCGCGCCGAATAACTAAGCCGGGAAAACCAAATGACGGGTGGTTGAACCGTTCCCGGCATTCTCAATATATTTATAGCCTAAACCGGCTGTAATGAGAATGATATCAACGCTCGCCCTCTGTTTGCTGATCCAGCTTTCCGCCATTTCGCAAAGCCTGGATAAACTGACCGTTGAGAAGATCATGCGCGATCCGAAATGGATTGGCACCTCCCCTTCGGGACTTAACTGGAGTCGTGACGGCTCTACCCTTTTTTTTAACTGGAACCCGGATAAAATGCCGGCTGATTCTCTCTATACCATCACTCCCGTGAACCGGGTACCTGTGAAAGTCACGGCCGAACAAAAGAAAGAAAGAAATATCCAGGGATCTTATAATTATAACCAGTCGCGATCGGCATATGTAGTGGCCCGGGACGGCGATGTCTATTATACAGATCTGAAATCCGGAAGGACCAAACGCGTTACGCAAACCACCGACTTTGAAACCAACCCGCAATTTTCTTTCAATGAATCAAAGATCGTGTTCACCCGCAGTCAGAACCTGTACGCCTGGGATATTGCAGAAGGTGAAACCATGCAACTTACCAATATCCGTTCCTCCGAATCATCAGGAACCGGAGCCGGTCCCCGCCCGGGCAGCATTGCAGGCAGCAACCCTCAGGAAAAATGGTTGCAAAACGACCAGCTAAGGTATTTTGAAGTGCTGCGGGAAAGAAAGGAAAAAAGGGAAGCCACAGCGGCCTATAACAAAAGTCAACCCCGGGATAAAGAGATACGCACGATAAATTTGGATGACCGGTCATTACAGGCACTTCAGATTAGTCCCGACGGACGCTTCATCAGTTACCGGCTTTTCAAGGCGGCACCCCCTTCTGGCGCCAAAACAACCATCGTTCCCAGTTATGTAACGGAATCGGGGTTTACCACGGATATTCCTTCCCGCACAAAAGTGGGCGCCCAGCAGGGAAGTTCGGAAGCATTTATCTATGACCGGGTCAGGGATACGGTTTGGTTGCTCCGAACTGACTCCATTCCGGGTATCCGTGAACTGCCGGATTATGTAAAGGATTATCCCAAAATGATGGAGGAGAAAAACAAAAAATCCGCCAACCGCCCTGTTTCAATTCTTTCCCTGAACTGGTCACCCAAAGGAACTTATGCCGTTGCGGATATCCGCTCCGATGATAACAAGGACCGCTGGCTCCTGCTGCTGGATACAGCCACGGGAAAATTCAGCACCCTGGACCGGCAAAGGGATGAAGCCTGGATCGGCGGACCCGGCACCGGCGGTTTTGGAGGCGGTATTACTGGGTGGCTGGATGAAGAGACCTTCTGGTACCGGTCGGAAAAAACGGGTTACTCCCACCTGTATTCGGTCCATGTGGTCAATGGAGAAAAGAAGGCGATCACTTCCGGAAATTATGAAGTACAGCAGGTACAGTTATCGAAGGATAAAAAATACTTTTACATCCAGACAAACGAGGTGCATCCCGGTGAGCAGCATTTTTACCGGCTCCGGATCGCTGACGGGAAAAAAGAACAGCTGACCACCATGACCGGTTCCAACCAGGTCACACTTTCTCCGGATGAAAAATGGATGGCCATCCTTTATTCTTATTCCAACAAACCCTGGGAACTCTACCTGCAGGAAAACCCGTTACCAGGTAAAAAATCCAAACCGGCGGCAGCCGTTCAGATCACAGACAAAGGACAGAGTGAAGAATTCAAGTCCTACAAATGGAGAGATCCGGAACTGGTCACATTCAAAGCAGGAGACGGAGCCACTGTTTACGCCCGCCTCTATAAGCCAAAGAACCCCCATCCCAATAAACCGGCGGTATTGTTTGTTCACGGTGCCGGTTACCTGCAAAACGCCCATAAATGGTGGAGCAGTTATTTCCGGGAATTCATGTTCAATAATATGCTGGCCGATAACGGGTACTATGTGTTGGATATCGATTACCGCGGAAGCGCCGGCTACGGCCGCGACTGGCGAACGGGCATTTACCGTCATATGGGCGGCAAGGACCTGAGCGATCATGTGGATGCGGTGAAATACCTGGTCGATCAACACGGAGTGAATCCGGAAAACGTAGGTCTCTACGGCGGATCATACGGCGGTTTTATTACCCTGATGGGCATGTTTAACGAACCCGGCGTTTTCGCCGCGGGCGCAGCGCTTCGTCCCGTGACGGACTGGGCCAATTATAATCATGGATACACATCCAATATCCTCAACGAACCGTTCAACGACAGCCTGGCGTACCGGAGAAGTTCACCTTTTTATTTTGCCGAAGGCCTGAAAGGCCACCTGCTCATTTGCCATGGCATGATCGATGTGAACGTACACTACCAGGATGCCGTCAAACTCACGCAGCGCCTGATCGAGCTCGGCAAGGATAACTGGGAACTGGCCAGCTACCCGCTCGAAGATCATGGGTTTGTTGAGCCGAGCAGCTGGACGGATGAGTATAAGCGAATATTTAATTTATTTGAGAGGGTGCTGAAAAAATAGTTTATAGTTTATGGTTTATGGTTTGTAGTTGGGTCGTTTCGGGGCATGTAACCTGACATAGTGACAACGGCCGTCCTCTGGCAGATGCCCAAACCATAAACCATAAACCATAAACCACAAACCATAAACTCTCTATATTTGTGATTCAACAAGCGGTTATGCCCAAGCAATTTGAAGATTTTGACGCCAACCTGGCCGGTGAGGAGGGAAAGACGGAAGAGGCGAAGACCAGTTGGTTCAGACGCATTAAAAAAGGGATCAGCACCAAGACCTCCGAAAAAAAAGAAACACCGGAAGGATTGTGGGTGAAATGCCCCGACTGCAATTTCATCTGCACGGTCAATGAACTCCGGGA
Organism: uncultured Chitinophaga sp.; assembly: GCA_964424155.1. Lineage (GTDB taxonomy): Bacteria > Bacteroidota > Bacteroidia > Chitinophagales > Chitinophagaceae > JJ008. The sequence goes on from CAYRHU010000001.1 coordinate 27,429, forward strand.
AAATCTCTTTGTGTGCCCGAAATGCGGTTTTCATCACCGTATCGGGAGCAGCGATTACTACGAGATCCTTTTTGACAATAATGAATACACGGAACTTTTTCAGAATATCCGAAGCAAGGACTTTCTCGAATTCACCGATCTGAAACCCTATAAGCAACGCCTGGAAGAAACCTGGAGCAAAACCGATCTGAAAGACTCCATGCGGGTGGCGGTGGGCAAAGTGGGCGCACACGATCTTGTGATCGCCTGTATGGACTTTGAGTTCATCGGGGGCTCGCTGGGCAGCGTGATGGGTGAAAAATTTTCAAGGGCTATCGATTATTGTCTCGAGCACCGGGTCCCTTACATGGTTATCAGTAAAAGCGGGGGCGCCCGTATGATGGAAAGCGCCTTTTCCCTGATGCAACTGGCCAAGACCAGCGGCAAACTTTCCCAGTTAAGCGACGCCAAGATTCCCTATATATCCCTGCTAACCGACCCCACTTTTGGTGGGATCTCCGCCTCCTTTGGCATGCTGGGCGACCTGAACATCGCCGAACCGGGCGCCCTGATCGGGTTTGCCGGTCCGCGGGTGATTAAGGAAACGATCAAAAAAGACCTCCCCGAGGGCTTTCAGCGGAGTGAGTTCATCCTGGAGCATGGCTTTTTGGATTTTATAGTACCCAGAAAGGAATTAAAAGACAAGATTACCACGCTGCTGAAACTTTTCAAGCATTGATCATCACCACCTGATTCGTTAATAAGAGGTAAATTTGCCTCTTATTTTTATTTTATTCATGCAGGAATTAAAGAACAGGCAGGCCTTCCACGAATACTTCATCGATACCCGCTATGAAGCCGGCATGGTATTGCTCGGCACCGAAGTGAAATCACTCCGCGAGGGGAAGGCCAGTTTCAGCGACAGTTATTGCCTGGTGCATAAAGGCGAAGTGTGGATCAAATCGTTGCATATCGCCGAGTACTCACATGGAACGGCGAACAATCATGAACCCCTCCGCGACCGGAAATTGCTATTACAGAAAAGAGAGATCCGGAAAATCGAAGCCAAACTGAAAGAAAAAGGATATACACTGGTGCCCCTGCGTATTTTCTTCAATGAAAAAAACAGGGTAAAAATCGAAATAGGGCTGGCCCGTGGCAAAAAAATGTATGACAAAAGGGAAAGCATTAAAAAAAGAGACGTGGAACGGGAAATGAAGCGGTACATTCGGTGACCTGTGTACAAATTCAGGGAAAATGGGAATAATTTTTGCCGATATTACCTGTTCATGAAAAAAGGGCTCCTGATATTTTTCCTGCTGATTTCTTTCTATTGCCGGTCGCAATCCGTATTCGGATACTGGTATGGGAATGCCAATGTGAAATCCAACAGTTCCACGAACAACTACCTCGTGGAACTGATCCTTCAGCCGGAGAAAGGCTATGTTTCCGGGGTGCTGAATTATTTTTTCAAAGACACTTATCGCAGCCTGAAAGTGAAAGGCAATTACAATGCCGCCACCCGGCAGCTCAGCCTCTATGATGTACCGCTGGTCTACCATGCCTCCATTTCCAATTTCGAGGTGGACTGCATGATGACCCTCCAGGCCACCCTGCGGGTGTCGCAGGCGGGTTCTTTCCTTACCGGATCCTTTCGCGCGCTTCCGGATTACCGCTACACCTGCCCCGAAGTACGATTCAATTTCAACCTCAACGCAGATATCAGTAAAAAGGATTCGGTGATGAAGGCGATCGCCGAATACAAGGAAACCTACCAGGTTTGGAAACCCACCGCAGCCGACACGCTGGTGGCGGCACAGGTGATTCCCCGGAAAGTGGTGAACTATGTGACTGAAAAGGAATACACCGAGCGCGAGAATGTGGTGGTGAACGAGATCGAAGTGGAATCCGATACACTCCAGGTGGCCTTGTATGACAACGGCGAGATCGACGGGGATATCATCTCCCTCTTCTACAATAAAACGCTGATATTATTTAACCAGAAACTCACGCATAAATCGATCCGCATCAACCTGCCGGTCGACGGAAACCTGGAGGCCAATGAAATATCGATGTTCGCCGAAAACCTGGGGCTGATCCCGCCCAATACCGCATTGATGGTGATCAATGACGGCAAAAAGAAGCATGAACTACGGCTTAGCAGCAGCCTGGAAAAGAATGCGACGATCCGGATCAGGCGAAAGAAATAACGCTCTATTTTTTTCCGGTAAAAAGACTTACCACAAAAAGAATGACAAAAGCCCCGATGGCTCCTGTGAGAATCGCATTGACCAGCGGGCTGCTGCCAATGCTCACCTTCAGCTCGCGGAGTAACCAACTCCCGACAAAACTACCCAGGATACCCACCACCACATTGCCCACCATGCCCAGTCCCTCCCCTTTGAATAAAAAACTGCCCAGCCAGCCGGCAGCCGCGCCGATGAGAACGGTAACCAGGATCGTTTCAAGTGTCATGACGTTAAATTAAAGGGTTAGAAATTTACTGGAACAGTTCCGCCTGACTGCTTCCCTTGCCCGTCACCCATTCCATTTCGGTTGACTTGCTGTAATCGGCCAATTTCGTGCCAACTGTCTTGTAGTTCGTCACCTCGGCGATTTTCGCGAGCTTCAGTTTTCCTTTCCGGATCTGCGCCCCCCGGCCCTGCTGCATGGCCAGAACGGGTTCATCCTGCGTGGTTACGGCTTCCACATAATTTCCTTCCCCCTCCTTTATGAACATGAATTTATTCTTGAGCGTGGTCGTCTCGATCCTGAACCTTTTCACCATAAACTGTTTGGTCTTCATATCCGCATAAACGGCGGTAATGATTCTTTCGGGATCGAATTTCTCGATAAAGATCACTTTCTCAGAATCAAGCTTCTGGGTCAGTTCCTGGTCCGTGACCTCGTAATTACCATCGTTATACAGCACCAGGATCTTATCCTCGGTGTCGAACATGCCGAGGTATTGCCCTTTCTCATCCGTATTCAGCCGGCCAAACTGGTCATCGTACCAAAGTTTTTTCCCGGCAATGGTGGATACCCCGGCTTCCTTGAGCTTTACCGATTTAATGGGATATTTGGTCACCGTGTTTCCCATACTCGAACGGCCCTTGATCTCCAGTTCGGCGAAATCAAATTCCAATTCCTTTTTATGCGCCGCGCAGCCCGGGGTCAGCGTGATTTTTACCCGTTCCGCCTCACCGTTCGGGTTTACCGACAGGTAATGCACTTTACTTTTCTCGTGCCCTTTGGTGAGATCGTATTCCTTATCGCGGGTCACCCCTGTTACGTTAAACCGCTTTGCGAAACTTTTTCCGCTTGCCCCGTCCATGTAGATCATATTGTAGGTGGTACGCTCGTCATTTTTCTGGAAAACGGCCGCATGCAGGATATCTTTCCCGATAAAGGTCTTGTCGGCCACCTTCACCACTTTCATAATGCCTCTTTTGGCGAATACGATGATATCATCCAGATCGGAACAGTCGAAAAGGAATTCGTCCTTTTTCAGCCCGGTGCCGATAAACCCTTCCTCCCGGTTTACATATAATTTAGTGTTGGCGATCGCGACACTCTTTGCCTCGATCACTTCAAATTGCCGGATCTCCGTTTTACGCTCCCTGCCCTTTCCGAATTTCTTCAGCAGGTTTTCATAATAGGCCACGGCGAAATCCACCAGGTGGGCCAGGTCATGTTTAACCTGTTTGATCTCGGCCTCCAACGCTTTTATCTGGTCATTCAGTTCGTCAATATCCAGCTTGTAGATGCGGCGAACCGGTTTTTCCGTCAGTCTGATGATATCTTCCCTGGAGATCTCCCTTTTCAGTTGCTTCTTAAAAGGAACAAAGGCCTTATCAATCGCATCGAGTACTTTGTCCCAGGTCTCATGCTTTTTCTCCAGTTCCTTGTAGATCTTTTCCTCAAAGAATATTTTTTCGAGAGAAGTGTAATGCCATTTTTCCTGTAACTCACCCAACCGGATCTTCAGTTCCTGTTCGAGGAGGTCCTTGGTTCTGTCGACCGACAATTTGAGCAGTTCCTGCACACCCAGGAACTGCGGTTTCTGATCCACGATCACGCAGGCGTTCGGAGAAATGGAAATTTCGCAATCCGTGAACTTGTACAGGGCATCGATGGTGATATCGGGAGAAATCCCCGGTGCCAGGTCCACCTGGATCTCCACTTCCGCCGCGGTATTATCCGTCACCTTTTTGATCTTGATTTTTCCCTGGTCATTGGCCTTTACGATGGATTCCATGAGTTGGGTGGTGGTCACGCCATATGGTACACTCCGGATAACCAGTGTCTTCTTATCCAGTTCCCCGATATGCGCCCTTACTTTCACTTTCCCGCCTCTCTTACCCTGGTTATAATCCTCCACATCGATCATGCCGCCGGTGAGAAAATCTGGGTATAATTCAAACCGTTTGCCGCGGAGGTATTTCACTGCCGCCTCGATCAATTCACAGAAATTATGCGGGAGTATTTTGGTGGAAAGTCCCACTGCAATGCCGTCTGCCCCCTGTGAAAGCAATAAAGGGAACTTCATCGGCAGGGTGACCGGTTCGTTCTTGCGCCCGTCATAACTGAGTTGCCATTCCGTCGTCTTGGCATTAAAGGCCACTTCCAGCGCGAATTTGCTGAGCCGCGCCTCGATGTAACGGGCCGCGGCGGCATCGTCCCCGGTGCGCACATCGCCCCAGTTACCCTGTGTATCGATCAGCAGGTCCTTCTGCCCCATGTTCACGAGGGCATCCCCGATCGACGCGTCGCCATGCGGGTGATACTGCATGGCCTGGCCGATGATATTGGCCACTTTGTTGAAACGGCCGTCATCCATTTCCTTCATGGCATGTAGGATACGGCGCTGCACGGGTTTCAGCCCGTCTTCCACAGCGGGTACGGCTCTTTCCAGTATCACATACGATGCATAATCCAGGAACCAGGTGCGGTATTGACCGGGCAACCCGCTTTCATTGTTCTGTATAGATGTTATTTTGTTTTTGGCTGCGCTCATTTTTTAATGCTTTCCAATGATCCCCAAATGCGTGTATTTAAATCCTTCCGTTGTCTTTAATCCAAACCCGAACATCCTGTCCATGCAGGAATGCCCGAACAAAATGATACCCGTTAGCTGTAACAGCGGTTCAGGCAGGAGGAAGCCGGTGACAAAAATCGCCGCCGCCACCCCCTTGTGATGAAACAAATTATACGACACGGCTCCCGCCCGGTTACCGGCCGTATACCCCAGCATGCTGATATCCGGTCCGAGCAGCAGCAACAGGTACCACCACCAGGGAACTTCATTGACGTAAAGAAAATACAGGCTCAACCCGAACAGGGCCGCTTCTTCCAGCTTTAATACATTTTTCATCATCAGTAATTTTCTTCCGCTTTTTCGAAAGCCATCTCTCCCTGTTTTCCTTCCGGCTTCTTCACATCAAAATCCTTCCATGATTTTTCCATTTCCCCGCTCACCACGATCTTTCCTTCCGCGATCAGCTGTTTCATCCGCCACATGATGTACACATCGCCCGTTTTAATCTTCATCCGGTGCAGAATATTGGTCAGCGCCCGGGTGGCCTTTTGCCATTCACCGGTGATGTTGCGGAGGATCTCCGCATCATAAAAGCTTTCCTCCTTCCCAACGATCTTTTTTCCACCTTCCAGGATACGCACCATCGCGTTTTCTTCTACGATACGTTTCCAATCATCCGGATCGATCTCGAATTCGCTCAGGGTGATGGGACGGGCCAGCTTCCTGGCCTTCAGAAACTCTTTTGGCTGGATCTCATGCAGCCAGGAGGGATAGAATATCTGTCCCTTTTCATTGATAAAAGGCAGGTTGTTGAGATACAGCACCATCACCCGCCCCTGGTAGGATCTTAGCCGGGGCATCAGCCAGTAATATCCCGTTACATCATGCTGGTTCTGTCCCATCCAGATCCATACTTCCAATGCCGGGTCGGCATCGAGTTTTTCCTTTAATGCCTTTACCGTTTCCCGGTCATCAAAGGATCCGGCCGCATGCGAATAGGGAGAACCGGCCAGTAAGGTCTTCCACCAGTCGAGCCGGGCCTGCCATCCCTCCTCCGTATCCAGTTCTGCCAGCGGGCCCACGGCATAATCGTCCCTGATCTGAAGCACCTCGCCTGCCAGGGTCTCGTCCATTTCCATCACCTTTTTCATAAGACCGGTTTCGCTTTCATTAAAAACTACATGTATCATCGCGGTTGTTTATCGGGTTGAATAATATAATACACACAGGTTGTCCAGAAATTCCTGAAAAAGGGTATGGACCGGAGTAGCCGTCCCTGTTTCCTGGGTTTCCATCCGAATTTCCACTCATAGATCGGGTTCAGCAGGTAATGCCCTTTATGCAGGAAGATAAATCCCGTATGCCTGCAAATCCTTTCAAATCGTTCGATACTGATCCCCGTTTCCCGGATCTCCATCAGGTGTTCCACCGGCTCCCGGTTACTTTTTAATATCCATTTATACACGCGGCGCGGCAGTAAGTGGATCCAGGGCAAACGGGATATCCCCGACCGGCACACCTGCTGGTGCCCGCCAAAAGGCATATACCAGGGCGGGAAACCGAAGAAAACGATTCCCCCCGGTTTCAGGAACTGCTTCATCCACCCGATGAGTTTAGCCTGGTCATGGATATGTTCGATCACATCCTTCATCACAATGATGTCAAATAGCCCGTTGAGATCCTTTTCGGCTTCCACGGTATAAATATCCTTCGCCACGAACCGGATCTTCCCAGCTGCAACATCATCCTGAAGAAACTGCAGCGCATCCTCAACCCGCGGCATATCCAGTTCCACTCCCACTCCTTCGCAGCCCTTATTGAGGAAGGCCTTCAGCACCCCGCCTTCCCCGCACCCGATCTCCAGTACCCGCATCCCGGGTTTTACAGGAAACTTTTCTTCAATAAAGGGGATCACATACTTCTCCGCATTCATTACCTGAATTTCGAAGTATCGTTTGCGATCGGCATGAAACTCGAACACTAATAACTTTTAATTAAAATGAATAATGCGCATTTACGGTTCAACCGGGGCATCCATTTCCACCACCAGGTTATTGATGATGAACTCCTGCCGGTCGGGTGTGTTTTTTCCCATATAATACTCGAGTAACTGCTGGATATGATCACCCTGTTCCAGCCGCATCAGCTGCTTGCGCATCCCGGGACCGATAAACTGCGCGAATTCGTCCGGGCTGATCTCACCCAAACCCTTGAAACGCGTCACTTCGGGTTTACCTCCCAGCTTTTTCATGGCCGCCTGTTTCTCGGACTCATCATAACAATAGATGGTTTCCTGTTTATTGCGAACCCGGAACAACGGGGTTTCCAGCACATACACTTTTTCATGTTTCACGAGATCGGGAAAGAACTGCAGGAAAAAGGTCATCAGCAGCAGGCGGATATGCATCCCGTCCACGTCGGCATCCGTAGCAATGACGACATTATTGTACCGCAGCCCTTCCAGTCCTTCTTCTATGTTGAGGGCATGCTGAAGCAAATTGAATTCCTCATTCTCGTACACCACTTTCTTGGTCAGGCCATAGCAATTCAGCGGCTTGCCGCGCAGGCTGAAAACGGCCTGTGTCTCCACGTTACGGGCCTTGGTAATGGAACCACTGGCGCTGTCGCCCTCGGTGATAAAAATGGTGCTTTCATTCTGTTTCGTGATAAATTCCTCCCGTCCTTTTGCAGGCGGTTCCTCGTCCATATGATAGCGGCAGTCGCGCAGTTTCCGGTTGTGCAGGTTGGCCTTTTTCGCCCTTTCATTGGCCAGTTTGCGTACGCCGGCCATTTCCTTTCTTTCCCGCTCACTCTGCTCGATCCTTTTCTTCAACGCCTCGGCCGTTCCCGGGTTTTTGTGCAGGAAATTATCCAGTTCCTTCGCCAGGAAATCGCCCACGAACTGCCGCATGCTCGGGCCGTTCATATCCACGTTCACCGAACCCAGTTTGGTTTTGGTTTGTGACTCAAAAACGGGCTCCACCACCCTGACCGAAACGGCCGCCACGATACCTGTGCGGATATCGGAAGCATCGTAATCCTTTTTAAAAAAATCGCGGATGGTCTTGACGTAGGCTTCGCGGAAGGCCTGCTGGTGGGTACCGCCCTGCGTGGTATGCTGGCCGTTCACAAAACTGTAGATATCCTCGCCGTATTCATTGGTGTGCGACAGGGCCACTTCGATATCGTCACCCGTCAGGTGAATGATCGGGTAACGGATCTCGTCTTCGTTGGTCTTGCGCTGAAGGAGATCGAGCAGACCGTTCTTGCTGACAAAGGATTTGCCATTGAAAACGATCCGCAGTCCCGCGTTGAGGAAACAATAATTCCATATCTGGTTTTCCAGGAATTCGGGATGAAACCGGAAATTCCGGAATACGCTGTCATCCGGGATAAAGGTCACCAGGGTGCCGTTCGATTCACCCGATTTCGCTTCTTTGTACTCTTTGATCAGCACCCCTCTTTCGAATTCGGCTGTTTTTTCCCTGCCGTCGCGGATCGCCGTAACCTTAAAAAAATGGCTGAGGGCGTTCACGGCTTTGGTGCCCACGCCGTTGAGCCCGACCGATTTCTGGAAAGCCTTGCTGTCATACTTGGCGCCCGTGTTGATCTTGCTTACCACATCCACCACTTTCCCCAGCGGGATGCCACGGCCATAATCACGGATAGTCACCTGTTTACCTTCCACCGTGATCTCGACGGTCTTCCCAAATCCCATTGTGTATTCGTCGATACAGTTATCCAGCACTTCCTTTACCAGCACATAGATCCCGTCATCCGGCGAGGAACCGTCACCCAGTTTCCCGATATACATGCCGGGACGTAGCCGGATATGTTCCTTCCAGTCAAGCGATTTTATGCTGTCCTCATCATAGTCAAACAGGTCGCTCTTTGCTGATTCAGGCGGGACCGATGCTTTTTCTTTTGATTTTGCCATTTCCAGAACGGGCCCGGCACGGCCCGGATTGAATTTTTCAGGTTATCGAATTTTACCGGTCACCCGACCGATATCAAGTTCCATGAATCTCACCCACAAAAAACCTCCCAATCGGGAGGTATTGGGCGGGCACCGGCAAATATACCGAAACGGTCAGTGCTGTAAGAATCCGGAATTATTCACCCGCTGTGCATAAAAAATGTATCCCCCTTTGTTTTTCCCTGCGTAACGGCTTACCCCCCTATTCCTGATGGATTGACCGGTATACTATTAATGACGTTAAAGCTGTTCCCGGATGATAAAGGTCTTCACACCGGATGACCCGCCTCAGTGATAAACCTTTAAGAATGTCATTATTTTATTGTACAAACAAAGTCATGAAAACATTACTGTGGATTGCGCTGCTGTCGTTGCTGGGTGCCTGCCAGCCAAGTAAGATCACCCAAACCTGGGTTCCCGGGGATGTGGAACCCAGGCAGTATAAAAAGATACTCGTGCTGGGTGTGCTCACCGACAATGACCACGAATTACAGGCCAAGATTGAAAATCACCTTGCCGATGACCTGAAAACGCTTGGCTATTTTGCGGTTCCGGCAAACCGGGTATACCCGCCCGGAACCTTTGTGAAAGGAGATACGAGCCGTGCCAGGTCTGTTATAGAAGGAAGAGGATTTGACGGCATCCTGACCATTGTACTCCTCAACAAGGAAAAAGAACAGGTGTACATGCCCGGGGGGATCAGCGACATGGATTACTATAACCGCTCCGGCCGTTTTGACCGCTACCTGTCGGAACTGAATGAAAAGATCTATACGCCCGGGTATTACGCCGAGCAGACAAAATATATCTGGGAAAATAACTTTTATGACCTGTACTCCCGCCGGCTGATCTATTCTGCCCGTAGCAGCACTTTTGATATCGCATCGAAAACCACCCTGGCCCATACATATGGTCAGTTGATGGTGCAGAACCTGGTTAATAAAAAAATAACTCTTAAACCCGTCCTATTGGATGAAGAATGATGCCTCATTAATAAACAGGGAAAAACAGATCCGCGGCCGGAACCCGGATTGGGCCTGGAATAAATTTCCCGTGTAAACCGCTATCCATTTTCACTCATGTTAAGTCACTTCTACCAATTCATATGACCGATGCCGTTAAAATCCGGGCCGGTTTTTGCAAGTGCTAAACCTCTTTCATTCAAAAGATTGTTTCTCAGCAAACTGCACCCGGATACAAAAAAAATGAGGCCCAGACCGTAGTTTTCCTATTGCAAATACGCATTAGAGAGGCGTATTTTTGACACGTATTTAATCCAAACCTTATGATGAAAATTACCAGCAGGGGCAAACCTGGTCCCTAAACCTCCTTCATCATTTTTGCGGATAAATACAATCAATTCCTTTTGCTGCCAAGCACCCGCGGCCGCAGAATAAGATCCAGTCATCCGGAAGAATCAAATAACGTTTCTTATCCAAAATCTGGACTTATGAATGCTATTTTTATCCTGTACCGCAAATTCATTGTTTTTTTACTGGTTCCCGCCTTTGTATTGCTCCGTCCTGTTAAGTCCCCGGGCCAGATCTGTGCAGACCCCACCGGAGTGATCTACGGACTTACCGGTAACGGGGCCATTTACCCGATCAACGTAGCCAATGCATCCAACGGCGCTGTCATAAAGAACACGACGTACCCGGGCTTCAGCGTAAACCGGGCCAACGGGCTTGGTTACAGCAGTACCAGCGGAAAATTTTATTATTTCAAACGAAATGTGGGAACATCACCGCAGGAATTCGTTTGTTATGATGCAGGCTCCGCTACCGTGTCTGTACTGGGAACCAGTACCTGCAATGCGGAAGTACATACAGGATGTGTAACCGCCGACGGGCTTTACTATTACACATTAGACACTGAAGCCAACCTGAACCGTTATGATATCGTCAACAACCAGTGGCTCAAGATTACCTCTTCCTTTACCGACCAGTTTGGGAATAACGTATCCACGGTTATCAAGGATCAGAATGCCGGTGATATTGCATTTGACGGTAATGGTAATTTATGGATCATTACATCCAGCGGTTCCAACTTTGGCGTGTATATGCTTCCGGCTCCGCTACCCGCCACCCCGGTTGCCGGGGTTACGGTAACCCGCCGGGTACCTCCAAATACCCCAACACCAACGGGAAATATGATAGCGGGTATTGCGTTCAATCCAACCGGCCAGATATTCATGTCAACCAAAAACGATAACAGGTTATACCGACTGGAAGATAATCTCACCCTTACGCTGCTGGGCACTTTTTCAGTCAGTGATCTGGGGAATGACCTGACCTCCTGTGCATTCCCGCTGGGTGTGCTGCCGGTAACCTGGACTTCCTTTGAAGCCGCCCTCTTTGGCCCGTCCATGGTCAGCCTGAACTGGTCAATCGCTGAGAAAAGCAATACCGGTTTTTCGGTACAGCACAGCGAGGACGGTTTTAACTGGAAGGAGATCGCTTTTGTCAGGCCAAACCAGCAGCATACAGAAACACAAACATATACACATGTGCATAATGATCCTGTTGCAGGAATAAACTACTACCGTCTTAAAACAGCGGATGAATCAGGGAAGCTGAATTATTCAATAGTTAAAATGGTGAATGTTCGCATAGCTGCCGCCTTCCTGAAAGTCTGGCCAAACCCGGTTGCCGGGGGAGTGATCCGTTTCAATTCCCCGAGCAATTCCGTTGCTAAGATCAGCCTGTATGATATATCCGGACGGCACCAGTTCAGTAAACAGTTACTGGCGGGTGAAAACGGGATCAATACGAATGGGATTCCACCGGGTATATATTATCTTAAAGCCGTTACGCCGGGCGGAACGCACACAACCCAAAAAATCATCATTCAATAATCAGGAGCCAACGAATACACCGGGTCGTCGTTTCCGGCAAAAAGCGCGGCCACCCGGATCCCTGACCGGGAAAACCCGTATTTTTTGCACCGCTTATCAAATCAGGGTCCTCACTTTTTAAAATTATCCGTAACTTCTCTGCCTAAATCATCAGCTATGAAGAAATTCCTGGTAGCCCTGATCCTGCTGGCCGGCGTAACCGCTGTTGGTTTTGCCGCTTTCAGCAGCAAGAAAAAAACCGGAAACGCAACGGAAAAAAAGACGGAGAAAAAGAAGAAAGAGTGCAGCCGCAAGTGCATGTACAGCCTGTAATCCCATCAAAATGAAAATACATCTGGCGGCCCCGCGAACGGAGGCCCCCCAGTTGTTTTTTTTATAGGGAAACACCGGGACTGTAATTTCCAGTTCAGACCTGGAAAACAACTACTCCTTTAAAATACAAAGTAGTCCTTCTATAAAGTTGATTTTCAATAATATAAGAACTTTTTCCTGCCATTAAAATTTTTTATCCAAAATTCACATTTCCCCTTTCACCCAATCTCCTAATTTTGGTACCAGCTCCTGACCCATTCAGATTCCCCGGATCCAACCGCACTTATTAACCCGTCCGGTTCTGCCTTTATTAACCCGGCTAACGTGATTTTGAACCTTTAAAATGAGGAGAAGCTATGTATTCGTATGATCTGCTGGAAACAGGTTGTTATTACCTTGTGAGGGAAAAGGAGGACTCCCCGGTCATCCTGATAAAAGTGGCCGTGGAATCAGATCATTGTTTGTTTATACAGCGGTTTGATGATCCTACCGCCACCGAGTGGAAGCTTAAAAAAGACCCCCTGCACGACATCATAGAATGCCTGAGCGATGAGAAAGTGAAGGAATGGGAGCAGCATTACCGAAGCAGCGAGGATGCGTATTACGAGGAGGATGATGACGACTAGTTCCATCCGGCAGGAATAAACTACTGTTTATGGTTT
>CAYRHU010000001.1:40349-92843 GCA_964424155.1 uncultured Chitinophaga sp.
GTTTATGGTTTGTGGTTCACGCTAACGGACATGTTCCTTTTCTTTCCGTGATTTCCCAATGCTGAAAGACTGCAGGGGCTGCACGGTTGCATAGCTACACGACTGCATGGCTGCAAGGTTGCGACTGTCGACTGTCGACTGTAGACTGTAGACTGATGACTGCAGACTGACAACCCGTCCATCCAATTCCCCTTACACATCGGTGAGGATTTACCTATTTTAGTGTCTCAATAAATTAGTATGAGTCCTGCAAAATTTACCCGGCCCGTTTGGCTGCTGCTTTTTTCGGCGATCACTTTAATGGGTTACGCCCAACCTGCCCCGGCAAATGACGAATCGCTTCCCACCGATTACCTGGGCAGTGATTTTCATGCCGGCCGCCGGGATGCCCTGCGCAGGATCATGCCTGATAATTCCGTGATGGTGGTTTTCGCCTACCCTACCCGGACCTATTCCAATGATGTGGAATATAACTACCATCCCAACCCCGATCTCTATTATTTCAGCGGGTACAGGGAGCCGCATTCCCTGCTGCTTATCTTCAAGGAAGAACAGACCGATTCGGCCGGCAACCGGTTCAACGAGATCCTCTATGTTCAGAAGAAAAATTCGCAGGCCGAACAATGGACGGGCAAGCGCCTCGGTATAGAAGGCGCCCGATCCAAACTGGGGTTTCAAACAGTATATAACGGAGAGGATTTTAAAAACCTGAAACTGGATCTTACAAAATTCAGCAAGGTGATTTGTGATAAGCTACCGGTGGATGTGCCCAACGGGTTTGACCGGGCCGACCTGTATGACCTGATCCAGCAATTCCGTGTAAAATCAGGCATGCCCGAGAACATGACGCTTCAAAACCGCTTTGACAACCGGCTTTACCGCAGCCTCACCGCTTCCCTGCGCGAGATAAAAACCCCGGAAGAACTGGATCTGCTCCGCAAGGCGGTGGAGATCTCCTGCCAGGGCCACAACGAAGTGATGAAGGCCATCCATCCCAATATGAGCGAACTGGAAATCCAGGGTCTGCAGGAATATGTGCATAAAAAACACGGCGCCGAGCATGTGGGATACGGTTCCATTATCGGATCGGGTGAGAACGGCTGTACGCTGCATTATACGGAGAATTCAAAAACCAGGATCGGGAACGAGTTGCTGCTGATGGATGTGGGCGCCGAATACCACGGATACACGGCCGACGTGACCCGCACGATCCCCGCCGACGGCAAATTCTCTGCCGAAGAAAGAGCCATTTACCAACTGGTTTACGACGCGCAGGAGGCCGCCTTTAAAACATTGCGCAACGGTTCCAAATGGGCCGATGCCAACGCGGCGGCAAAAAATACAATCGCCGAAGGGCTTCTTAAACTGGGGATCATCCAGAATAAAAATGAAGTGGGCAAGTACTACCCCCATGGACTGGGGCACCATATCGGCATGGATGTACACGACCGGGGTACGTATGAGACACTTAAAAAGGACATGGTGATCACCATTGAACCCGGCATCTATATCCCCGAAGGAAGCCCCTGCGATAAAAAATGGTGGAGCATTGCGGTTCGGATTGAAGACGATCTCCTGATCACGCAGGACGGATACGAGCTGCTTTCTCATTTCGCCCCCCGGAAAATTGAAGACATTGAAAAACTGATTTCGAAAAACAGCGCCCTGGATGATTTTAAACTGCCCCCGCTGGAATCGGGAAAGAAGAAAGGATTCTAGAACCCGTCACAATAGTTTTTATTGTCGGGAAGATGGTTATTCTTTAAATGAGACTTAACGGTGAAACTGGCAGGAGAGTGCCAGGGAAACAGGCTTAAAATAAAAGGAGGCTGCCTCATTTGAGCCAGCCTCCTTTTATTGCTGTTTATCCAATTATCAGAATACCTGGGAGCGTCTCATTTCAAACTTGGTATCGAGTGCCCCGGTACCGTCATAATAATACTGCTGGATCAGCCCTACTCCACGCGAATAATAATTTTCGTTACGGCCAACCGATGAGGTCATGGAAATCCAGACACCTCCCACGAATTGTTCGATCTCCTCCTTCACCACAATGGTATTATTATACGGCGTACTGCCGGCAGAAGTGGTCACAGTGGTTGTTATATTCTGGCTCACGATCGTATACCGGAGACGGATCGTGATCGGGGTACCGAGCACGGTGCCGCTATAACCGGTGGTGGTCCAGGTAAACCCGGCTGCCTGGTTATCCTTCAGGAAGTTGAGTTCTGTCCACAAAGGATTATCGAATCCATAATCCGCCAGGTTGATCCACTGAAAATAATCATTACCCGCTTTACGGTAATAACCCGAGGAGTCAAATCCTCCGCTGGCATCCACGGTTTCCATGAAAATGTTATAGGTGTTTCCCATAGCGCTGTGCGTAGCGGCAATTACATTGATCAGCAGGGAATCATCGGCCAGGTCGTCAAATTCGTAACTCCAGTTACTGTTCGTGGTTCGCGGGAAGTAATCAACCGGCGGCGGTGCGGTAACCGTTACGGTAAACGTGCAGGTACTCGCAGGAGAGCCCGGCAGGGTAACGGTAAATACATTAGATCCGGCCGCTGTGGGTGTTCCCGTACCGGCGAGTGTTACGGTTTGTGTGCCCAGCGCGAGGTTTCCGTTGAACGAAAAACTATACCCGTTAACCGTATTGGTTGTGATATTGAATGAACCGGCGGTTGTTACATTCACTTGTATATCCACCGTGTTGCCGGCGCCCAGGGCG
Organism: uncultured Chitinophaga sp.; assembly: GCA_964424155.1. Classification (GTDB taxonomy): domain Bacteria; phylum Bacteroidota; class Bacteroidia; order Chitinophagales; family Chitinophagaceae; genus JJ008. Next base: position 43,081 of record CAYRHU010000001.1, read on the forward strand.
GTTCCGGCTACATAGGTTCCGTTCACCGTCGATGGCGTGCAGGTGCCGCCCGCGCCGCCCAGAGTACCCGCTCCTACGCCGGCGAGCGTTATGGTGAACGTACAGGTACCCGCACCCAGTGTTACCGTAAAATTTTGCGCCCCGGATCCCGTAGGTGTGCCCGTTCCAAGTAAACTCACTGTTTGTGTTCCCACCGCAAGGGTGCCGGTGAAGGCGAAGGTCATTCCACCCACCGTATTGGTCGTGATGGTAAATACACCCGCCGTGGTTACATTGACCTGTATATCCACCGTGTTCGACGCATTGAGCGGTGTTCCCGGAACATAGGTTCCATTGACGGTGGCAGGTGTACAGGCCCCGCCCGCTCCGCCAAGCGTACCCACTCCCGGTCCGGCCACATCAATATTGAAACTGCAGGTAGAGGTTCCTGCTGTAACCGGAATCGTATTGGCACCTGCGGTGGTGGGTGTTCCGCTACCCGTTAAGACTATTGTCTGGGCTCCCGTGGCCAGCGTTCCTGATCCGCTGAAGGTCATCCCATTCACGGTCGACGTACTCACATTATACGTCCCCGCCGTGGTCACATTTACGTTCAGCGTAACTGTATTTGCGGCGGTAAGGGGGATATCTTTTCCATAACTCCCTGCAATGACCGGAGAAGAACAGGCATTGGGCGCTCCCGCCAGGGTAAAAGCGGCCGGGGAGGTAACCGTTACCTGCACATCACAGAAGGTGGTATCAAACGTAACAACAAAATTATTGGTGCCAAGCGCAATGGGAGTACCGTTGCCGCGGAGGGTAACATTGGTGGAACCGAGTGTTGAAAAAGTGCCCGTAGCCCTGAAAAAATATCCGTTTACAGTATCTGTAAAGATCGTATAGACACCTGTTTTGGTGACATTGACACCCACCGTGATCGTATGGGTGGTTGGAACCAGGGCCTGACCCACCGCATACACACCGTTCACGGTCTTGGGCAGGCAATCCCCTGACGCATCGTCCTGCAGACTTCCACCGGCCGGTGTACTGGGTAATTCAAAGCTTTCCTCTTTCTGGCAACCCAGGATTAAAATAAATCCCAGTGCCAGCAAGTAAAGAATTTGTTTTTTCATGTGCTGTTGATTGTTTTAAAAGGGTTTGACGCATGCGATGCGCCATAAACCAATGACCGGGTGGTGAAACCGGTTTGAAGGTCATGGCTTATTTCATCTGTTTTCGTTTGTTTTTAATATAAGGACAGATGGTGGGTCGTTTCAACCCTTAAAAATAAGACTATTTTGAATACCCTGATTGCTGGTGATGCTAAGAATTATTCTGCAAATCCTTCAGAATCACCCAACACTAAATTGTATTTTTGCCCAAAACCGAACAGATGAAAAACGTTATTCCTGCCTTTTTATTATTATTCATGGCGCTTTCCTGTAAGGCCCAGCAGGCGGAATCGCTGGGTCCCTCCGAATTTGAAAAAGAACTGAAAAAGGAGGATATACAGGTGTTGGATGTGCGTACGGCCACAGAATACAAGGGCGGGCATATTAAGAATGCTATGCAGGCCGACTGGATCAACCCCGAACAATTCCGGGACCGGGTCAGCTATATCAATAAGAACAAACCCGTTTATGTCTATTGCCTGGTGGGGAGCCGCAGCGCCGCCGCAGCCGCCTGGATGCGGGCCAACGGGTTCAAAAAAGTGGTGGATCTGCGGGGCGGGATCAATGCCTGGAAAAGGGAAGGCAAACCCGTGGAGGGGAGCAGTAACGTACCACAACTCACACCGGAACAGTATTTCGCCTCCATTCCTAAAGACAAGCCCACCCTCGTCGATTTCGGGGCCGACTGGTGTCCCCCCTGCGTAAAGATGAAACCGGTCATCGAGGATATTGAAAAGAAATCAGGTAAGGATTTCGCCGTTTTGAAAATAGATGCGGGCATTCATACCAATCTCATGAAGGAGCTGAACATAGAACCCATCCCGGTATTCATCGTGTACAAAGAAGGTAAGGAAGTATGGAGGAAACAGGGACTCGTGGGAAAAGAAGAACTGCTTGATTTGCTGAAATAGTCCAAAGACCACGGTCCACGGTCCACAGAAAGACTCCTTTAATTAAGGTAACTTTCCAGTATGACGACTGCCTTACTGCAAGGCTGTATGACTGTGGACTGTCGACTGTGGACTGTGGACTATGGACCGTGGACCGTGGACTGTGGACTGTGGACCGTGGACCGTAGACTGCCGATTACCTCATTTTAAGTAAATTGTACCATCCCATTCCTCCCACTCATGAAAAGAAAATCATTCCTGCAAAGCTCCGCTGCGATCATCGGCGGAACCATGCTCCCCTCTTCTACTTTTGCGGAGAATATCAGGAAAAAAACCCTTCGGTTTGCGCACCTGACCGATATCCATGTTAAACCCGGACAGGTGCCCGAAACCGGAATGGCAAAAGCGCTTCATCATGTGCAGGGATTGAAAAAACCGGTCGATTTCATTATCAACGGCGGAGATGCCATCATGGATTCGCTGCAGGCCGACAAACCAAAAACACAGGAACAATGGGATGTTTTCAAAAATATCCTGCAAAAAGAAAACAGCCTGCCTGTGTACCATACCATCGGCAATCATGATGTATGGGGCTGGTTCCTCAAAGAGAATAAACCGGATAATGACCGGTTATACGGTAAGGTTTGGGTGGTGGAGACCCTTGAAATGAAGCATCGCTACTATAGTTTTCAGCGAGGGAACTGGAAATTCATTGTACTGGACAGCACGCAACTGAATCCGGCAGGAGGTTATATTGCCCGCTTCGATCCAGAACAATTGGACTGGTTGCAGCAGGAACTGAAAAACACAACACCGGACAGGTTCATCTGCCTGGTCTCTCATATCCCGGTACTCTCCATCTGCGCCGGTTTGTTCTTTGATAAGACCGATGCGAATGGCGACCTGCTGGTGAAGCGCAACCTGATGCATACCGATTTTCTCGCTTTAAAGAAAATCTTTCGCGCCCACCCCAATCTCCGGGTCTGCATCAGCGGTCATATCCATCTGCAGGAGGAACTGGAATACCTGGGCATTAAATACTATTGCAACGGGGCTGTTTCGGGCAACTGGTGGAAGGGAGCCTTCCAGGAATTCGAACCCGCCTATGCCGTTATGGAACTGTTTGACGATGGCCAATCCAGGCGAACCATGGTGAAATACGAAACAATCTGAGTAGATTGTGCCTTTGTAACCGCATTAAACCGGACAACAATTAACTATTTTTCAAAACCGTGTAATCAATCAGCGCGCTGATGAAAAGGTTATCAGTTTTAAAAAAATAAAGAATGATAATACCTTTCAGCTTCGTTCATCCGTTCGCCATGCTTAACCACCATGTATAAACTCAAATCCTTTTTACCCCTACTTGTCTTATTGACAGGCTTCGCCTCAACAAATGCCCAAATACCCCGTGTCGAAGTGCTGACATCCGGGAATGGTGTCAGTCTCCGGGGACTGAGCGTGGTGAACGACAACGTGGTATGGGTGAGCGGCAACAAAGGCACCATTGGACGGACCACCAACGGAGGCAAGACCTGGCAATGGCGGGTGGTTACCGGTTTTGAAAACAGGGATTTCCGGGATATTGAGGCCTTTGATGTTTCAACGGCCATCATCATGAGCGTTGATGATCCGGCTTATATACTGAAAACGACCGATGGCGGTGAATCCTGGAAAGTGGTTTATGAAAACAAAACGAAAGGCATGTTCCTCGATGCCATGGAATTCTGGAATGAGCAATCCGGTATTGTGATCGGCGACCCGGTAAACGGCCGTTTTTTTATAGCCCGCACGTTTAACGGGGGCAACAGCTGGCAGGATATTCCATTTGATAAACGACCGGTGGCCGACTCCGGGGAGGCTTGTTTCGCGGCCAGCGGCACCAATATCCGTGTTCTCGACAGGGATGAAGCGGTATTTGTAAGCGGAGGTCTCCGTTCCCGGATGTTCAGCAAAAACAAACCGGTGGATTTACCCATCATGCAGGGAAAGGAAACCACGGGTGCCAATTCCATTGCGATATGGGACAATAAAAAACTGAAAGGCGGGAAAAAAATGATCGTGGTGGGTGGCGATTTCAGTTCCGATACGGCCCGCAGTAATATTTGTTTTTACTCCAACGATGGCGGGATCACCTGGAACGAACCGTTGGTGCGGCCGCATGGTTACCGCAGTTGCGTGGAGTATTATTCAAAATCGGAAGTGTTTGCCTGCGGGCTCAACGGGATCGACCGCAGCATCGACGGCGGAAAGACCTGGGTATGGATCAGCAAAGAAGGGTTTCATGTTTGCCGGGCATCCAAACTCGGTGGCGCTGTTTATTTTGCCGGGGGAAATGGCAAAGTGGGGCGCATTATTTGGAAATGATTAAACTGGTTACCGGCATTACCCTTTGGCGCCTTCCGTAACCAGGGCGCAGACAGATCAGAGATTGTCGAGAATATCTTTTACACTGGGACGTTTCCTGTAATCCGATTCAAAAAAACGGTAACGGATCGTGGATTCCTGGTCGATGATATACACCGCCGGAACCGGCAGGTATTTGCCGTTTTCCCCGTTATTCTTCTCAATATCCAAACCCGCGTTCTTATACCGGGTGATCGTGTTTTCGGGCACTTCAAAAGCCACATCGTAGGCTTTCATGATCTTCATATCCTCGTCGTGAAGCACCGAGAACTCCGCTTTTGTTTTTTCCGTCGTTTGGGCAATCCCCTCGGGTTTTTCGGGAGACACCGCGAGCAGCGTGGCTCCTTTGTCCTTTATCAGCTGCAAAGAATCCTGCAATCGGGCCAGGGCCTTGTTGCAATAGGGACACCAGTGTCCCCGGTAAAAAACAAGCACCACTTTCCCCTTCTTCAGCAGTTCTTTCAGGCGCAGCTCCGTTCCGAACTGGTCTTTGGCTTTAAAGTCGGGCGCCTTTGATGCAATAAAGAGACCTTCCGGTGCGGATTGTCCGGATGCGGCATACAATAACAGGAAGGAAAAAGCGGCTGTAATGATTCTTTTCATGAATTGATTTGGCAGGTACAAAAATAGCGACTAATAAATGCAAAATTGCCTGGTGGAAATATGATTAACATTGTCTTAGTTTAATTTAATGGATGCTGCTGCCGGCTTTTTTTTCACTATTTTTGATTGTTCTATTCACCCATTAAACTATCGGGAATGCCCAGTCACGAAGACAAGTATATCACAAAATTATTATCCGGTTTCGGCGCCATCATCGCCGGTGTGATGGTGATTATGTTTGCCTGTTTTGAAAGAACCAAACACGATGACTGGTATTTCTGGGGTATTGTGGCCTCACTACTGCTTTGCCTGGGGGGGTACCTCATCAGCAGCGCCTTTGTACACAAGGTAAAATCCGACCTGATCCGCAAACAAAAAATACGCCACCAGCAACGCTCCTCGGATGTGGAGTGAGGAAGCTAACTTCCATTTAGATCCGGGTTATAATAAGGTTCATTGAACCGATCCGACCCTCTGCATCCGGGCCATTCGTCGATGCCCCGTTAAACCGGGCTCTTGCTGAACATGAAATACGCCGCGCCAATAAGCAGCAGGAAACTCACCAGGTACCGCCACTGCAACGGTTCCTTCAGGTAAAGCACCGCAAATACGGCAAATACCACCAGGGTAATGATCTCCTGTATCATCTTTAATTGGAATCCCGAAAATCCCCGAACAAATCCATGCCGGTTGGCCGGCACCATCAGGCAATACTCAAACAGGGCGATGCCCCAACTGATCAGGATGGCTTTCCAAAGAGGCCAGCCTTCCTGTTTCAGGTGATAATACCAGGCAAAAGTCATGAAGATGTTGGATGCCAGCAGCAGAATTATAGTACGCATATGCGGATATTATTATAACCCGCCCTGAATTCAGGCGGGATTTCAAATTTAGGAGCTACATTAAAAAGTTGGATACTTATTAAACATTAAGGACTCCCGCCTTCGCTAATACTTTACTGCTGTTTCTATGTCCTCTTTTGCTACGGCGGGCAAACTGTGGACTGTGGACTGTCGACTGTGGACTGCAGACTGTTGAAGTCTCCCGACTCAATTCTGATTCTCCAGCCCCCTGAAATCCACCGGCACCAGTTTGCTTACACCGGGTTCCTGCATGGTTACGCCATATATCACATCCACGGTACTCATCGTCATCTTATTGTGGGTAACGATGATGAACTGGGAGTTCTCACTGAACTGCCTGATCATATTGGTGAACTTGCCCACATTGGCATCATCGAGCGGGGCATCCACTTCATCGAGAATACAGAAGGGAGCGGGTTTGATCAGGTAGATGGCGAACAGCAGGGCGGTCGCGGTGAGTGTTCGTTCACCCCCGCTTAACTGGGTGAGTGAGGTAGGACGCTTCCCCTTGGGTTTGGCCAGTACATCGATGCCGGTTTCAGCGATATTGTCAGGATTTTCGAGCACGAGATCGCACTGGTCGTCTTCCGTAAACAGGGATTGGAACACTTTCTGGAAATTGGTCCGCACCAGGTTAAAGGTTTCGAGGAATTTCAGGTTGGCTGTGGCTTCCACTTCTTCGATCGTTTTCAGCAGGCTTTCCTTCGCGTTTACGAGATCGGTCTTCTGTTCCACGATGAAATCATAGCGCTTTTTCATTTCGGTGAAGGCCTCAATGGCGGTGGGATTTACTTCACCCAGGTTTTCAAGGCGTTTTTTCATCCGGTCCACCTTTTCCTGCAATTCCTCCACCGGTACTTCCCCCAGCCGGGCTTCCCCGAGAATGTCATCCAGGTTGATCCGGAACTCCACATCCATGCGTTCCTTCATACCGGCCAGGTGCAGTTTCAGTTCATTGAGTTTGTCTTTGATCGCCGCCAGCATGTGCTCCACCTGCTCTTTTTCCTTCACTTTATGCCGGATCTCGCTTTCCTTCTCGCTTAGCCGGTTACGGAAATTATAATAGTCCTGGTCGGCTTCGTTCAGCTTGCGCTCTTCTTCTTCCCTGTTTTTCATCAGTTGCAGGAGACCCTCTTCCGTGGCTTTCAATTCCTGTCCCGCCTGGTCAATACTGGCGGCGGTTTCGCTGAGTTGCCGGGTATTGTATTCCATCTGCTCCCGGAGATCGCTCAGTTGTTTTCCTTTGAACTCCAGTTCCTGCCGGAGCGCCGAAATCTTGCTTTGCTGTTTGGTAACATTCAGGTTAAACTCATTGTACTGACGGCTCGCTTCGTTGTATTCCGCATCGGTAAGCCTGAAAGCTTCATCCGCTTCGGCAAGACGGGCAGCACTTACCAGTAACTGTTCGTTAAAGCCGCTTAGCTGGTTTCGCACCCCCTCCACCGAATGATGGGTTTGCTGCATTTGCAGGTTCAGCTCTTCGAGGCGATGCTGACTGCTGATCTGGAGTGAATGCAGGTTCTCCAGTTTGTTATGAAGCGCAAAAACTTCGTTGGTCAGCTGTTGTATCTCCTTTTCGGTATCCCTTACGGCCGTCTCCCTCAGTTCCTCGTTAAACGCTATCACTTCGTTATGCCGGCTTTGTATATCGGCCCGAAGCAGTTCCACCACGGCCGACTGCTCCATGATTTCATCCTGCAGCTTCTCCAGGTTCTTGGCCCTTCCGATCTTCTTCCCTTCGATCAAACCCACACTGCCGCCCGTGATCGTATATTTTCCCTTTACATATTTACCGTTCTTTTCGATCACGACGAAACCGTTGCTGTTTTCCAGCACATCCTCGCTGTCGGCGATGAATACGTTGCCCAACAATTGTTCGGCCAGCGCACGGTATTTTTCATCCACCTCCACAACCGATAATGCCGGGATCGCGCCCGGTAGAGACAGGGCATGCCCTGTCTCTACCGGTGTGTGCCCCGTCTCTGCGGCATTCATTTTATCCAACAGGAAAAAATTCGCCTTTCCCTTTTTGTTTTCATCCAGCAGGTGAACGGCCTGCAATCCCTCCTGCAGGTTATTCACGATATAATACCCCAGGTAGGGTTCCAGCACATTTTCCAGCGCGGTTCGGTATTCTTCTTTTACATAAAATACATCGGAAAGAATGGGCGAAGTATAATTCCACTGATGGTTGTTATGCAGGAATTTCACACTGTCGGGGTACCCTTCCATCGATTCGATCATGCTTTTCAGCAGATCGTGTTCATTTTTTTTCGCATCCAGTTTCCGGGTCTCTTCCGCCAGGTTATTCCGGAGCCCGTCCAGTACCGCCTGGGTCGCCAGTATCTGCTCCCGGGTATATTCCTGGTGCTGTTGCAATTGCTCCAGGTCCACTTTTTTGATCGCCAGTTCCTTTTCTTTCAGGATTCGCTCCTGGTCGAGCTGGTGACGCTGGTGGTCCCTTGATTTCCGTTCTTCCTCTATTTGCCCGATCACCCGTTGCAGGTTTTGTACCGATGTATCCGCGACCGCCACTTTTTTCTCCGCGTCAAACTGGCTTCTTTGTATCTGCTGCTGTTCGTTTCGCAGCTGATCAAGCACCCGGCGTTTATCATCCAGTACATTACGGCGGGCATCCACATCATTCCGCAGATCGTCCAGTTGCCGGTTCAATTGTTCCAGAACGGCGGATTCTTCTCCTGCCTGTGATTCCGTAAATTGAATGCTTTCTTCGATGCCCTTCTGCTGGCCTTCCGCTTTTTGGAGAAACTCGACAAGATGGGTCTCTTTTTCTTTCAGGTGTTCCAGCCGCTGTGCGGAAAGGTTCTTCTCATTTTCTTTGCTCCTTACCGTTTGCTGCAGATCATTGAACGCATGCTGCAGGGCCTGCAACTGCTTTTCCTTTTCAATGAACACCAGTTTCTCCTGTTCCAGGGCCGCTTCATCCTGCGCGATCCCGGTTTCCAGCCCGATCCGCTTGTCCGTTTCGGTTTCCTGCTGATGGTTAAGTTCCTGGTAGGTAAGGTTAAATCCTTCCAGCGACGCCTTGGCCAGCTCGATGCTCAGCTCCCGGTATTCTTTTTTAATCTCATGATATTTCTCGGCTTTCTTTGCCTGGCTTTCCAGGGCTTTCAGCTGGTTGTTGATCTCGAATAGCAGGTCCTCGATACGGGCCAGGTCCTGTTCGGTTGCATCGAGTTTTAATTTGGCTTCCTTCTTTCTCGTTTTATAGATCGAAATACCGGCCGCCTGTTCCAGCATCCTCCGGCGACTATTATCCTTGTCCTTGATAAGATCATCCACCATTCCCAGTTCGATAATGGCATAACTGTCGGTGCTGATGCCCGTGTCCATGAAGAGGTTCTGGATATCTTTCAACCGGCACTGCACATCGTTGAGCCGGTATTCGCTTTCACCGCTTTTGTAAAATTTACGGCTGATGGTCACTTCGTTGAACTCGGTAGGAAGCAGGTTCTTGGTGTTCTCAAAAGTAAGGCTCACTTCGGCCAGTCCGGAAGCGGAGCGGGTTTTGGAACCGTTAAAGACCAGGCTTTCCAGGTTCTCACTCCGCAGATGACTGATTTTCTGTTCCCCGATCACCCAGCGGATACTGTCCACGATATTGGATTTCCCGCAACCATTGGGCCCCACAATCCCGGTAATATTGTCATCAAACCGCACAACGGTTTTATCAGCAAAACTTTTGAATCCTTTGATTTCTAAGCTCTTTAATCTCACTTTTTCGCGTTTATTAACGGCGAATTTAAGTCAATCAGGGGGATTTGGCTATTAAGCTGACCCGCAGTTATTAACAGCGATGAGGATAAGTTGGGGAGAACCCGAAGTGCGGTTTTCGTTCCATATCGTGTCGCTCCGGACGAAAATACGGCCGACCTCGTATTTGTTTATACCTTTAATATGCTCCTCTTTGAAAAACGATCATGTATTCCGGATCTTAAATGCCCAGTTTATGTTCAGGACAGCAATCCTTCTTGTTACGAGCCTGGTCATTCTCAGCGCCTGCAACAATGAAACCAAAACAAATGGCGGAACCGCCCCCCTGTCCGATACCCAGTTAACCCGGCAGCCGCAGGACACCACCCCCGGATCCCTGCCGGGGAGCGACCGGGATGAAAAAGGATGTATCATCTCGGCGGGTTACCGCTGGTCCGTGATCAAAGACACCTGTATCCGCATCTTTGAGACCGGCATAAAAATGGAACCAAAAGATCCTTCACTGGATCCATCCACTTCCGCTTACCTGGTTTTCAGCAACGACCGGGTACGGGTGGAGATCTTTCTGCCTACCCAAAAGAAAGCCGTGATCATCCGCAGGATGGAAGGCAGCGGCGAACCCCAGGACTGGAAATCCGGTCCGCTTCTACTCTCATTCAGGAATGGTAGTTATTCCCTTTACGATGAAGAGAAACTGCTATACCAGGGAAAGTGATGGGAACAGGGCAGTCATGGGAAAGGACATCTTTGGCTCCTGTTACCGGATGGATCAGAAATTAATCAGGTGTTTCACCTTGCGGGTGATCAACGCCATATTGAGGTATTTGATATTGAGAAACTCAAAATCCCTGATCAAAAGCAGGGAAACGGCGGCTTCACGCAAAGCGATCGCGTTATTGAAACATTCCAGCGCTTTATCCCTCGCCCCGGCATGGGCGTAATCGAGTCCCATCCACAATTGCGAGATGTATTCGCTCCGGCCGGCGAGCAAATTGTAATGGTCATCTACCGGTTTTTGCAGGAGTGAAAAATCTCCGTCCGTGAAAAACTTCAGCAGGGCCAGGTCGCCGGCCTTTTTGGCCGCCGCCATGGCCTCATCCTTATTGCCAAAACTCCAGTGCAGCCGGGCCAGTTCAGAAAGGAGTTTTCTTTTTTGAACGGGTTCGTGCTCGGCTTTGGCGATCCTGTCTCTCTGCAGTTCCAGCGCGGCATCGGTATTGTTCATGCTGGCGAGCGCGAGTATTTTATTTTTCAGCAGGAAATCCCAGAGCGGGTTGATCTCGATTCCCTGGTCATACACTTTCAGCGCTCCTTCATGATCGCCCTTGGCCTGTAACAGGATGGCCAGCCAGAGATACACATTGGACTGGTTCGCATTTAAACTGATCGATCGCTGGTATGTGATTTCGGCGGCGTGCCAGTCGAAATTCTGGAAATACCAATATCCCAGGGAGGCCTGGGTTTCGCCGGAATAGGAATCCAGTCCCGCGGCGATATCAATATTCTTTTTTGCCTGCCACAACATCTGCACCGGGTCTTCATAACCCCGGAAGGATGCAAGCAGGAAACTGTCGGCCAGTCCGGCAAAAGCAATGGCGAAAGTCTTGTCGCGGCTCACCGCCTGTTGAAAATATTCACGGGCCGTCAGCAGGTCTGTCTTATTCCTTTTCTCCAGCAGCATCTTCCCCCGCAGGTAGTAATCATAGGCCTGCAGGTCGGCCGTGGGAATATAATCAAGTTCCTGTGTTTCTCTTTTCGTCAGTGTCGTGTTGAGCACAGCCGCGATGGCCAGTGCCACTTCACGCTGAATACTGAAGATATCGTGGAGCGGACGGTCATAGGATTCGGCCCAGATATGTTCATCCGTGACCGCATTGATGAGCTGCGCGGTGATGCGTACCTGTTCTTCGTGGCGCTGCACACTACCTTCGAGGATCAGCGACACGCCCAGTTCATTCCCGATCTCTTTTACTGATTTGGGATTGCTTTTGTATTGCATCACCGAGGTGCGGGAGATCACCTTGTAAGCCCGGATCTTGGAAAGCTGGGTAATGATATCTTCTGTCAGCCCGTCGCTGAAATAATCCTGCTGCGGATCGCTGCTGAGATTGGTGAAGGGCAGTACCGCAATGCTGTTGGCATTCACCGGCAAACTGTGCTGTTCAGCCACCAGGGCCGGTTGCTCCGCCGCCGGCGCATGTTCCGTCAGCAACTGGTAAATGCGAACCGGTTCCTTCACGTTCTTCAGCTTTTCCGTTCGCACAAAAACCGATTCGAGTTCTTTTTTATTGACGATGTTCCGGTATACCACCTCCGAAATATAAATGCCGCCGGCCGGGGCCAGGCTCTGGATGCGCGAGGCGATATTAACCACATCGCCGAATATATTGCCCGCATGCACCAGCACATCGCCCATGTGGATCCCGATCCGTACAGGTACCGAGGGTTCATTGTAAAGATCCTCCTGTAACAGCTTGGCGAATTCAGCGGCATCGGTTGAACTCTGGAACAGGAGCAGGGAACCGTCGCCGTAATACTGGACGATCTTTCCGTTCAGTTCCTCGGCCACCAGTTCCACCACCTCGCGAAAACGGTTCACTTTTTCAACCGCCAGTTCCTCATTTTCCTGCATCATGGCGGTATAACCGACGATGTCGGCAAAAAGAATAGCTGCCAGCTGGTGTGATTGTCCGGCCATGGGGTTGAATTGGGAGGCCGAAGTTAGGAAAACTATGATTTGAGAAAAATGATAACTACCCTTTTACCGGTTTGATAAGCCCCTTTATTCAACAGCCGGGGCAAGGGAATCCACAACCGTTCATATTTTTTTATCCACGAAAAAAAAAGATGGCACAGTTTTTTGAACTGAGATCCAGGAATCACTGAATACATTATGATAATTCTTTATCCGCAAGACGAAAGAAAAAAACTGGCACTCCGGTTTCTGCTTCAGCATGCCGAATACAAAAAACGCTGCCGGTATCTGCAGGAGATCATCCGAATGGGTCGAAGAGATGACCTCTGGAGAAGGGCCCTGCTGGCCTTCCTCGATACGCCTGTCGGTTCAACGGCATTCAGGCGACCCGGTATGAATTAAACAGGGCGCAGGATAGGTGGAAGGTCTTCAATTCTCCGTTTCCGATTTAAAAAAACCGAGGTCGGCCAGGATGATCGCGGGGCTGGTGTAATTCAACAGGGTGCAACGCAGGTTCTGCACCAGTTCATCGCGTGTCTTGCAAAAGGAGGCTTTGATCAATGACAATTTGTACGAATTGATCTTGAAGTGTGCCAATCGGGCCATCTGGCCGATATAGTCCTCTTCGAGATGAAATGATTCGGCAATATATGCCTGGTCATTGCAGTATGGCTGGTTCATACAGGCGGATATTGGTTTTTCAGATATTGGACCCGGTGGCTGATACCAACCGGGCCGGACAAATTACAACGAAGCCTTTCCAGGTAAATTGCAGCAGGAATGGGAAAAAACGGCTATTAAGGGTTACTTTTGCGGTCATTCGCGTATTAACTGCGGGTTTTTACGATAACCCGACGAGTGCCCTGCCATTGAATATTGATATATCTTATTCAAAATCAACAAAAAGAAGATGGTAAAGAAAACTTATTACAAGACAAAGGATTATTGCAAGGTGAAGTTCTCCTTCAACGTGGAAAATGCGGAAACAATCGAGATCCTGGGACTGAACAGCGACTGGCAGCATTCGATCCTGATGAGCCGGAAAAAGGACGGGACTTTCAGCACCGATGTAAACCTCCCGAAGGATTCCAAACACGAATTCAAATACCTCGTGAACGAAACACTGTGGATGAACGACCCGGATGCAGACAGTGAAACCCCCAATATTTACGGTGGCGCCAACAGCGTGATTGAGTTATAACGAGGTTTCGACAGGCGGTCCGGTTCCCTTTTATCTACGGGCCGTTGCGTGTGGCACCGTACCGGTGGCCAAAATGGGTTAACTTTCGCCGGCAAACCAACTCCCATGCCATCAGCCGGCAACGACCTGTTTTACTCACGTCTTCCCGTAAACGAAATTCCGCTGAGCGACCTGCTCACGGAGGAGCACCTGTTTTTCCGGATCCCGGCCGACTGGCACGTGCTGATCACCGATGTAAAAGGTTCGACGGCCGCCGTGGCCAGCGGAATGCACGAAACGGTGAACCTGGTCGCCACGGGCAGTATCGTAGCCGTTCTGAACATCGCCTATAAGGCCGACCTCACCCTTCCTTTCTTCTTTGGGGGCGACGGCGCCACTTTTATCATTCCTCCCTCCATACTGGAGGCCTCCAAAAAAGCGCTTATCCTACACCGGGAAAATACAAAGAGCAATTTCAACATGTCCCTTCGCGTCGGGCAGGTGCCCGTGTCGACCATATACGAATCGGGGTATGATCTCAAAGTGACCAAGCTCAGGGCATCCAGCCTGTTTTCGATCCCCGTCATGCTGGGCGACGGCCTTGCTTTCGCGGAAAAACTCATCAAAGCCGAGGATTATATGCTGGTTGTCCCGGAACCGGATGATGCCCCGCTTGATATGACGGGAATGGAATGCCGCTGGGACCGGATCAAACCCCCGGAATCCTATGATGAAGTGGTGAGCCTGCTGGTGATGGCCCGCCCAAACCGGAACCAGGCGGCGGTATTCCGCAAAGTGGTGGAGCAGCTCGACCGGATTTACGGGAGTCCGGATAACAGGAAACCGATCACCGTACCACGGCTGAAACTGAGGGCTACGGTGGAAAAACTAAGCCGGGAAATGAAGGCCAAATACGGGGGCTACCGGCCGCTGTACCTGCTGCAGAAACTGACCACTACCCTGCTGGGACCTTTCTACTTCAAAACAAAAAAGGGGCAACGCTACCTTAAACAGCTGGTCCAGCTTTCCGACACCCTGGTCATCGACGGCCGGATCAGCACCGTTATATCCGGCACCGCCGCGCAGCGCCTGGCACTCGAGGTCGCACTGGATGAACTGGAACAACAGGGCGATATTTTTTACGGTCTGTTCGTCAGCCGCGAATCCGTCTTGTCCTGCTATGTACGAAACATGAATGAAAAACATATCCACTTCGTGGATGGTTCAGACGGGGGTTATACCAAAGCGGCCACCGTGCTGAAGAAAAAATTGAATGCGAGTCCCCCTATTTCGACAGCATAAGGAATTCGCTGCCGCACTCGTCATCCCCGAAGCTCCCGATCACGGGTCCGGAAGGAAGCTTTTTTACAAATTCATAAAAACTGGATGAACTCAGCAGTTTGCTGTCACCGCCCCTTGTTTGAAGGCATTGAAGGAAGCGCTGCGCAAACGGGGAGAGGCGTCCTTTATACCCGTTGGGTACTTCTTTTTTACCGCCCGAACTGAGGAAGAGTCTTGTTTTCAGTTTAAGCTTTCCGGAAATATAATCCGCCGAACTAAGATCCTCATACCCGCTCCGGTTGCTGCACCGCACCACTTTTTCCGCGAAGGAACCCCCGAAACATACGTCCAGCACCATCATCACCTGGCTGGCCGGAAGCTTATTGATCATCCGGGATAATTTGGAATACTGGATATACGTGTTGCGGTAAGGATCATCCTTTGCCTGTTTGGAATTCGCGCATACTATGAATCCGTCATCGAAGAGGTTCTCATCGTAGTCGCCGTGCCCCGCAACATAGATCAGCAACTGGTCATTCGGCTTCAGGGTCTTTGATAGCCGTATGATACTTTCATATATGCTGTCCGACGGTTTGTCCACCAGGGTGATCACCTCAAAACCGAAATGATTCTTTAACTCTGTGCCGATGGATCTGACATCGAGAACAGGTATTCCTTCCAGGTCTTTCCATTGTGGCTTTCCCTCGTAGGTATTGGTGCCCACCAGCAGCGCATATTTTTTGGCAATGGCATTCGCCACGGCGGCCTTATCCTTATTGATCAGGCCCGCTCCCCGGCTCTGCATTAGTTCCTCCGGCAGGAAATAACGGATATCCCTCATAAATTCCCTTTCAAAGAAAACATCAAAATAGGCTGTCCGGAAAAAGTTACAGCCCACCGCGGTTTTATTCAGGTTGAATTTGATCGCATCGGCATAGATTCCTCCTTCAAACAACCCGAATATGTTCAGGTCATCCGACAGGTTGGTGACAAAATAATTGATCGGCCCATGTTCCTCTTTTGAATTATTGCAGGAAAAATTATCGAGCCCGCTGCCGTTGGGCACGATAAAGATCCTGTTCTTGTTCGACAGCGAAGCGATCGTCGGACTGGTTTCGATGAGCGCCTGGATAAACTCTTTCTGAAAATCATCCGTTGACCCGGCTTCGGTGATGAATAGCTGGTTATTGGCCGGGATCATCTGCAGCAGGTCCTTCAATTGTGTCAGGGAAATTCCTTTTTCCCTGATCTCGGCCGAATCATTTATGGATTTCAAACCAAAGGGAACGAACCATGTTACTTGTTTGCCGGAATTATCGCGGAGCGGTTTGCAGTAACCGGAGAAATTGAAGATGAAATAATCATCAGGTTTACTGTTGGAGATGGCGTTATTGATTGCGGCAAGGATGTTTTCCCGGGTTGCGTCCTGGTTGATCAGAAGGGAAGAATATAGTTTTTTGCCGTCCCGGCTCCCGCCCAGGTCTTCATATTGCTTCTGGAAAAAAGCGCCATAGGCTTTTGCATCCGCCTCGCAATTCTTAAAGCTGAGCTGTTCGCCCGTTTTGAGGGCATAATCAGTAACCCCGGCAGAAAGAATGAAGACATTACCCGCTGGCTTTATGGCTGGCAATTTGACCTTTTCTTTATCATTATCCCCGACAGCATCCTTACCTTCAAAAAGGAACTGTGTCTCATTGGCGAGATAACCGGGTACCTGCCGCTTCGCATTCTCTTTCAGAAAGGAGACGACTTCCTCGTGTACTTCTTCCGAATTCAGGGAGAGGGGTGATGAGAGTGCCCCCGCCAATGCCAGGGAATAGGCGCCGAAGATTTTTCCGCGGTCATCCCGCATTTCATAGCCCAAACCCTCGCTGGTAGTAGCCGTATATATGATGGTTGGGATATTTTCATCCCTGACAAGGTTGAACAGCATGTTATTACTTTCTCCCCTGCTGGCGATAGCAGTAACTTCTTTGTTGTTCTCCGTACCCGCTTGGTAACTGAGCAGTTTCCCGGAATGACAGGCATCCAGTGAAATAATGAGCTGGCCGGTTTTCCCGATTACTTTTTTAACGTCATTGAAAAAAGCCTCCAACTGGTACTGGAAAATAAAATTGGAAGATGATAATGACGGATTATCCGGGTAATTCGCATCGCGGCAGGGAATGGCAAGTCCCTCAAATTTGCGGAGTGAGTCCGGCTGGTCCGGGATGATGATCCCCTGACTGGAAACATGAAAAAAGACAATATCCCCTTTTTGAAGGGATGCGGAAAATTTGCGCAGGGCGGCCAGCAGCTGGTTCCTGGTTGCCGCCTCATCAGTAACGGTGGTTATACGGGCCGGGTCGAAGCCGTTATAAGTGACCAGCACATCCCGGAGCGTATCCAGGTCGTTGGCCGTGTTAATACTCATGAATGGATACTTGTTCCAGGTTTTTCCTCCCGATAGTCCCGATGGAACACCATAGTCGGAAACTCCCAGCAGAAATGCCTTTTTATGTTGCGAAGCCTCTGTTCCGGCCACCACCTTTTTTACAACCTTCCCATTATTGAAAACCAGTTCCCCCAGCAGTTTACCCTGTTTATCGTATGACCGGGCGCTACCGTGCAAAACACCACCCCTGGTGGAATAGGTTTTCTTGACCACCCCATTGCTGTAAAGTTCGGTATAGAGGGAATCCCGCAGGAGACCGTTGTCATATACCCTTGCCAGCATAGGTTTTTGGTTTGGATAGAAAATCTCTTCCCGGCCCGCTTTCACCAGTTTGGGATTCAGGTCATACCAGAGGCTGTCATATTTCTTTTTTTCCAGGCTGTCGGGCCGTAGCACCCTGTATTGTGTCCGGTTTCGTACTCCCCCATCCTCATAGAATTTCTGGATCTCCATCGCCAATACCTGGCCGTCTGTAAGAACCACTTCACTTATTTTTTTGCCTCTTGCACTCAGGTCATCATATTTATAAACCTGCCCGGACGCGTTTTTATAAAAAAGCCGGAAAAAAGACAGGTCATTCAATGCGATCAGTTGCTGAACCAGTTGCCTGTTGAGCGCCGGGTCCCGGATGAAATCCTGCTTGTTTTTACGGCTGCTGTAGATATAACTTCCCCTGACTTCAAAAAGGGTCGATAAAGAATCCAGTGGACGGGTAAACTCTTTGGGCTGACGATAGATCACGGCCACGGAATCGGGTTTAAACCCGGAAATGAAAACACCGTAATTATTATTGTGGAGAACGATGGATCTGTCGTAACCAACAGGTTTTAGCCCAAACCAGCCGGCTGCAGCTGGAACATAGACACCCAAAACCAGCGCGGCAAGGATTTTTCCGGTTTTCATGTAAACAATAGAATAGAAATACAATATAATGCATTTAACCCACCCGCTTATACCGCGCTCATGGTATTTATCCTCCATCGGCCCGTAAAATGACCCATTGGATTTCAAATTGTATTTTTAGGCCCGATTACCAACCTTCAAACCATGAAACCATACTCCTTCCTCATTGTGTTCTTATCCCTTTTTTTGATCCTGCCGGCCTGCAAAGACAAAAAAGCAGAGACTACCGTTCCGGATGCGCCGGAGTATGAAGATGTGGACGCCCCCGAGGAAAAATCGGCCAAGAACAAAAAGGTCACCGACCGGGACTACTCCATCACCAAAGACCTCGCCTATAATGATATCTTCCTTGACAGCCTGGCGATGGAAAATTATATCATCGCCCGCCAGCTGGCCGATAAGAAGATCGCCCGCCGCATCCGGAGTTTTTATAATGCGCGGAATTACCAATATGCCTGGTTTTCTTCCGGCGGGCTCACCGAACAGGCCCGGTTTTTCTGGAACCAGTACGATTACGCGGTTACCCACCTGAACGACACCACACTCAGGAACAGCCAGTTTTACAAAAAAGCGGAAGGATACCTGAACCAGGAAAAACTTTCGGTCAGCACCCGCGACACCGCTATGCTCCAAACCGAATTCGGATTTACCGAACATTTTATCCGGTTCATCAACAGCACTTATGAAGAAGGGTATGTAAAAAGAAAGGAACAGGAAAAGTTCATCCCGATCCATAAAATGGATCCGCTGTGGATGGCCGATTCCCTGCTCAGTAAAAAACATAAGGATGACAAATATTATGAGCAGGTGAATGATATGTACGCGGCGCTGAAAAAAGAACTGGCCCTTTACTATGACATCGCCAAAAAAGGCGGTTGGCCCGTTATCCCCGTCGTTAAATCCTCATTGAAAAATGGCGCATCCGATGCGGCGATTCCTGCAATAAAAAAGAGACTTCAGCTCACACTGGATATGCCCGGAGCGGACAGCAGCGCCTTATTCACCGATACACTGGAAAACGCCGTTAAACAGTTCCAGCGGCGTTTCGGTTACAAACAAACGGGAATCATCACGCCGGCACTGGTGAAAGACATGAATGTGAGCGCCGAAAAACGCGTGGCCCAGATCCTGCTGAATATGGACCGGATGCGCTGGCTGCCGCAGAAACCCAAAGGCAATCTTATCATTGTGAACATTCCCGAATTCATGCTGCACGTGTTCGACGGCGACAGCGTATTGTTTGACATGGTTGTGGTAGTGGGTAAAGTTGGCAACAATACCATGATGTTCAACGGCGAACTGAACCAGGTGGTGTTCAGCCCCTACTGGAATGTACCGCCCAGTATCATAAAATCGGAGATATTACCCGCTATGCAGCGCAATCCCAATTACCTCGCCCGGAAAAACATGGAACAGATAGGAAATGCCATCCGGCAGCGACCCGGTCCGGGTAACGCGCTGGGCAAGGTGAAATTCATTTTCCCGAACAGCTTTAACATGTATTTCCACGATACGCCATCCAAAAGCCTGTTCAACGAAGACAAAAGGGCGTTCAGTCACGGTTGTATCCGGCTCAGCGAGCCCCAGAAAATGGCGGAGTGGCTGCTGCGGAATGACCCGTCATGGACACGCGAGAAGATCGTATCGGCCATGAACCAGACCTCGGAAAAAGGGGTCCGGCTGAAAGACCCGGTTCCCGTGTTTATCATTTATTATACCGCCTGGGTGGATCACGACGGACTCCTGAATTTCCGGGATGATGTATACCGGCACGACAGCGAACTGGAAAAGAAAATGTTCCTGGCTCCTGCGGAGACCAAAACGATCCGGGTCGACAATATGCAGGTCGTTACCGGGAAATAACGTATTGCCGTTTATCCAAAAAATGCTTTTCCCGAATCTTTCCATGCAGCGCATGATGGCCGGGGGTTGCCCTGTATGTATCCGAGTGCAAAATCAAAACCCCCTGCGGAATGGTGAGGTATATCATGTCTTTTTCAGTGCTGCCCGACAAACAACGAACAGCAGAACAAATCATCGATGCGTATTTTGACGCGCTTCAGCGGGGCGGTCCCGGGGGCATGCGAAGCCAGTGTTACGCTACCGGCGAAGATGACGGTCATTTTGTACATATCAAGAGCTTCCGGAAAGAATCAGTGGCCAACAGGCATTTCCGGTCGGCCCCATTCCTGGAATACACGACGCGTCTTTCGGCTATCTGCGGGTCCCGGCCCTTTTTCAGAAAGTTGCTGCAGCAGCAAACCTTTGAATCAATTTACTGACAATAAGGATTTTTTTCACGAAGCGGATCGAATGATACCGTGCACGAAAATTGTTTATTCAATTGGCAGTTAAATCCTGTAAATTTAACCCGTTGAAAAAAACTGCACGTTATGCACCGGGTTATTATTCCAGTTGATTTTTCTGAAACCTCGCTGAACGCTGCCCGTTATACCGCCCGTATGCTGGCAGGCAAGGATAATGCCCTGGCCATCCTGTACAATAATTTCGAGAGTCCCGATGACGAGGATATCTGCATCAATTACCAGGAAAGCCTCAAAAGAGAATTTCACAAGGCGGGTGTAAAACATGTTGAATGTGAACGGGAAATGGGCGGCGACCTGATCGATAATATTTCCCGTCTCGCGCATACCATCCGGGCCACGCTGATCGTAATGGGTATCACCGGTAAATCGGCCATCCGGGCCGCCATGTTCGGGAGCAATACCCTGAAACTGATCGACCGCAACCTTTACCCGGTCATGATCATTCCGCCCGATGCGGTGTACAAGGGCCTGGAAAAGGTCGCTTTCGCTTCCGATCTGAAAAACGTGGAAGATGTAACCCCTTCTGCCCTTATCAGTTCCGTACTCGAGATGTTTCATCCCAGACTGCATATCGTGCATGTGAGCAAGGAGGCTTACTCTACCCTGCCCCCGGAACTGGAAACCGGAAAAAACAAACTGGTGGAATTGTTCCATAAGTTTCCCATCGAATTCAATTTCATCGTGCGGAATGATTTTTTCGCCGCACTCGACAGTTTCATCAAGGAGAATGATATCGACGCCATCATTACGATCCCCAAACACCAGAGCAATGCCACTTCCATATTTAAGTCCACGCATACCAAGCGACTGGCCTACCACAGCGATATACCGATCCTGGCCGCACATGAATAACGGCCCGGCGACCGACCGGGTTTTACGGGTGAGGTAAATTCGTTACCTTTGCATTTCTATTTTTTTTACAGAAACAAATCCTTATGCAAACAGTCATTGTCCCGGTCGATTTTTCCGAAACCTCTCTCAACGCGGCGCGGTATGCTGTTCAGATGCTGACAGGCCGGTATGGTGTACACATGATACTCCACCATGTATATGAAAAACCCGCCCAGGCCGAAGAGGCGCGCCGAAAACTGGAAGAACTGGGAGCTGAACTCCGGGAATTGGGTATCGTAAAAACGGAATTGCTGGCCGAAGAAGGCGATGATTTTATCGAAGAGCTGGAAAAACTGGCCCGTCACCGCAGTGCCGACCTGATCATCATGGGCATTACCGGCCGTTCAACGATCGGCCAGGCCCTGATCGGAAGCAATACGCTGAAAATGGTGGAACGCAAGATCTGCCCGGTACTCATCATCCCCGCCGCATGCCGCTATCATGATGTGAAAAATGTGCTGCTTTTCTCCGAATTCAGGGATGTGGTGGCCAATACGCCATCCGTACCCATCAAAAAGATACTGACCACGTTTCGCCCCCATCTGCACATATTGAATGTAGACAGCGGACATTATGTGGCGCTGACCGAAGAATACCAGGCCGAAAAGAACAAACTCATCGAAATGTTCGGGGAGTTTCATCCTGAATTTTATTTTATGGGACTTCATGATGTGGATGAGGCCATCAGCCAGTTCGCAGAAGATAAAAAGATCGATTTCATCATCGTGGTGCATGAAGAACAAAGCCTGTTTGCCCGTTTATTCGTTAAAAGCCAGACTAAAAAGCTGGCTTACAAGGGTACCACGCCCGTATTGGCGCTTCATGAATAACCGGTTCGCTCCCGCTTGACATCCCGGGTTGAATTAGCTACCTTTACGGTGCTTTCATATGCGGAACCGTTCAACAACAACCCGGAAGTACATTCGCTTTGCGGAGCAGTCGCTGCCTGCCAACTTTTATATTCCGGATTGACCCCCTTTCCCGCTGCCAGGCTACCCATTATTTTCTCACCGGTCACAACCGGATTTTCTTTATTAACCGCTAACGGATGAAAAACATCAAACTGATTGAAGTTCCTTCAGAGATCGGCGCGGGTACCCGGGGCGCAAGTATGGGTATCGATGCCATCCGGATCGCCGCGCTGGATTTCATGAGCAATTTTTTCAATCATTTCCCTTCCGAAAAGATCCAGACGGAAAACAAACTGCTGTACGAACCGATCGAATCGCCCTATGCCAAACGCATCAAAGGGATCACCACCATTTACGACCGGGTGAGCAAGGCGGTGAGCGACAGCCTGAAGAATAACTTTTTCCCGGTGATCCTCAGCGGGGATCACAGCACCGCCGGCGCCACCATCGCCGGGATAAAAATAGCCCGGCCCAAAAGCCGGCTCGGAGTTATCTGGATCGACGCGCATGCGGACCTGCATACACCCTATACCACACCTTCCGGAAATGTACATGGTATGCCGATGGCCATTTCCATCAATAAGGATAATACGGAATGCGCAGTGCATGAAGTGGATGAAACGACATTAAAATACTGGAACCACCTGAAAAACCTGGGAAGGATCGCACCCAAGGTGCTTCCCGAAGATATCGTATTCATCTCCCTGCGCGACTATGAAAAAGAGGAACGTTACCTGATCGATAAATACGACATGAAAGTGATTACCACCAAGGAAGTGCGTAACAAGGGCGCAGAAAACGTGGTGCGGTCGGTACACCGCTACCTGGCCGATTGTACGGATATTTATGTATCCTTTGATGTGGACAGCCTGGATTCATCCATTTCCAAGGGAACGGGCACCCCGGTAGGCAACGGGTTGCGGGAAAGGGAGGCCGAGGACCTGATCAGCAAATTCATGCAGAACCGGAAAATCTGCTGTTTCGAGATATCCGAAGTGAATCCCACGCTCGACAAGGAAAACCTGATGGCCGAAATCGCTTTTAACATTCTTCAGCGCAGCGTGAATGTGCTGATGATGAATTAATTTTCCTGCATGAAATACCCGGGTCTTTTGCTTTTTTTCTTCCTGGTTTACGGCACCCCGCTTTTCAGCCAGGAAGAAAATTACACCGACTCCCTGCTCCGGTTCCGGGAAACTTATGTGGAGGAACATGAAGTGATAAGAGGAGATGAAAGAGCCAACCTGCGTTTTTTTCCTGTAGATAAGAATTATTGCGTTCCGGTACGGATCGAAAGGATCGATGAAGCCCCCTGGTTCCTGATGGAAACCTCGGGACCGAAGAAAAAAACTTACCGGGTCTACGGCATCCTGCATTTTACGGTAAATGACACCACTCGCAAACTGCATGTGTACCAGTCGCAGGACCTGATGAAGGATCCGCAGTACGCGGATTACCTGTTCATCCCCTTCACCGATAAAACATCGGGGGAAGAAAGTTATGCAAACGGGAGGTATATCGATCTCCGCATACCTGAACTGGAAAGCGGCAGGTTCCGGCTCGACTTCAACAAAGCCTATAATCCCTATTGCGCCTATATCAGCGATAAATACAATTGTCCGGTCCCACCCCGGGAAAATGATCTGGATATCGCCATCCGGGCCGGGGAAATGAAATATGGGAAGGATCACTGATCGATTCAGCCTGAGATATCCCGATGTAAGCCGGAACCATTTACGATCGCCGGTGTATTCCAGTGACCAGCCATTCTTATTTTTGCATCCTGGCGGAATAATATTGAGTTACTTCGCCGGGCAAATATTGGTATTGGCAAATGATTCAGATCCGGTTGTTATTGGTTTTATTCCTCCTGTTGATTACCCGGCAGGTCTTTTCCCAAAAAGGCACGGTGGAGGGTTTTATCTCCGATGAAGAATCGCAAACCCCGGTCAGCGGGGCCACCGTGAATATCGGAACCGGCTCAGGAGATAATTCCGATCCCTTCGGACGATTCAGTTTCCAGCAAATCAATCCGGGACAATATGAATTGATCGTCTCGCATATCGGTTATAAAACAGAATTTATCCCGGTTGAAGTGAAAGCCAACCTGGTATCCACCGTCAGGATCAGCCTGAAAAAAGCGAACCTGGATCTTTCAGAAGTCAGGATAAACAGCAAGAGGACAACGGGGCATAACACGATCGGTGCGGTGGATATTAAACTGCGCCCGGTGAATAATTCCCAGGATGTATTGCGGATCATTCCCGGTCTCTTTATCGCCCAGCATGCCGGAGGCGGTAAAGCCGAGCAGATCTTCCTTCGGGGTTTTGATATCGATCACGGAACGGATATCGCCATCACGGTCGATGGTATCCCGGTAAATATGGTGAGTCATGCGCACGGACAGGGCTATGCCGACCTGCACTTTCTCATTCCCGAAACCGTGGAAAAAGTGAATTTTGAGAAAGGACCCTATAACGGCCACAAGGGAAATCTTGCGACGGCCGCCTACGTGGATTTCTAGACCCGCGACTATATTGAGCAAAACCAGGTAAAACTGGAAGCCGGCCGGTTCGATACCCGCCGGGCCTCGGGGATGCTCAAACTATTCAACAAACAAACTGAAAAAAGCAGGCAGCAGTTCTATATCGCTTCCGAATACGCAGCTACCGATGGCTACTTTGAAAGCCCGCAGGATTTTCACCGTTTCAATATCATGGGAAAATACACAGCCTGGAAGGGGAACCAGTCAAAACTTAGTATCAGCGTTTCGGGATTCGACAGCAAATGGTATGCGTCGGGACAAATCCCCGACCGGGCGGTTCGTTCGGGTTTGATCGGGCGTTTTGGGGCGATTGACAATACCGAAGGGGGCAACACAAGCCGGTTTAATGTCCAGGCCCGGTACAGTAACCTTTGGAAAAACCACTGGAACAGTTCTGACCAGTTCTTCTTCAGTCGTTATAAATTCAACCTCTATTCCAACTTTACGTTCTTTCTCGACGATCCGGTCAACGGCGATATGATCCGGCAGAGTGAAACCAGGAACACCTGGGGGTATACGACCACAGCCAGCCGCTCCTGGCTGCTCTGGGGGAAAAAAGCCAGTACGGGTTTTGGCGCCGGCTTCCGGCAGGATGATATCCGGGATATCGAACTGGCAAAAGCCAGCAGGACCCAATTTTACAACAGCATCCAAAAGGGAGATATTAAGGAAACAAATATTTTCCTTTATGCACTGCATGAAATGGAATTGGGCCGGAGGTTCAACCTGAATGCGGCATTGCGGTATGATCATTTCACATTCCGGTACAGGAACAAACTTACCGGCGCACCCGGTTTTGAAACCCGCACCCGGTCGGTACTCAGCCCGAAACTGAATCTCGGATTCACACCCAATGAATTCGTAAAGGTATACCTGAACAATGGCATCGGGTTCCATTCGAATGACAGCCGCGTGATCCTGGACAACCACGCCGGCCGGATCCTGCCCCGTATCTTCGGCACCGACCTGGGAGTGATCCTTAAACCACATAAAAACCTGCTGGTAAAGTCGGCCCTCTGGCATTTTTATTCCGAACAGGAATTCGTATACGTGGGCGATGCGGGTATCGTGGAACCCGGCGGTAAATCAAGCAGACTGGGCATTGACGTTTCGGCCCGGTACCAGATGAATAAATGGCTTTTCGCCGATGCTGATATCAACTTCACCCGTGCCAGGCTGATCGGTGAACCAAAGGGCGCCGACCGCGTACCTCTCGCTCCTTCTTTTACAAGCATGGGCGGACTGACCGCCCGGACAAAGAACGGGTTCAGCAGTTCATTGCGTTACCGGCTGATCGGCGAAAGACCGGCCAACGAAGACAATACCGTGAAAGCGGATGGATATTTCCTGCTGGACATGGTGATCAGCTACCGGGTGAAACGATTCGATATTTCCATTACGGGAGAAAACCTGCTGAACAGTAAATGGAGAGAGGCGCAATTTGATACGGAATCGAGGTTATTCTTTGAACCGGGGCCGGTTTCCGAGATCCATTACACACCTGGCATACCGGCTTTCGTCAAGGGTTCCCTCAGTTTTTATTTCTGATCAGGAAAAAATTTTCCGGAGTCCTTCTTCAAACTGAACCGGGCAAAAACCCAGGATGTTTCGCGCCTTATCAATCACAAATCCGGTTTTCATCGGGCGGCGCGCCGGTTCGGTAAATTCCCCGGCCGTCACTTTTTTAATCAGCGAGCTGTCCCGCCCCAGGAAATCCGCTGCCCGGCAGCCCATCTCGTAAGGAGTAAGTATATCGGTGCCGGAGAGGTGAAAGATTCCCGTGGCTCTTTTTTCGATAATGGCCGTGATTCCGGCGGCCAGGTCCCCGGCATACGTAGGTGTGCGCAACTGGTCGTTTACGAGTCGGTACTCCTCTCCTTTCTCCAGTTTTTCTTTAACCCGGGTTAGAATATTGTCCCGTCCCGAAAGCGATTTACCGTACACCAGTACGGTTCGTGCAATGGCCCATTCGTGAGGGTAGCGGCGCACGTCTTCCTCGGCCATCCACTTGGTCATTCCATAATAATTCACCGGCCGGGGTTCATCGTTTTCCGAATACATGCCCTTCTCCCCGTCGAACACGAAATCCGTGGATACAAAAAGAAAAAAACTCCCCGCTTCTTTGGCCGCTTCCAGCAGGTAACGCGTACCCTGCACATTGGATTGAAAAGCCTGTTCCCGGTTTAGTTCGCAATCATCCGGTTTGCTTCTTGCCCCGGCATGCACGATAAAGGCCGGCCGGTATTTTTCGATGATGCGATGAACTGCATCGGCATCCGTGAAATCCATTTCCTCATACCGGAACCCGGGCATCCCGCCAAATGGCAACCGGGATTCGCCCCGTCCCGTCGCGATCACTTCATATTTTTTCTCCAGCAACAGCCCGGTTAAATAATGACCGAGAAACCCATTGGCCCCGGTGATCAATATGCTCATGTTTTACTGTTTGAATCAAAAAGACACTAAGAGATAAAGTCACGAAGAAAAAAACTCAATTCTCCGTGTCGCCGTAGTCATATCTTTTTATAAACCGATGAACCAGCCACCTGCATAGCTGACCGGGTCAGAACGCTTTTTTCTCCGCCGGTTTGTTAAAATCAAATTTAGGAGTCACTCCCATATTATAGAATGTGAATGAATAGATATCCGCCAGTGTTTCCAGGCCTTTTTTCAGGTTGCTCGCACCATGACCGGAATTGACATCGATCCGGATCAGCAACGGATTGTTTCCCCGGTAATGCTCCTGCATGGTGGCCGCGTACTTAAATGAATGGGCGGGCACCACGCGATCATCATGATCTGCCGTGGTAATAAGGGTAGCCGGATAATTAATTCCGGGTTTTATATTGTGGATGGGTGAATACGCGTACAGATTTTTAAAATCACCCGCATTTTCACTGCTACCGTATTCGGCGATCCAGTTCCAGCCGATCGTGAATTTTTGAAAACGCAGCATGTCCATCACGCCTACCTGCGGGATGGCCACCTTGAACAGTTCGGGACGTTGGTTGATCACGGCGCCCACCAGCAGTCCGCCGTTTGATCCTCCATTGATGGCGAGGTAATCTGTTGACGTATATTTGTTATTGATCAGGTATTCGCCGGCGGCGATAAAATCATCGAACACGTTTTGCTTATTCAACCGCATCCCCGCTTCATGCCATTTTTCTCCATATTCACTGCCGCCGCGCAGGTTCGCGATACAGTATATACCACCCTGTTCCAGCCAGCCGATACGGGAGGGTGAAAATGACGGGCTGACACTGATATTGAACCCCCCGTAGCCAAAAAGCATAGTCGGATTCTTCCCGTTTGGTTGCATCCCTTTTTTATACGTAATAAACATGGGCACCTTTGTTCCATCCTTGCTGGGATAAAAAACCTGATCGGTTATATAATCCTCGGGGTTGAATTTCACTTCCGGTTTCCGGAAAACGGTACTCTTACCGGTCGCGATATCGTAGCGGTAGATCGTGGGCGGGAAGGTGATGGACGTAAAGGTGTAGAAAACCTCTTTGTCATAGCGCTCTCCGCCGAACCCGCTGGCGGAACCCAGCGCCGGAAGTTCCACTTCCCTTTCCAGTTTACCGCTCAGGTTATGCACATATACGCGGCTGGTGACATCCTTCATATAGGTTATAAACAGTTTACCACCCGCTGCCGATACAGAGGAAATGTTTTCGGGTTTTTCCGGGATGATGGTTTTCCAGTTCTCCCGTCCGGGTTGGTTCGGGTCGATAGATACCACCCGATTGTTCCGGGCACCGTCGTTGGTGAGCACCAGGAACCGGCCCGCGAACTCCGTTAAGAAATTATAATTGTATTCACCCGCTTCGGCAATGATCGGTTTGAATTTTTTATCGCCCGACTGGCTGGCATAATACCAGAGTGCATTGCCCATCTTGCCCTTGCCCCGGTCGCTGATCACGAGAAACACATACCGCTCCGTTTCGTCGGTGAACACGGAATGAAACCGCTGCGGGTTGGCGGGGTCTTCATAAACCAGTTGATCTTTATCCTGCGAAGTGCCCACTTTGTGGAAATAAACCTGGTGATTCTCGTTTTTCGTGGAAAGTTCCTTTCCCTTTTCCGGCGCAGGATACCGGCTGTAGAAAAATCCGTCACCCAGCCAGGAAGCGCCCGACACCTTAACCCATGACAGCGAATCGGGAAAATATTTCAGGCTCTTCATATCCATCACATGAAAAGTTCTCCAGTCGCTGCCGCCTTTTGATTTTCCCACCACCGCATAACGGCCGCTCCTGGACAGCGAGAAAGTGGCCAGGCTGGTCGTTCCTTCATCTGAAAACTTATTCGGATCCAGCACCTTTTCGGGCTGCCCGTTTAATCCTTTCTGACGATATACGACGCTTTGGTTTTGCAATCCGTCGTTTTTGGAAAAATAGTAATACTCCTGTTTTTTGGAAGGAGACGAATATTTGGGGTAATTATTGATTTCCTCCAAACGCTTCAGCCAGTCGGCCCGGTAACTGATTTTATCCAGGTAACCAAAAGTCACTTTGTTTTGCTCGGTCACCCATTGTTTGGTTTCCTCGCTGTGATCATCTTCCAGCCATCGGTAGGGATCCGCCACTTTGGTTCCATGGTAATCGTCGACGGTTTCTCCCTTTTTGGTAACAGGATAGGCGAGTTGGGCACATACCCAGGCGGGTAAAAAGAAAAAGAAAATGAAGGCAATCCTTTTCATAACCGGAATTTTTTATTCTCCTAAGTTATGGGATAAGCTTTAAGAAACGGGTGTCATTTTATGAGTGGTTTAAAAAAAACGGGTACTCCTTACCGGTTCACCATGGGAGCGCCCGAACTCAGCCAGGTGGCGAAGATCTCGGAAATTTTCCACTCATTCCCGGCATACAGGCGGGGCCTGGCCAGGATATAGGAAAGGAATTCCTGCAGGTCCTCAACCCGGCATTCCCGCATGACATTCAGGAGCGGACGACCCTGGTAATAACCGGATTTTATGTGCTGGTTCATGGAGGGTTCATTTTCGATAAAATAATTTCCCGTAAACTGAATGTCCTGCACCATCGAATCGAGGAGTTGCCGGTCATTCTCCCCGCTCCAGTACCGGAACACATCATACCGGTCATAAAACGGGGTACCCTGCACATTCAGCAGGCGAATAAAATGACCGGCTATCTTCGGCGCCCAGCCATCATAGATATCTCCTTTTTCCATGAATGTGTAAAGCAGGTCGCCGGCCTTGAGCGGACTTCCGCTACTGTTGTTACCGACAGAGAAATAATAATAATTGCCCTTGATCAGCTGGCAGCGGCCATATCCTTTTTGCACGGTATCCTTAACGGCGCCGTCGTACACCCCGCGTACCAGACCCAGCTGCTTTTCTTTCAGCATCACATCATCGGGCAGGTGTACCTGTACCAGTTTGACCGTATCATTCAGGTCAACCATATAATCCGTAATGGGAAAGGCGCGCAGCAGCAGGCTGGTATCCGATTGAGCCGATGTTAGGGTGGCAACGAGGATAAAAACAGGCAGAATTATTTTTCGCATAATGAAAATTTAACACAACCTAGCCTGCTCCTTTAAAAAAAACCATCCGTGCAAACGGGTATTCCTGTTAAGGAAACCCCAATTAAACAAAAGGATCCAAACAGTTGTTAGTATGTATCTAAGACACATAAAAAACAAATACCTAATTTTGCAGGTTTAAACATTACAATGGGCAAGAAAGTATCGAAGATCGGCGTACTTACTTCCGGAGGCGATTCACCCGGGATGAATGCGGCCATCCGTGCGGTGGTGCGTACCGGGCTTTATCACGGACTGGAGATGTATGGTATCATGCGGGGGTACCAGGGCATGATCGAAGATGATATTTACCGGATGGATTCCCGCTCGGTGGCTAATATTATACAACGGGGCGGTACGATCCTGAAAACCGCGCGAAGCAAAGAGTTTTATGACTATGAAGGGAGGAAAAAAGCCTATGAGAACCTGGTACGCCGGGGGGTCGACGGGCTCGTGATCATAGGGGGCGACGGTTCTTTCCGGGGCGCAGTGCAGTTCAGCAAGGAATTCGACATGCCCTGTATCGGTCTCGCGGGCACGATCGATAAAGATATCAACGGAACGGATTTCACGATCGGGTTTGACACCGCCGTCAATACGGCGGTGGAAGCCATCGACAAGATCCGGGACACGATGGATGCGCACGACCGGATATTCATCATCGAAGTGATGGGACGGGATGCCGGCTATATCGCCCTGCATAGCGGGATCGCCACCGGTGCCGAGAACATTTTGATCCCCGAACGCAAGACCAATATGGATGATATCATCACCTCCCTGCTGGAAAAGGAACGGCGTAAAAAACTGGTGAACCTTATCGTGGTGGCCGAAGGAGATGACTTCGGGGGCGCCACCAAAGTGGAATCCCTTTTAAAAACCGAACTCCCCAACGCGGAGATACGGGTTTGTATTCTCGGGCATATTCAAAGAGGCGGGGCGCCCAGTTGCCTCGACCGGCTCATCGCCAGCCGGATGGGGTACCACGCGGTGGAGTCACTGCTGGAAGGGAGGCACAATGTCTTTATCGGTATCATGAATAATAAAATGCATTATATCCCGCTGCAGGAAGCAGTCAAGAACAAGGGAAAGATCAGCGATGAATGGCTGCGGATCGTTAAGATCCTGGCTTCCTGAAAACAGTTCGCCAAATAGGGTCAATCTGCACAAAGAACAACACCAATCATGAGCAAAAACATTGAGAAATACCTGCATAAGAATTTCGACAAGCAGGCCGGAATACAACATGCCTATAAAAGAACCAAGATCGTAGCCACCGTAGGGCCTGCCAGCGATTCGTATGAACAGTTACTGGAACTCGTGAAGGCGGGCGTGAATGTTTTCCGGCTGAATTTCTCGCATGGCAATTATGAGGATAAGGCCCGTATCATCGGGTATGTCCGGCAGATCAATAAAACCGAGCCCTACAATATCGCCATCCTGGCCGATCTCCAGGGACCGAAGCTCCGCGTGGGCGAACTGGAAGGCGGCTCGATCAATCTGAGGGAAGGCGACCAGTTTTATTTTACCAGCGAAAAAATAACAGGCAACCGGCACCGGATCTATGTCTCCTATCCCGACCTGCACCGGGATGTGCGCATCGGTGAAAAAATACTTATTGATGACGGGAAACTGGAAGTGGTGGTTAGAGAAATAACAAAGAACCGGGATGTGAAAGTGGAAGTGCTGCTGGGTGGCACCTTGTATCCGAAGAAAGGCGTCAATCTTCCCGACACTTCGATCTCACTCCCTTCCCTGACCGAAAAAGACATGGCCGACCTGGATTTCATGATCCAGAACCAGGTGGACTGGGTGGCCCTTTCCTTCGTGCGCCGCACGGAAGACATCACCGACCTCAAAGCCAGGCTGAAGGAAGCCGGCTGTAAGGCCAAAGTGATCGCCAAGATCGAAATGCCGGAAGCGCTGAAAAACATCCGCGACATCATTGTGGAAAGCGATGGCATCATGATCGCCCGCGGCGACCTGGGGGTGGAACTGCCCATTGAGGAAATTCCCCTGATACAAAAGGATATCATCAAAAAATGCCTGCACCGCGCCAAACCGGTGATCGTGGCCACGCAGATGATGGAAAGCATGATCGATCGTACCAAACCCAACCGGAGCGAGATCACCGATGTGGCCAATGCCGTGCTCGAAGGTGCCGACGCGGTGATGCTGAGCGGCGAAACCGCCACGGGGAAATACCCGAGACTGGTGGTGGAAACGATGACAAAGATCATCCTCGAAGTGGAATCCAAGGCTTATGATTTCAACCGGGAAGAAATGCTGAGGCCCCAGTCCAAGTCGCCCTCCTTTCTCAGCGACGCGATCTGTTACAACGCCTGTAAACTGGCGCAGGATGTGGAAGCCAATGCCATCATCGGCATGACCCAAAGCGGGTATACCGGTTTTATGCTGAGCAGTTACCGGCCCAAATCCCTTTTATATGTTTTCACCAAAGAACGTTCGCTGGTCAACCAGCTGAGCCTGAGCTGGGGTGTGCGGGCTTTTTTTTATGATGAGGAAGAAAGCCTGGATGATATCTTCTCCGACCAGATCGAAATTCTGCGCGAAAGAGGATTTGTAAAACAGGGCGATGTGATGGTCAGCACGGGCAGTACGCCGATTCACCTGCATTTGCCTACCAACGTGATCAAGATCGTTCAGGTGGAATAAAGTTGAACATAGTATTTATTTTTTTACCACATAGGCCATAAGGCACATAGAAGAACACATAGAAAACGTTAATCCGGGTACTTTACGTTTATCCAGTTAAATGGCGGCATGAAAGCCCGGGAAGAGTTACGAGCTATGCGTTTAGTGTTTCGGGTTACGAATTGCAGGTTTTGAGTACCCAGTAGTTAATACCAAACTATAGTGATCTGACTGTGGACTCTCGACTGTGGACTGTCGACTGTGGACTGTGGACTGTCGACTGTCTACAGTTTCCGGATCATAATATTCCTGTACCACACCTTCTTCCCGTGATCCTGCAACCCGATCCGGCCTTTTTTATAGAGAGCGAAATCGGGAAATCCTTTCCACTTGCTGCCAGCGATCAGTTTCTTCCAGTTGTCATCCCACAGGGTGGTGGATATTACTTTCATGCCGTTGAGATGAAAATCCAGCTGGCCCCTGTTGAAGATAATCTCGGCCTGGTTCCACTCCCCCGCGGGCCTGGCCGTTTCGGTTGAACAGGCGATTAGATCGTACAGATCACCCGCCCGGTGTGTCGGAGTCTTCGCGTCGGGATGTCTTTCATTATCCACTACCTGCATTTCAGGTCCTGTCTCCCACATGTTTTTATAGCGGGAACTGTCCTCATGCACCAGGAACATGATCCCGCTGTTGCAGCCGGGTTCCACCTTCCAGTCGATCCTGAGGTGAAAGTTGTCAAACTCTTCATCCGATACAATATCCGCATCCCTGTTTCTGTACACGTCTTTAATTTCCGGTTTACCGGCCGGATCGAAAAGAAGGGCCGCGTCATCCACCCTCCACACATTTCCATACGTGGCGCCGCCATACCGGTGCCATCCGCGGGTCGTTTTTCCATCGAACAATAATTGCCACCCCTCTTTTTCCTGTTGCCGGGTCAGCGTGTTCAGCGCCGTTTCACCGGCCCCTGTCTTTTGAGTGGGTGAACAGGAATAAATCAAACTGCAGGCAAACGCCGCAGCGGCCAGGTACGAATGGGTTCTCCGCATGTATCATTTTTTTAATAACAGAATATATTTGACCATGGCCTCCGCATCTTCCTTCGACAAGGCCGCGTGAGGGGTCATGTAAACTTCTCCCCATACACCTTTACCGCCGCTGATGATCTTGCCGGCCAGGTGACTGATAATCGTATCAGGCAGTCCCGCGTATTTATTGGCCACATCCCTGTATTTGGGACCCGTCAGCACTTCATCCACTTTGTGGCAGGTCAGGCAGTCGTTCTTTGCGATCAGTTCGAGTCCTTTCTGGTAATCCGGGTTCTCCGATAGGTCGGGGCTTGTGGTTTTCTGTTCCGCATTGTTCTTTTTTTCATTCTCCCCTTTTTTGTCATCCCCGCCACCGCAGGAAAGCAGGGCCGTACTTAAAATAAAAGCCAGAAAAAATAGTTTCATCCTGATGTAATTGTTGGTTATATGAATCTGTGCAAATTTAAGACCGGGACCCTAATCCAATCCCAGAATTTTCCTGTTGGCTTCCCGTCCGGTACCCGCTGACGCAAAATCATCAAAGGCTCTGTCGGTAACACGGATGATATGCTTTTTTATAAATTCAGCCCCTTCCTTAGCTCCCTCTTCCGGATGTTTGATGCAGCACTCCCACTCCATCACCGCCCAGCCTTTATAATCATATTGCGCGAGTTTGCTGAATATGGTCCTGAAATCAACCTGCCCGTCGCCCGGACTGCGGTAGCGACCGGCCCTGCCGGCCCAGCCCTGGTATCCGCCAAAGGTTCCCTGTTTCCCGGTTTTATTGAATTCCGCGTCTTTCACATGAAAAGCGCGTATGCGTTGGTGATAGTGATCGATATACTGCAAATAATCCAGTTGCTGCAGAACAAAATGAGAAGGATCATACAGGAGACAGGCGCGCGGGTGATCATTCACTTCCTTTAAAAATAGCTCGTACGTGATCCCGTCGAAGAGATCTTCCCCCGGATGCACTTCATAACATACATCCACCCCGCATTCATCAAAATAATCCAGGATGGGCAGCCATCTTTTGGCCAGTTCCCGGAACCCCTCTTCCACCAGTCCGGCCGGCCGCTGCGGCCAGGGATGAAACATCGGCCACAACAGCGCGCCGCTGAAGGTGGGATGCGCCGTTAGTCCCATGTTTTGCGAAGCCTTTGCCCCGTATTTCACCTGCTGTACGGCCCATTCCGTTCTCTCTTTATAGCGGCCTCGCAGTTCAGCCGGCGCAAAACCATCGAATAAAGAATCATAGGCCGGGTGCACGGCCACCAATTGACCCTGCAGGTGGGTTGACAATTCCGAAATCTCCAGACCGCATTCGTTTACGATGCCTTTTATTTCATCGGCATAAGTTTGGCTCTCCGCCGCTTTTTGCAAATCGATGCAGCGGCTGTCCCAGGTGGGGATCTGCACGGCCGTATAACCCAGCGATTCCGCCCAGAGACAAATGGAACGCAGATTATTGAACGGAGCCGCATCGCCCATAAACTGCGCGAGAAAAATACCGGGGCCTTTGATGGTAGTCATGAAAGAAGATTTTTTTTATTCCATAGTGGCTTGCCCTCCGGCTTGCCAGCCGTAGCGAATGCGAAGGCTGGAACACAAGCGAAGGAGGGATGGTTATTCCAGTGATATCCATTTTTGATCGCTCTTTCCGCTCTCAATAATCTTTTCAATGAAAAGCATACCGCGAACCGCATCGTTGATCCCGGGATAGTCCTGCCACTCCTCTTGCGGTGCGGCTCCTTCCATTTCCGATTTAATACACAGGGTGAAATTTCGGTAGTGATTGGCAAAAGCTTCCAGGTAACCTTCGGGATGACCGGGTGGTGTGCGGGTATTATGGGAAGCGAAGCGGCTGACATATCCCGTACCGGTGCGCCAGACCTCCATGGGTTTGCCGGGCCATTTCACGAGCAGCGAATTGGCATCTTCCTGCTTCCATTCCAGTCCGCCCCATTCGCCATACACCCGAATTTTAATATTATTTTCCTCGCCGGCGGCCACCTGGGTCGCCATCAGCACACCGCTGGCTCCATTGCTGAATTGCAGCAGGGCGGCGCCGTCATCATCCAGTTTTCTTCCCGGTACCACCGTATTCACATCCGCGCAAAGTTTCAGCACCTGTAAACCGGTGACATATTCCGCCAGGTTGAAAGCGTGCGTGCCGATATCGCCCATACTGCCGGCCACACCGCTTTTCGCCGGATCGGTTCGCCAGGCCGCCTGTTTGTTCCCCTCCCCCTCCAGGAACCGGCTTAGCCATCCCTGGGGATACTCCACATACACTTTGCGGATAGCTCCGAATTTTCCGCTGAGCAGCTGTTGCCGGGCTTCTTTTACCATCGGGTAGCCGGTATACGTATGTGTAAGGCAAAACTTTTTTCCTGTGTCCGCCACCAGTTGCTTTAATTGGAGCGCCTGGGCGAGATCAAATGCGGCCGGTTTATCGAGCACGACATGAAAACCGTTTTCCAAAGCCAGCCTGGCGGGCTCAAAGTGCAGGTGGTTGGGCGTAACGATGCTGACAAATTCCATACGTTCTGAAACGGGTAATGCCGCTTCAGAACGTATCATTTCCTTATACGATCCATACACACGTGAGGGATCAAGCCCCAGTGTACGGCCTGTTTCCGCCGATCGCTCAGGATCGCTGCTGAACGCGCCGCAAACCAGTTCGATTTCCCCATCGAGGTTCGCCGCCAGCCGGTGTACGGCCCCGATAAAACCACCCGGCCCCCCGCCGATCATACCCATTCGTAGTTTCCTGCTGATCATCGCAAACGTTTGAAATGTATGTGGTCATAAAAAAATCTTCATGACACCCGAATGTGAAACTAAAAATAGTACATTTAGTTTTCTGTTCGCCAATAATTCAACACGGTACCGCTTCATTCGCCATATGAAACTAACGATACGCTTCCAGCTCTCCCTCATGATGTTCCTCAATTTCTTTATCTGGGGTATTTGGTTCGTCACCATGGGCACCTACCTCATGAAAGGAAATATCGGCGCTACGGGAGGACAAACGGGTCTGGCCTATGGCACGCAATGCCTCGGAGCCATCATTGCCCCCTTCATCATCGGGATGATCGCGGATAAATTCTTTGCGGCACAGAAAATACTGGGAGTACTGCACATGGCGGGGGCCGTATTGCTGTACGTCATCGCCACGCAGGATGCCTTCGGCTCTTTCTACAGCCTCCTCCTTATTTATATGGTATTGTACATGCCCACCCTCGCGCTGGTCAATTCCATCGCGCTGAAACAGGTAAGCAGCGCCGAAAAGGAATTTTCCGGGATCCGGATGTGGGGCACTATCGGCTGGATCGTGGCGGGGCTCATCATCTGGTGGATGGCCTGGGAAAAAGATCCCACCGCGCTGAATAGCACCTTCCAACTCGCCGCGGCCGTTGCCGGGTTATTCGGCATTTACTCATTTTTTCTACCTAATACGCCTCCTCCCAAAGCGGGTCAAAAAACGACCGTAGGGGAAATGCTGGGACTGGACGCGTTGAAAGTGCTGAAGGATAAGAATTACCTGGTCTTCTTTATCGCGTCCATACTAATCTGTATCCCGCTGGCCTTTTATTATGGTCAGACCAACCTCTTCCTGAACGAAGCCGGGATGGAGGGCGCGGCGGGAAAAATGACCTTTGGCCAGGTAGCCGAGACGGTCTTTCTATTCCTGATGCCGCTTTTCTTCGCCCGTTTCGGCACCAAACAAATGCTGCTGATCGGGATGCTGGCCTGGGTGGCGCGGTATGCGCTTTTCGCGTATGGTGATGCCGGCGCAAATATCTGGATGCTCTATACCGGTATCATCCTGCATGGTATTTGTTATGATTTCTTTTTTGTAACGGGACAGATCTACACCGATCATAAGGCCGGCCCGAAAGTACGCTCTTCCGCCCAGGGACTCATTACCCTCGCCACCTACGGTGTAGGCATGTATATCGGTTTTTACCTGGCAGGCATGTATGTCGATAAATATAAAACAGCGGAAGGACTCCACGACTGGCGCAGCATCTGGTTATTCCCCTGCCTGTTCGCCGCGGGAGTGGCCCTTTTATTCTTTGCCTTCTTCCGCAACGACAAAAAAACAGCGGCCGCTTAACGATGAAAAGAAAAACCGCGATACGATCGATAGCAGGGATAATGGCCGGAATGACCATATCCGCGAAAGGAGTGGCGTCCGTTACTTCCCCGGATGAACCGCTTGCACTCAAAGGCCGTATCAACCATTCCGTTTGTTCCTGGACCTATAGTTTTCTCCCGCTTGATGCATTGTGCCTGGAAGTGAAAAAACTGGGTTTAAAAGCCATCGACCTATTGGCGCCGAAAGACTGGCCCGTATTGCAACAACACGGTCTCACCTGTTCCATGTGCTATACGGCCGGCAAGATCAGTCTAACGCAGGGCTGGAACGATCCCAAAAACCATGATTGGCTGATCAGGGATTTCACCGAAGCGATCCCGCTCGTGGCCAGGGCCGGTTATACCAATCTCATTTGCTTCAGCGGGAACCGCAACGGCATGGATGACCAGACAGGACTGAACAACTGCGCGGAAGGATTAAAAAAGATCATGAAACTGGCAGAGGAGAATAAAGTGGTCGTACAAATGGAATTGTTCAACAGCAGGGTGGATCACAAGGATTATATGTGCGACAAGAGCAGCTGGGGCATTGAATTGTGTAAAAAGATCGGGTCGCCCAATTTCAAACTGCTGTACGATATCTATCATATGCAGATCAACGAAGGCGATATCATCCGCAGCATCCGTGACCATCATTCCTATTTCGGTCATTATCACACCGCCGGCGTACCCGGCCGTCATGAGATCGATGAGTCGCAGGAACTCTATTACCCGGCCATCATGGAAGCGATCGTGGCAACGGGATTTAAGGGCTATGTGGCGCAGGAATTCATCCCAACCGGGAAGGAAAAAAAGGATAAGTTAGCGGCGCTCAAAAAAGCTATCCGGATCTGTGATGTTTGAGAAACTATATGCCAGAAACTATTTGCTTATACTGTCTTGCCCTCCGACAGTTAAGCGCAGGAGGGATGCTGGCGGAAAATATCGATCTGTGAACAGCAAACCATAAACTATAAACCATAAACAATAAACCCGATTAGTAGCCATGCCGGAAACAATTTATGATGCCATCGTAGTCGGCTCCGGGATCAGCGGAGGCTGGGCCGCCAAAGAGCTAACGGAAAAAGGGCTGAAAGTGCTGCTGCTGGAAAGAGGAAGGAATATTGAGCATATCAAGGACTATGTGAACACCAATAAAGATGTTTGGGAATTCCCGCACCGCGGCGGACGCACCCAGCAGATGATCAAAGATTATCCCGTCTTAAAAAGGGATTACCCGCTCAACGAAACAAATCTTGATTTCTGGTGCAGCGACAAGGACCATCCGTATACCGAAACCAAGCGGTTTGACTGGTACCGCGGTTATCATGTAGGCGGACGATCGCTGATGTGGGGCCGTCACAGCTATCGTTGGAACAAATGGGATTTTGAAGCGAATGGCAGGGAAGGTATCGCGGTCGACTGGCCGATTCGCTATGATGATTTGGCTCCCTGGTACAGTCATGTGGAACGGTTTGCAGGGATATCAGGCATGAAAGAAGGATTGGAAGTGTTGCCCGACGGTGAATTCCTCCCCCCCATGCCGATGAACATCGTGGAAAAGGACCTGGCGGCTAAAATAAAAGCACATTATAAAGGACGCCGGATCATCACGATGGGTCGTGCGGCGAATATCACCGAACCCAAACCCGAACAGGGCAGAACGAATTGCCAGTACCGCGACCGCTGCTGGAGGGGCTGTCCCTTCGGCGCTTACTTCAGCACGCAAAGCGCCACCCTGCCCGCCGCGATGAAAACAGGCAATCTCACCCTCCGGCCATTTTCTATTGTCACCCGGGTGCTGTATGACAGGGACAGCAAAAAAGCCACGGGTGTGGAAGTGCTGGACGCGGTGGACAACAAGACTTACGAATTCAAGTCGAAGATCATTTTTCTCTGCGCATCGGCCTTCAACAGCGCCTGGGTGCTCATGAACAGCGCCACGGACACCTGGCCCGGCGGACTGGGCAGCAGCAGCGGGGAACTGGGACATAACATCATGGACCATCATTTCCGCGTGGGCGCGGGTGGAAGAGTGGAAGGTTATTCGGATAAATATTTTTTCGGGAAAAGACCCACCAGCATTTATGTGCCGCGGTTCAGGAATATCTATGATGATAAAAGGGATTACCTGCGCGGGTTTGGTTACCAGGGCGGGGCCGGCCGCGGGCGCGGGATCCAGGTGGCGGAATTCACCATCGGGGCCACCTTGAAAGAAGCGCTCAGCGTACCTTCCGACGACTGGTCATTCAGCATACTCGCTTTCGGCGAAATGCTGCCCGATCACAGTAATAAAATGACGCTGAATAAAAATGTAAAAGACAAATGGGGGCTGCCGGTACTCGACTTCGACGTGGAAATGAAAGAGAACGAGTTAAAGATGCGGGAAGACATGAAAAAAGATGCGGTTGAAATGCTGACCGTTGCCGGAGTGAAAGACGTCAACGAATTCGACTGGGGCTACGCGGTGGGCATGGGTATTCACGAAATGGGCACGGCCCGGATGGGACGCGACCCGAAGACCTCCGTGCTCAATGCGCATAACCAGGTCTGGGATGCGATGAATGTTTTTGTCACCGACGGCGCCTGCATGACCAGTTCCTCCTGCGTGAACCCCTCGCTCACCTATATGGCCATGACGGCCCGGGCGGCGGATTACGCGGTTGCGGAATTAAAGAAAGGCAACCTTTAAACCTCATTTAAAAAAATTACATGGACAGACGTGAATTACTGAAACTGGTGGCCGTATTAACGGGTGGCGCCGTCGTAGGCGGTGAACTATTCCTGAGCGGCTGCAAAACGGGCGCGAAAGCGGATGCCGGGTTCACCGGGGCGCATATTTCGCTGCTCGATGAGATCGGTGAAACGATCATTCCAGCCACGAACACGCCCGGCGCCAAAGCCGCGCAGATCGGGGAGTTCATGAAAATCATGGTAACCGACTGTTATACGGAAACGGAACAGGAGGCATTTATGGCCGGGATCACCGCGCTGGAAGAGGCCTGTAAAAAAGCGAATGACAAATCCTTTATGGAATGCAGTCCGCAGCAACGTCACGACCTGCTGGTATCACTCGAAAAAGAGGCGAAGGAATATAACAAACAACGGGATGAACGAAACAAAACGGCCCGGGAAGCGCACGATAAAGTCAACAAGGTACTTCCCTGGAAAGATCAAACGGAATTCAGGGCCGAACCGCCTCATTATTATACCATGATGAAACAACTGACCCTCTCCGGATTTTTCACCTCAAAAACAGGCGCCACGGAAACCCTTAGGTATAATCCCGTGCCGGGACGATATGATGGCGACGTGCCTTATAATAAAGGCGAAAAGGCCTGGGCCTGATCCTTAAATCAAAAATTATGAAAACGAACAGAAGAAATTTTTTACAGATCACCGGCAGCGTGGCGCTGGGATCGGTTTTACTGCCCCGCCGGTTTTATTCCCTGGACGAAATGGCGCCGGATTGCCATAAAGTGAAAGAATTCGGGCTCCAGCTTTATACATTGAGGGATGATCTGCCCGGGGACACAAAAGGGGTATTGCAAAAAGTGGCTTCCTACGGTTACAAACAGATCGAAAGTTATGAAGGCCCCAAAGGGATGTTCTGGGGCATGAAGAACACCGGGTTCAAAAAATTCATGGATGACCTGGGCATGACGATGATCTCTTCACATTGCGATATCCACAAGGATTTTGAAAGAAAAGTGGACGATGCGGCGGAGATCGGTATGAAATACCTGATTTATAACTGGCCGGGGTCCAGTCAACCAATCGATGAGTTTAAAAAACATGCGGCCCTTTTCAATCGATGCGGCGAGATCTGCAAAAAGGCCGGGATCCGGTTTGCCAATCATGGTTATCAAAGTACCTTCACCGCCATCGACGGTGTCTTTCCGCAGGATCTGCTGATGCAGGAAACGGACCCTGAACTGGTCGATCACCAGATGGATATTTACTGGGTGGTTGTGGCCGGGCAGGATCCTGCAGCCTGGTTTAAAAAATATCCAGGACGGTACCGGCTCTGCCATATCAAGGACAGGGAAAAAGGGGCCACCAAAAGGGAAGCGACCTGCAATATCGGCACGGGCAGCATCGACTTCGCGACGATACTGATGACAGCCAGGAAGAACGGGATGAAATACTATATCGTTGAACAGGAGGCCTACCCCACGCATCCCCCCCTGGAAGCCGTTCGGCTCGATGCGGAATACATGAAGAAAATGAAACTCCGGAAAAGCTGATTCACCGGATGATGATCTCATCTATGAAAAGATGAGACGGACTCCCGGCGCTTTCATGCCAGCCCGGCAGGGAACCGCCATTCACCGCCTTGATCCGGATATACCGGGCCATACCGCTGATAGCCACACCCAGTTCCTGTATCTCAGCGGGACCTTCAGTCGCGGGTTTATGGTTTGTTACCCTACCGGCTTCCTTAAAACTCATCCCGTCGGCGCTGATCTCCACAATGAGTTCTTTCGGGTAAAGTATCCAGGGGCTCACATCCTGTAAAACATGCACGCCCGCGTATTCCACTTTCCGCAGCCGTTTCAGGTCGATCACCGCGACGAGATCAGTGTCGTAATAACTCTGCCACTCCCCCGTTCTCCAGTTGGTGGTGCCGAGTACCCCATCCACGAGCGCGTCTGGCCCGCCTGCCGTGTACATCGGGTGTACTTTGGAAAGAATTTTAATATCCCTGTCTTCCGGCATCCGGAAAAAATGCTGGGAGATCATCTTGCTCTGCACCCCGTTCTTCACTGTGTAAGCGTCGATCTGTGTATTGGCCGAAATGGTAAAAGGTCCCTGATACGGTACAAAAACCGAACGGATATCGGGCCGCATGATCCGGTAATACAAACGGGCTCCCGGTGCAATGGAACGGAGTTTTACCTGTGTTTGCTTCCTGAATTTATTGCTGATCATATCAAAAAAGGGAACGGGCACTATTTGACGGCCGGAGATGGAAGAAGAAGGAATATCCTGTTTTGGCCTGCCTCTTGTTTGCGCGGCAGCAGCACCGAGACGAAACAGCAGTTCTCCACCGCCGGCCAGGTCCCCGTGCCGGATAAATGTTTTCGTGTGTTCCTTTCCGTTAAGTCTTGTCCCCTGAACATAAAAATCGCCCGGTTTTGATCTTTTAGCGGAGATCACAAATCGTTTACCGTTTTCCAGGTTGATCGCCACTTCGTCAAACAGGGGGGTGCCGATGACATAGTTCCCGTCGCCCGGGCAAACGGGATAAAATCCCATCGCGCTCAGCACAAACCAGGCGCTCATCTGGCCACAGTCTTCGTTCCCGATCAGTCCGTCGGGGGAATTGGTATAAAATTCCGTGCAGATTTTATGCACCAGTTCCTCCGTGCGCCAGGGCATGCCCGCATAGGAAAACAAATACGCCATATGGTGACTGGGTTCGTTACCCTGCGCATACTGACCGATCAGGCCGGTGACATCCGCCTGGTCGCGGCCCGTGAGCTGAGATGGAGCGGTGAACAGTTGGTTGAGTTTCGCCGCGAATTTCGCTTTTCCACCCATCAGGCTAATCAGTCCTTCGATATCCTGCGGTGCCGCGAAACTGTAATGCCAGCTGTTGCCCTCGGTATAAAAATTATTCACTTCCCGGGCATCAAAGGGGGAATACCACATCGCTTCCAGTTTTCCCCGCATATGACCGGTGGATGGATCATAAAGATTCTTATAAAACTGCGCCCTTTCTATGAAAGTGTTATAGGCAGCCGTATCACCCGTCCATTTGGCGAACTGCGCGATGCACCAATCATCGTAGGCGTACTCCAGCGTTTTGGAAACACTCTCATGCTCTTTTTCATTGGAGAGGAATCCATTTTCGGCATAATGCCTGAGTCCGTAGCGATCGCTTTCCGCATAAGAACGCATGGCT
Organism: uncultured Chitinophaga sp.; assembly: GCA_964424155.1. Taxonomy (GTDB): domain Bacteria; phylum Bacteroidota; class Bacteroidia; order Chitinophagales; family Chitinophagaceae; genus JJ008. The sequence goes on from CAYRHU010000001.1 coordinate 87,183, forward strand.
TCCAGCGCCAGTTTCGGGTCAAAGTCACGGATCCCCTTTTGCCAGGCATCCGCGATCACGGGTACGGAATGATACCCGATCATGCAAAATGTTTCATTGCCGCTCAGCTCCCATACCGGGAGCATCCCGCCGTTCCGGTATTGCGCCAGGAACGTATGGATCCAGTCGCGGGTCCTGTCCCGGTTGATGATCGTCATCAGCGGATGATAGGCGCGGTAAGTATCCCAAAGCGAGAATACGGTGTAATTGGTGAAATTCTCCGCCTGGTGCACTTTCAGATCGGTGCCCCGGTATTGCCCGTCCACGTCGGTATAAATATTCGGGCTGAGCATGGTATGATATAAAGCGGAATAAAAAACAGTTTGCTGATCCTTCGTGCCTCCTTTGATGTCAATTTTTCCCAGTTCCTTATTCCAGGCCGCAGTGGCATTTTCTCTCAGCCTGTCGAAGTTCCAGTCCATAATTTCCGTATCCAGGTTCAGTTTCGCTCCGTCCATGCTTACCCCGGAAATGCCCACTTTGGCGCGAACGATATTTCCGGTACCCGGATCAAAGGATACATAGGCCCTGATCTTCTTTCCGTCCTGTTTCACATGCTTTTTCATATCGAGGTCATCCACCCCCTGCAATACAAATTCCTTTATCGGCCGTTCGAACCTTACGTAGAAATAAACGGTCTGGTCCCTGGCCCAGGACCGGCTGCGGCGATATCCTCTTAATTCGGTATCACTCACCCTCTCGATATATGAATCCAGTACCTGGTCGCGGTGTACGAGATCGATCAATATACTTCCCGTGGCGGTGCCTTCGGGGAAAATGTACTGGTGCATGCCGGACCGGTACGATGTGGACAACTGCGCTTTGATCTGGTGTTTATCCAGCAGCACTTCATAAAAACCCGGTGACGCTTTTTCATTCGCATGCGAAAACGGGGATGCATAATCCTTATTATCCCATTGCACCGGGCCGGTAAAGGGCATGAAGAGGATATCGCAGTAGTCCGGTATCCCGGTGCCGCTGAGATGGGTATGGGAGAACCCGTAGATCTTATTGTCGCTGTAATGATAGCCCCCGCAGCCATCCCATCCTTCCAGCCGGGTATCCGGGCTCAGTTGCATCATGCCAAAGGGCATGCTGGCGCCGGGATAGGTATGCCCATGCCCGCCGGTGCCGATAAATGTATTGACCAGCTCCGTGTAATTTCTTTGCGCATCGGAAAAGAAAGGAAAGAAGAGGGTTATGAAAAGAGAATAAAAGATGTTTTTCATATAACAGCCAGTTATTATCGGGAACAGGTAAATAATATTACTCTCCGGTCAATGCCGCCCGAAGCGCCTTCACGTCTTCGGGATTGATCGCGTTATTGGAATAGGATTCCGTTGAGTCCTTAAAAGCCGGATGAATGTATTCCATACGGCTGGCGGATTTTTCCCGGAGGGAGGAATGAAATTCGGTGCAGCCGGTTTTCTCAGCGAGCATTTTAATATTTTCCTTTCGCACCCCGCTGCCCGGCATGATGATGATGCGTTCTCCGGCATGCCGATTCAAATCCGCGACCAGTTGAACGCCATCCGTTACACTGGGTTGCTGACCGGATGTGAGTATCCGTTCGCAACCCAATTCTATGATCTGTTCCAGCGCCCCGAAAGGATCCCGGCAACGGTCAAAGGCCCGGTGAATGGTCACCCCCATCGGGTAGGCGGCTTCCGCCAGTTTTGCAGTACGAAGTACATCAATAACGCCGTCGCTGTTTAATAAGCCGGTCACTACCCCGTCGCAACCCAGTTGTTTGCAAAGCCGCACATCCTGCAGCATGATCTCAAATTCTTCGTCCGTATATAAAAAATCTCCGCCCCGCGGACGAATGATCGGGTACAACGAAACCGCAAAGGCCTCCCGGCATTTTCGGATCGTTGCATAAGACGGGGTCGTGCCTCCTTCATAAAGGTTCGCGCAGAGTTCGATCCGGTCGGCTCCGCCCTCCACCGCGGATCGGGTGGTCACAAAATCGGACGTGGCTATTTCAATGATGAAACTCACTTTTTGTATGGCTAACTGATTAAAAAATATTCAATGCTCAACGATCAATTCTCAATTTTCAATTCACCCCTATAATAAACCATTTTTCCCTAATATTGGCTCCAGACTCCCGACTCCCGACTCCCGTCTCCCGACTCACTAAAACCAGCTCTTCACCTGCACCACCTTCGTCCCCTCCTTCGTGGTCACGCAATAGGTGAAATTCTTCTGCACCGCAAAACCGCCGTGCTGTCCCTTATTATTGATGGCCAGAAAACCCACCTGCACGTCCTTTGCTTTAGCCCCGTTATTCTTTACGATACGACGAATCGCCTCTTTACAGGCCAGTTCGGGAGAAAGTCCCCGGCGCATGGCTTCGATGATCGTATGCGCCCCGCAGATCTTTACCACTTCCTCGCCCACTCCGGTTGCGGATGCGGCGCCCACTTCATTATCTACAAACAGGCCGGCGCCGATGATCGGTGAATCGCCCACTCTTCCGTGCATCTTGAAGGCCATGCCGCTGGTGGTGCAGGCGCCGCCGAGATTTCCGTGTGTATCCATGGCCACCATGCCGATCGTATCATGATTTAATGCGGCGGCTGGCCAGGGATAATCATCCTTTTTTTCCTTCTCAATCTTTTTCTCCAGTTCTTTCACCGAACGCATGGGATCATACTCCGATCTCTTCAGCCAGTCCTTCCAGGCCTTTTCACTGGCTTCGGTGAGCAGGTTTTCCTTTTTGAATCCCTGCTCAAGGGCAAACCGCAGGGCTCCATCCCCCGCTAACTGCACATGCGGCGTCTTTTCCATCACCAGCCGGGCCACCAGCACCGGGTGCATGATATGTTCGATCGCCATCACGGAACCGCAGTTCCCCTTCTCGTCCATCACACAACTGTCGAGCGTTACTTTCCCGTCGCGGTCGGGCAGCCCGCCATACCCCACACTGTTATCCGTAGGGTCGGCCTCGGGCACCTGCACTCCCTTCACTACGGCATCCAGGGCGCGACCGCCGGATCCCAGTATTTCCCAGGCCGCCGCGTTGGCCTTTACATTGGGCGCCCAGGTGGAGATCACGATGGGTTTCCCCTTTATACCCGCACCGGTGCGGGTGGCATTTACACGCGGACTGAACGCGGTAGCGAGACCGGTAAATGCCGAAGCCTGTATGAACTTTCTCCTGTTGAGCATTGTTGAAGGTTTAGGATTCGAAAATACGCATTCAGGAACAGTATTCCCGCCCTCAAAATAAGGCAGTTATGAGACGCAGACCCAACCTTAACAATTAGTGAACAAGATTTATTTGATGTTTAAACATTGATTTAATACCTTTGTACCACAAACCCTAAAAAATGAGAATTGAGATCATCTCCGGAAGTCCCCGAACCAACAGCGTAACACGCCGGGTAGCCCTGCACCTGCGTGACTGGATAAATCAGAACAGTGACCATGAAGCCAGTATCATCGATATGAAGGACTGGAACATCCCTCCCGTTCAATCCGTATGGGTAGCACCCGACAAGGCGCCGGTGGAGTTCCAACCCCTCGCGGAAAGAATTTTTAATGCGGACGCGTATATCCTGGTAACCCCGGAATATAATGGGAGCTATTCTCCCGCCCTGAAGAATTTCCTGGATCATTTCCCAAAAAGGCACCGCAAGCCCTTTGGTATCGTAACGGCTTCGCCCGGGGCGATGGGTGGGATGAGGGCCTCGCAACAATTGCTGTTGCTTGTTCCAGCATTATTCGGGATCACATCCCCCTATATGCTCATTACCCCGGCGGTAGATAAGAAATTCAGTGCCGAAGGAGAATTGCTGGACGAGAATTTCGGTAACTCCGTTCATACCTTTATCACCGAATTCCTCTGGCTGGCGGAAAAAGTGGTGGATGAAAAGGTCATGGTTCCCTGAAAATAGTTCCGGTAACCTTTTTTTTAAATCTTTAAATAAAGGAGTTCGCAATGAAAACCATTCTCCATAAAGCAAACACAAGAGGACATGCCCACCACGGCTGGCTGGATTCGTATCATACGTTCAGTTTTGCCGGGTATTATGATCCGGATCGGATTCATTTCGGCGCGTTGCGCGTGCTGAACGACGATACCGTTGCAGGCGGAATGGGTTTCGGCACGCATCCACACGACAACATGGAGATCATCTCCATTCCCACGCAGGGCGACCTGGAACACAAGGACAGCATGGGTAATATCCAGGTCATCCGGAAAGGCGACGTACAGGTGATGAGCGCGGGGACCGGTGTACAGCATTCGGAAAAGAACCGGAACCGCGACGAGGAAGTGAAATTTTTCCAGATCTGGGTGTTCCCGGACAAACGAAACGTGCTGCCCCGGTACGATCAAAAGAATTTCGGGGATGCGGATAAACATAACCATTTGCTGACCGTTGTTTCACCGCTGGGAACAAATGACGGTGGCGTACAGATTCACCAGGACGCCTGGTTCAGCCTGGGCAAACTGGATAAGGATTTCCGGACCAGCTATTCCCTGCGTAAAAAAGGGAACGGGATTTATGCGTTCCTGATCGAAGGCGAGGCCACGATCGGCGGCGAAAAACTGGAGCGAAGGGATGGCCTGGGCATCAGTGACACAGACCGGATCGATATAATCGCCAACAGCGATACCGAAATATTGCTGATGGAAGTTCCGATGTTGAAATAAACGTGGACGGGAAAATGGATGGAGGCAAAGTCATACCGTGAATTAAACACTTCCCGTCCTCCCGTCTTCCCGGCAAAAAAAACTATTGTGATTTCACGTGTTTAAATGCATCTGTTATGGCAACAAAAAAAACGATCGAGTACATCATCGCCCCTCCCCCGCCGCATATGGTGGGCGACGGGTTCCGCGTACACAGTTTTTTCCCGGGCGGAAGGCTGATCGATAAAAAAAGAATGAGCCCTTTCTTCATGATGGATTATGGTTCGAAGATCGAATTCGCCCCGTCGCCCGAACCCCGTGGCGTGGGCGTGCATCCGCATGCGGGGTTTGAAACTGTGACCATCGCCTATCATGGGCGTATCGCGCACCACGACAGCGCCGGCAACAGCGGGATCATCGGGGAAGGTGATGTGCAGTGGATGACCGCAGGTTCGGGATTGCTTCACAAGGAATACCATGAAAAGGAATTCAGCAAAACCGGCGGACCCTTCCAGATGGTGCAGTTATGGGTGAACTTACCGGCGAAAGACAAAAAGACCCCGCCCAAATACCAGGAGATCACCAACGCGATGATGGGCCGCTCCGTTTTGGCCGATGGCAACAGCTTTATCGAGATCATCGCAGGCGAATTTAACGGCGTGAAAGGTCCCGCCTCCACCTTCACGCCCATGCATGTATATAACGCGAAACTGAAAAAAGGCGGATCGGCCACGCTGCGTTTCCCTTCTCCATACAATACGGGCCTGCTGGTGATTGAAGGAAGCGTAAAGATCAACGGAAGTGACGTGCCGGCCGATCATTTCGTCCTGTTCAAAAATGACGGGGAGGAAATCGAACTCGAAGCGATTGGTGACGCCATCGTGCTCATCCTCTCCGGCGAGCCGATCAACGAGCCCATCGCGGCCTACGGTCCCTTCCTGATGAACACCTGGCAGGAAGTGGAACAGGCGATACAGGAT
>CAYRHU010000002.1:0-50654 GCA_964424155.1 uncultured Chitinophaga sp.
CGACTATAGTTAACCCGACATAAACTGCTTACTAATCTGATGGAGAAGAATGCTGAAAAAATCTGGACCAATTGTTTAAAGATCATCAAGGACATCGTTGAATGGCAGCATTTCAAAACCTGGTTCGAACCCATCAAACCCGTCTCTCTCAAAAATAATGTTCTCGTCATCCAGGTTCCCAGCCAATTCTTTTTTGAGTATCTCGAAGAACATTACGTAAATTTATTAGCGAAGACGCTGAAGCGGGAACTCGGCAAAGAGGCGCGGCTGGAATACCGGATCATGGTCGACAGCGGCAACAGCCGGAACAAACCCGTGACGATGGATGTCAGCGGCCAGGGTTTCAAAACATTTTCAAATAACGAGATGGATTTCCCATTAGTCATAAATAATCCTGTCAAGAATCCTTTCGTTATTCCGGGTCTGAAAAAGATGCAGATCGACCCGCAGCTCAATCACATTTATACATTCGAGGCCTTTGTGGAAGGCGACTGCAACCGGGTGGCCCGCCGGGCCGGTAAAACGGTGGCGGAAAAACCAGGGGCCAATTCCTTTAACCCGCTGGTGATCTACGGGGGAGTGGGACTGGGCAAGACGCACCTGGCACAGGCCATTGGAAATGAGGTGAAAAGGCTTCACCCCAACAAGGTGGTGCTGTATGTGAGTTCCGAAAAGTTCATCAACCAGTTCATGGACCACAGCCGCAACAATGCCATCAACGATTTTATCCATTTTTACCAGTTGATTGATGTACTGATCCTGGATGACGTGCAGTTTTTCGCCAAAGCCGAAAAGTCGCAGGATGCGTTCTTCGCGATCTTCAATCACCTGCACCAGTCGCATAAGCAGCTCGTGCTTACTTCTGATAAATCGCCCAAAGACCTGGAAGGCGTACAGGAAAGGCTCCTGAGCCGTTTCCGCTGGGGACTCAGCGCCGACCTGCAGGTGCCGGAGTATGATACCCGCATCGAGATCCTGGAAAAGAAAATGAAGAACGACGGGCTCGAAATGTCGAAGGAGGTGGTGAAATATATCGCTTATAATATCAGCAATAATGTCAGGGAACTGGAGGGCGCATTGATCTCATTGTTGGCACAATCTTCGCTTAACAGGAGGGAGATCGACCTGGATCTGGCTAAAAAAGTGTTACGCAATTTCGTCAAATCATCAAGTAAAGAGATCACGATCGAGACCATCCAGAAAATGGTCTGCGAATATTTCGACGTGCCATACGATAAACTCCTGCAGAAAACCCGTAAGCGGGAGATCGTGCAGGCCCGGCAGATCACCATGTACCTGGCCAAGGCCTTTACCAAGAACTCGCTGAAAACGATCGGCGAGCATTTCGGCGGCCGTGATCATACAACGGTCATCCATTCCTGCCAGACGGTGAAAGATCTCATGGATACAGACGGGGTGTTCCGGGAGAATGTCCTGGAACTCCAGCAAAAAGTACAACTGGCGGCCATGTAGGCCTCTTGATATGCCATTTTTCAAATCCCGGATTCCTTTGCCACCGGCCATTGGAATTTGGGATTTGTTTTTGGGATTTGCCCGTTAGAATCTTTATTTTTGCTGCCCTTTTAATTCATCCGGTGAGGTGGATGAGTGGCTGAAATCAACGGTTTGCTAAACCGTCGTACGACCTTAAAGTTGTACCGAGGGTTCGAATCCCTCCCTCACCGCTTTACCCGCCGTAGCCCCGGATTGATTCCGGGGCGGAGGTGGGTTTAATTTTACTATAACCACTACTGAATTTGAAGCTACTGCGGTTTTCAATAACTATAACCGTAATTGATTCCGGGGCGAAGGCGGGTTTCATTTTACTATAGCCGCTACTGAATTTGAAGTTACTGCGTTTTTCAATAACTATAGCCGTAATTGATTCCGGGGCGAAGGCGGGTTTCATTTTACTATAGCCGCTAATGAATTTGAGGCTACTGCGTTTTTTAATAACTTTAGCCGTAATTGATTCCGGGGCGGAGACGGGTTTCATTTTACTATCAATGGCCCCAGCTCATTCCTGTGCTACTGCGGTTTCATTTTATCCATAACTTTGTAATAGAATGGAAGAATTACTTTAGGGTTATTGTTGTGACTTGGATTTTCTTTATTGAAGTCCAATACTTTCGTTCATTGCTACCACTAATTCGATTATCAGAATCAATCTCCTTTGCTTTATAAGGAGGGGAGTTTAATTGTCAATTCGAAATGTGGTATGTTTATGTGTTGCGGTGTTCGGACGGAGGGTTGTATACTGGGTGTACAAGTTCTTTGGAAGATAGAATCAAACGACATAATTGTGGCTATGTTGAAGCCACGAGGGATCGGATTCCGGTTGAACTGATCTGGTATTGCGTATTTAATGAGCGAAGAAAAGCATTTGAATTCGAAAAGTACCTGAAATCAGGTTCCGGAAGAGCTTTTAAGAAAAGGCATCTTATATAAAAATCTGAGTTAATCAGTAAAAGACCTGCGTAAAGCCTTGGCTGAAGCTACGGTCTGCATCAGGCCTTCGCTAAAGCTACGGCCTGCAAGTCGAATCCCTCCCTCACCGCATTCAATGGCTGAAGCCTTAAAAAGCTTCAGCTTTTTTTTGGATGAACGCATGATTATACCCTCTGCCCGGTATGTGCGTACAACCTATTTCGTTTTAAATTCGACCCATATTACAAATCGTACGTACAATGAAAAGACTAGTAATTTTTGGATTGATGCTGGCGGGATTTACCCGGGTGTCAATGTCGCAGGGATTGCCCCGCCCCAATTGCACCACCCTTGTCGGGGAGGCCATGTTCGGCGAAAGACCCGATACCGTCAAATCGAGGGGCATGGCGGATAATTACCATACCTGGGAGCCGGGTTCCGTATTGCTGATCAAATTCATGCCCGGTGGCAGCAAGATGCTCAGGGATAAAGTGATGATGAACGCCCGGGAATGGACAAAGTACGCGAATATCACTTTCCGGTTTTTACCCGATAACGCCGGCTTCTCACATATCCGGATCAAACTGGGCGCGGGTCTTGGACATAACTCCGCCGTGGGCACCGAGGCCAATTTCCGTTCGCAACAGGAGCAAACCATGAATTTCGACACCCTGGCTTTTGCCGACGGGGAATATTACCTGGCTCGGGTTAAGAAAAAGGGTATCCAGCCTCCATACACGTTTGATCACCTGCGTGCTGAAATGCGGGAGGATCCCAACCATTGGAACCTGCCCGAACTGCGCCGGGTGGTGATCCACGAATTCGGTCATGCGCTGGGACTGCTTCATGAACAAAGCTATCCCGAAGCGATCAAATGGAAGAGAACCGACTCGGTTTACCAGTACTACTGGCAAACCCAGGGCTGGACAAAGCAACAGGTGGATTTCAATGTGTTTGAAGTGGGCAGCCAGTTCTATACCAACGGCACCCGTTATGATGCCAAATCCATCATGCACTATGCGATCAATACCTGGGAAACAACCGACGGGTATTCCGTGAAAAATAATTTTGAATTATCGGAGGGCGACAAAAAACTTATCGCCGCATTATATCCCAGGCCCAATACGGCGGCCGCGAAAGTGGTGCCCAAAGTGGATATCAGCAATTTCACCAAACTGGATGTCACGTATGACGCATACCGGGGCGGACTGGTGATCAAACCGGCCTTTGACCTGAAGACCAATTCAAAACTCGGCGAAGTGTATTTTGTTGCCCGGCTGGCCGATGAGAACGGGTATTATTTCAAGACGGGTAACAAATATTTCAACTGGGGCGGGGCGCTGGCCGTGTATATGAAAATGAACCTGCTTCCGAATTCAAAAGTTACCTATAACAAAACGGTGCGCGACAGGCTCGAACTGTTCTTCCCCTTCAAGATGTTCCCGGAACTCTACGGGCAACGGGTGCGGGTGGCTTTCGCGGTGTATCTCGATGATGTGGCCAATAAGCAAATGGACAAACTGATGTACTTCAATGCGACCAACCCGCTAAGCATTCCTTCGGGATCCTTTTAATAAACAAAGTGTTTTTAATTTTCATGGCAGCCGGGGCGGATATCCGTCCCGGTTTTTTTAGTACCTGTCTCATAAGAATTTATAGCCGGTAAGGCCGGAAGTTTTGTATCGGTTACATGATTCTTTCCGTCTTCCCGGCAAAATTTATTGTAATTGAATTTTGAGATGGCTTGGGTTTAGTATGTAACCGGCGCTAATTTTTTGTTTAATATTCCGGCCGCCCCGCCGTAACCGGCGCATTTCTTAAAATATTGTTGTAACCTGGTTTTCCAGCCATTCAGTAATAAGATAACCCGGACCCTGTCGTTCTATTTCCTGCAATCATCGCCTATTTGACCCTTTCTACCCAACTATAAATCACAACGGTCCACGATGGATAGATACTTATTCACCGACGGAACCAACGGGGTCAGGGAGGTACATTCAAAAAAAGAACTTCTTTCCCTTATTCATTCCGCAGCAACGCCCGGCCATTGCCGGATCTGGATGTTCAGCACGAATGCATGGACCGATTATCCTTCTTTACTCCGTCTGCATCCCGGGTTTGAAAAGGAAGCGAAGCAACCCCCATCAAACGGGATCGCCCTGGCCGGCAGGCGGAATAATGCCAGGCGCCTGCAACGGTTTTTTTTCCTGATCGTCCTGCTGGCCGGAACCATGCTCGCCTTCAATTTTTCCAGTGCCCGCTGGGAACCGGGTGAACCGCTGACCACTGTGAGCCCGCGGCCCGCCAATGTACCTCTGATGGATTTCGATTCGCTGGTAAATGCAATCGAAACATCCCGCGACCGGTCCCTTGATAAGAATACAAAAAACAATCTCCGGCTCCGGAACAACTGGCCCGATTACCTGTTCCTGCGTTTGCGCGCGGACAAAGAAGTAAAGGGGTCCAACCACCGTTTCATGCACCTGGAACTGAGTATTGACAATGCTACAGGTATGCTGATCGACCAGGCCGTCGTACAATTGCGGCTATGGAAAAACGGTAAAAACATGAACACGGACACTTTCCGCTTCGACAGCCTGCCTTACGACCGAATGCAGGTGCGGAAACAGGACTTCGTATTTCATGCAGACAGCATCTCGGCCAATTTTCTTTCCATTCGTGCGAAAGCGTTCAATTTCTGTTATTCCTCCGATGTGGAAAATGGGTCCGGCAATCCAAATGACCGTTGGTTTTGCCCCGAAGGGAAATCCAGGAAATAATCATTTAAATAAACTCAACCCGTTCCGGCATGGCACTCTACTATCTACCCTGTCTCGTACGCAGCGACCGGTATTTCATCACCCGGCTGGAACCGGGTGACAAGCGCGAACCCGATTTTAATTTTGTGATCGGCGCGAGCGACAGGATCCTGACCCCCCTCATCACACTGGAGGACCCCGATCAAATCGTGCTGACACAGTTGGCGCCCCAGGCGGGACAGGACATACCATTGAAAGAATGCCATATTTCCGTACAGCCTTGCGAGGATGGATTTGAATTGCTGTTCCGCAGATCCATTGAGTTCAAGGTGGACAGTTTCATCGATGAGGATTCCGGTCTGCGGCTCGATTACCTGGCCGGTCAGAAAAGGATTACGCTCGGGATCTACCAGTTCCTTTTCCGGCAAACACCGTTGCGTATCAGGATACGCCTGGAACTCGGCGAATCGGAATCTTTTTCGACCTGGCTGGAATTTCTTGTGGTACGGGCAGAAGCCTGCCAGCACCTGGTCATTGATTTCGGCAGCGAAGCCAGCCAGGTGGCGTACCGGAACGGGGGTCCGCAGTCCGCCATACTGCCCTATGACCTCCTTGGAAATATGATCAGCTGCCTGCGGACCTATAACCGGGAAACCCAGTACCGGCGCGAGGATTTTTTGAATCATGAACCGGGTCAGCCGAATCTTTACCGGTCCTTTTATGCAGTCCGGAAAAAAATTACTCCCGGGGATAGAAAAAATTTTCCGTTCAACTTCACGGATAATCCGGAAGAGGACGAGATAAGACTTTTCATCAGCCGGGCCGAGGTGGCGGCCACGGAACATGCTTTCCACGAACAGTATGAGATCATTCCCAACCTGAAACTCGGGATTGAAAAGAGCCTTCAGCTCGAGGTGGGCGACGAACCCGAGGACTATAGCATCATTTCGCACAAGCAGGAACTCATCAGCGCCATTATCCTCCGCCTGATGCGACTGATCCTTCGCACCAAGCCGGAATTCCGTTCAGGTGGTTTGCAGGTCACCCTGCTCGTTCCCAATATCTATACGCAGCAGGATGTATTCGGCTTGCTCGGCCAGCTCCGGCAACAGACAGCCGGTCTCCTCCGATCTCTCGGGATCAGCCACGGGGAACCCGGGATTGAATACGAAACCATCTCCGAAAGCGATGCGGCATTCATGGGTTACCAGCAAATGCACCCGGAAGAGGTAAAGCTTTCCAACGGCGAGATCGCGCTGGTGATCGATTGCGGGAAGGGAACGACCGATATTTCGATGCTGCTAACGGATGATAACGAGAATTATTCCAGTTTTTTCAGAACCGGATTCGCCGCGGCGGGCAACGTCCTGTTATACGGATTCGCGGAGGATTACCTTACCCTGGCTCTCCGCGCGATCCCGGGCAACAATGATATTTCCATTAAGAGCTTTATCAGCCGGCATATCCTTGACCAGCAGCTGACGGCCGATGTGCTGCAATTCGTGGAGCGGATGGAAGATCAGAAAAGAATGTTCGGCAGTTTGCGCGCGGTAAGTCTCACCGCATTTGCCGAACTCGAGGAAAATTCACCCAGCACCGAGCGAAGAGTCAGTAACCTGCACCGGGATCCGGCCACGGTGCTGAATTATACGGACGCCATCCTGCGGCACCGGAACATCCGTTGGGATGAAGAAGTTACCGGGCTGATCCACAAAGCTGCCGATTGCATCGTGCACAGTATTGTATCCAGTATCCGGAATGTCATTACCCGCGATGTACGCAAACGGATCAAACTGGTGATGCTCAGCGGCCGTGCTTTTTATTTTGATATCCTCCGGGAAAAACTGGAGCACGCGTTACGATCGCTTTTACCGGAAGGAACGGGAATCAAAATGCTGCCCACCGGTCGCCAGCTGAACAATAAGAATATCGCGCTGTACGGGGCATTCAGCGGCGCTTATAAGATCACCGATTTCACGGGGATACCGGTTGACAGGAAAAAAGGGCTGGCCGGGAACAACGATGTGCTCAATAATAACCTGTTGCTGTACCGGGGATTAAAGATCGATCCCGGAAACGATATCCTGTATAATACCTCGGTGGCCCGGAGAAACAACCAGGTATTGAAAGCCTTTAAGAATAAGACGATGGATCTGTGTTTCACCCGTGATGATATTTACCTGCGGCTGATGGAAAATCAGCGGGTGAAATATGTCCGGTCGCTGTACACGGTTTTAACCCCCCTTCCGGAGAATTTTTCTTCGGCCGGCGACCTGAAGGCATTATCCATGTTTCCCCATTATGATGGGGAAATGACTTCACTGGCCGACCTGCACCGGGACCTGGAAAGGGAAACCCTTTCAGTAAGCACATCGGGCGCCCCTAAAAGAAAAGGAGTGCTTTCCTATTTCCAATTCTGGTGAAAAATATCAGTATGTACAGAAAAACGATTTTATGGATCTGTTGCATCGCGATCAGCCTTGATTCAGTGGCGCAGCAGGTTCCGGGAAATTCACTGCGGATCGCCGACAGCCTTACAGCAAAAGAGCGGACGGAACGGAATCCCGTATTGCTCCGCTCCGAACTTGATTCATTGATCAGGGTGTACGCGCCGGTTCAGGCAGTCAACAAAATTCCTGAAAAAACATCCCCGCAAAATGAATTCATCCCGGGCTACCTGGCAGCCGGGCTGGGATTATTGATCTTTCTGAGCGGCTGGTCGCTTTTTCTTCTTTACCGGCAACGAAGGTCCCTGAAGCGGACACTCCGCGTGCTTGAACCGGAGGGGGATCATCCTTTGCCCGGCTCGATAACAGACCCTGGAAATGGGGCAGCCGTCAATGGGAAAGGCGTATTCCGCGAATCCCTGCCGGGCGAGTTCCGGCAACCTGGTCTCGAGAATGAAGAGTTGAAGGGAGTGATTAAAACCTATAACGGGATTCAGCAGGATTTCGATTCGCTGAAGCAGGTCATGCGGGAAGTTTACAAAGTGAAGAATTATCCGGGTTATGACAGGAGCAGCGACGAAATGCTTGCTATAAAGAATGTGCTGGAGAAAGAGGGAGCCGTTGCGGAATATGCATATGAGAAATTCCTGAAACCGGTACTGGCCCTGGCCGATTCCAATAAAAACCATCCATCCAGGATGAATAACGCAGACCGCGACCGGCTTTTCGACCTGCTTTTATCACTTTCCCTGTTTTATATAGAATATCTCTATCTCCGGGTAAGGGAACTGTCTGTAGGCGGCACGATGGTAGAACGATTCAGTTCGCTCACCAACGGCCAGGCATTGCGCAAAGAACTGCTTAAGCAGTTGAACACCGAATCGGGCAGCCGGGCGCTGGTGCTTCGAATGGCACTGAATAAGTGGAACATAAAGAATCTTACGTATCCTGTATTTGATGAGACCAATCTAAACCCGTCGTAAGACATGCTGACCTTCATAACCAGTCTCCCCTTCCTTTACCTGTTTGCCATTGTTCTGTTGTTTATTTACGGAGCAAGGGTGTACCGCAGTATAACGCGTAAAGGGTACCGCCGCGGTTCTTTCGCCCTGGTTTTCCTGCTGATCTTCCTGGCCTGCATTTCATTTTTATATTTCAACATTCACTCTCCGCTTCACCGGAAATCGTTCAGCAACCTGGATCATCATTTCATCCGGCACGATGGATTCCGTACGGCCGGGAGCCTGGAACTGGGGATCAGTGACACTGCCGGGCAGCAACGAAAAGCCTTCAACCGTTTCCGGTTCAGGCGTGACAAGGGTCAGCTGACGCTGGAGTCGGTCTATTCGGAGGAACCTTTTTATATATCAGCCGGAGGCCGGACGAAACTGGTCTCAAGGGCTTTTCCCGCGGAGGGGCATACGGTAAGGATAAAAAGCGGCCAAAATGTTATTTCTTTATTTGCGCGTAAGGATGACAGTTATGAACTCCGCATTAACGGCCGTACGGGCGGGATCACCCGCCGTCCCTTGAAACGCGGCCAGGATGCATGGCAGCTTTTCAGGGACGACACGCTTTTGCTGAACTCGGGCTGGCTGGGCAATGAAAAACTGAACGGCTGCCTGTCGGGTATTTTTATTCTCCGGGATGATTTTTCCGGCAACGGGGGTGGGGCACTCCGGTTTTTTTTCTCAGGACGGCTGTTTCGTTTCGCAGACTCCGTGCAGTATGATAACAAGTATGTTTCGCCGGCGGATCTTTCATTTTCGACTCCCCTTGCGGATGGCGCGTTAACGGGGTGGGGCGTTGGGTTTCCTGAAAAG
The DNA here is from genome assembly GCA_964424155.1 of uncultured Chitinophaga sp. Taxonomy (GTDB): domain Bacteria; phylum Bacteroidota; class Bacteroidia; order Chitinophagales; family Chitinophagaceae; genus JJ008. Next base: position 9,457 of record CAYRHU010000002.1, read on the forward strand.
GGCAGGCAGCAGTATTTCGTTTACGGCCTGGGCCAGGACAGTTTCCGTTTGGCGAACCGGTACCCTGTTTCTTTTCCGCTCACCGAAGAACCCTCTACCGGGGATCAATGGGAATGGGGGCGTCATGATGTGGTGAAATTCCTCCTCGCAGATCCGGGTCAGATTGCTGAGTTGCCCGCCGTATTCAATGAAGGTTATTTGTTTTCCGGAGTGACAGGAGACAGCGGTCTTTTTTTCCGGCCACTCCTGCTCAGTTATCAGAAGGATAAAGCGCATACCCCGCTGATGGTCGGGGCGCAGTTTGCGGGCTCGGGAGAAACAGTACGGCTCACAGTGAACGGGAAATTTTATCTGCCCGCGGTCAGCGGCAACCATGAATGGGAGTTTTCGGTTGTGAATTCATTTTACTGGCAATTCGGGGTGTTTCAATTAAAACCGGCAGATTGGCAGTGGCTGATCTTCGGCAGTTTGGGTTTTTTCTTTCTCCTGGTTTTTTTCACCGCGCTGGTCAAACCCGCCGGGCGGTTTGAATGGGTATGGCAACTCTTATCCTGCCTCGTGCTGCTGCTGCTCAGCACCCGTTTTTTTCTTTACTGGCGGTATAAAAGTTTTCCGCCTTATGAGCAGCTGGACACGGCATCGATCCAGCAGCTGAACAATGTATGGAACTTCGGCATAATCATTATCGCCACCCTTTTGCTGGCCCTTATTTTTGGGGGTGGTCTTTTCCGGCAACTGTTTCGTTTCCTTGCCCGGCACACCCGGAAATTTACAGGAGCTGCGGCACGCCCGCAAATACCGGATTTATTTTACCAATGGAAGAAGTTCACTAATCGTGTCCGCATCGGGTTGGCGACAGGCTCCAACAGTGAAAAGACTTTTTGGGGAGGTTGGGCGTTGCTCCTGTGCGCGGGAGGAGGACTTGTAGTTGCAACGGGGTATGATGCCTCCGTTTGCCGTCACCTGGCCATTGCTCTGATATTTTTTTATTTCGCATTCACCTATATATCGTACCGGTTTTCTCCCCTTGTCGCCGCAGGGGAAAAAAGCTGGTGGACCCTTTCCACATCGGGTTCTCCGGACCTCTTCATCAGCAACCCGGTGAAATTCCTGCTATCACTGAGCCTGCTGGGTTTATATTCATTTATTGATATCGGTTTTGCGTTGTTGTTCATTAATTTTTTATTGTTCAACGAGGCTTACCTGAGCATCAATTACAGCATCGCGGGATTATCGTCGGGCAGCCGCGGGAACGCATCCCGGTTTGGGATCATGGCCCTTTTATACCTGGCGCTTTTTGTCATTAACCTGATATACGGACCCTACCTTTTCGCCGCCCTGCTGGAGATGCCGGCAGCTGTGTATACCCTGCTCTGCCTCGCCGTTGCTATCCTGGTCGCCCTGGCCGTGGGGCGTTTGTCCCTGTTCAATACCCGGAAAAAGAGAATCGCCGTACCCGTGACCGGGGCAGTTGTTTTTGCAGCCACCTTTTTATTGTTTCCAAAAGAAAGGATACAGGAAAAAGCCGCGATGACAAAATACCGCATTGATGTGCTGGTAGCACCCGCCGATGAAGTGATACGGAAAGCCTATGAAAACGGCGACAGCTACGAACCGGTGATCCGCGCGGCGCAGAACCAGTGGTTCATCAATACATTCATAAGCGGCGGGCATAACCCGGCGGTGAATGGCACAGGATTTCAACTGCTGCCTCATGCTCCTCAGAACAGGGGTGCCAAATACAACGCGCAGGCAACCGACCTGGTGACCAGCCGTTTCCTGATCGCGGAACACGGGAAATGGGCGGTGTTGCTATTCGCGCTGCTGTTGTTGCTGCCCGTAACCCTTTTGGCCTCATTTTATAAATTATATCCCGATTTCACCAACCGGGTAAATCCGGGATACCCCGCGGTGACCACCGGTTTTTCGATCCTGAATTACATTTTTGTTTCCGGGCTGCTGGTGATACTCGCGGCGACAGGCCGCTATATCTTCTTTGGCCAGGACCTGCCCTTCGGCAGCATACTCAGCAAGCAATCCATTTTGTTTCCTTCGCTGCTCCTCGTTGCCGTGATACTCCTTTTCAGGAAGATCCCCATCCAGCAATATCCCAACCCCAGGAAATGGGTACCGGGTACCGTGGTTTTTACCGGGCTGGCCCTGTTGCTGCTGTTCGTAAAACCGGCTTTTAACAATAACAGGGAATTTGGTGTCGCGGAACTGGCCCGTGACCTCGATGGATTTATTCAGCAACGCATTCAACCGTTGTTGCTCGGGATCGACACCGCGCAATCCACCCGGCGTCTTCCGGCTGCGCGTAAAGACCTGCTCTTGTCGCAGCGGATCAGGGAACTGACCGAATCGGGCGCGTTCCACGATGCCGGGGCATTTACACTGAGCCAGCTGACACGGTATTCCCAATCCGGATTTACGCAGCACATTAACCCGAACAACATGTTATACCTCGACCTGCACGAGGGGAATCCCCGGCTGGCGGTGAATGAAAATTATTTTCATGTGGAGCCTCCGCCCCACCTGCAGCAGTTATGGAGGGGAAATGTTTTTGGCGACAGCTCGAGTTATCAAATTACATTATGGGATGCCCGGAAAGGACGGGCTGAAACATTTACGACGGGCAATTATACAATTCAGCGGCAGTACCGGTTTTCCCCGGGCATTGAGCTGGCATTCCGGAAAAAAGTGAGTGAGAACCTTTACGAAGATCTGTGCCTGGTCAATCACACCGGATCTGTATTGGATCTGACTACAATCTCCGGCCGGACACGACTTGCCATCAACGACAGCCTGTCCCTGCCAAACCCCGGCAGGATCCATATCAGCGGTCCCGGCCCTTCCAGCCTCATCCTGCAGGTGGAGCCGGAGGCATTCATGAAAAACTATTTTGTAAATGGCAGCCGCTATTATTATTATCCGCTGGGCAATAACCTGGTCTGGGCGAGAAATTTTGCCGAAAGCATTGCAGCAGATTTTTCCGGGCCTTCTGCGCGGGACAAAAACGTATTCATTTCGATGGATGCCGGTCTCACCGATTCATTATCTGCCCGGATAAGGAAAATGTTATCATCGGATACGGCGTATAAAACGGGCGCCGAGTATGCTATCTGCATAGCCGACGGAAACGGGCGGCTGCTGGCCATTCCGGATCATATAAAAGGCAGGGAACGTCCCGACCCGAATGATAAACCCGCTTTCCTGGAAGCGGTTGGCGGGTTGAATGAATTTCTTCCTCCATCCGAGTTGCGCAGGAGGACCGGTAATATCAACCTGATGCGGCTCAACCCGGGACCGGGGTCCACGCTTAAACCCATCGTATTCTCGGCCATCGCCTCCCAGCTGGATCTTGACTGGGATGCTTTTGCGGCGGAAGGATTTTCGGGGAAACAGGATCAATTCGGCGGTGAAAAAGTGGGCGAGTATGATTTTGAGCAAAATAACGGGCGGATCACTTCCGTATCGGACTATATCCGTTATTCCGATAATTATTATAATTCCAACCTGTTGCTCCTGGGATCCTATTCAAGACAAAACCTGGAAGCCCTGCTGTTAAAACACTTTATCAGGGAGCGGCCGGTGGGTCCGGCGCAATGGCCCTGGTTCAGTTATAAAGGGCAACCTTATTTTCTAAGTGGTTTTGAAAACTGGCCGGGATACGCCGCGGGGAGGGCTAATTTCGGATCCGACAGTTCATTTGTTTCAATCGGGCTTCGCCGTAACTATGGTATTCATACCTGGCGCAACGGAGCAGGGTTTGACCGTTTCCCGGCGGAATATGATTCTGCCCTGTTTAAGAATGCGGGACACCGTTCGGGTTTTATCCTGCCGGAATACGCGCTGTTTGATCAGAAGGGTGGGGGCATGAACCTAGACCGTCCCAATGAGGTATTCCTGTCTTCATTTCGCGGGCATGTAAAAGGGAGCAGCCAGGTGATGATCCCCCCCGTTAAAATGCTGGATGCGTATGGAAAACTCGTTTCCCAGAACAGGGATTACTCATTAACCCTGAACCCCGGCGCGGGAGAAAAGAGATTTGTGCCGGCATCGGTTGGCGACGGGGTCAGTTACAGCCATTACCTTTCACTCATGAGGGGTAGTGTATTTACCGGGATGAAGGAAGCTCTTTTCAGGGGAACGGCGGCCAGGCTGGGGGCCCGGCTAAAGAACGGATCGCCCTGGTATTATTACGCCAAAACAGGCACTACGGGAGATGAAACATCAAAGTCAAAATCAAAACTTTTTACAATCGTTATTTCTGAAAAAGATATTGCCGATCCGGGCTTTAATTTCCGGAGGAACCGGTTTGTCGTTATTTATTTCACTTCGCAAAATGGCCCGGCCATGCAAAACGAGGAGTTCCAGGCGGAGATCATTAAACTGGTGGAGCGTTCACCGGTTTTCCTCCGGTACATGCAGGCCCCTCAAAAGCCATTTTGATTACCGGGAGAATGGGGGGCCTCATTTAGACCATTCCCACAAACCCCATTTAACCGTATCGGGGATCCTGACACCGGAGCATTTCAGGGTAAGCAGCATATTGCCCCGGTGATGCGATTCATGCGAAATAAAATAACCCAGTAAGGGGATGATCCCGTTGCGGAATCCTTTCACTTTGCCCCCGTTATCCCAGCCCCGTTCCATCAGGTCCCGGATTCCGGATGCGGAACTGTCGAGCGATTTGACTATCATGTCCTTGGAAACGGGCGTCTTACCGTCCAGTTTTTTGTATTTTTTGTACAGGTCCGGAGCGCAAACCTCGAGCCATTGCAGCCGCACATTATGAATATGGATCCATTGCTGCGCGATAGTGCGGCCTCCCCGGGTGCTCATCGTTACATCCATACCCGAATCGGGAGTCTGATCCAGGAGAAGCCTGTTCTTTGAACAGTGCATTTCCCATGCTGTAAGAAATTGCATTTTCATTATATGTCATTATTAGTTTTCCGCCGCTATTAAACAATAAAAAAACCCCCCGAATCGGGGGGTGAATGCGATAATATAAAAAATATTATTGTCCTTTTGAATTGGTGAGTTTCCCGGTAAAGGAAGGCTTGGTATTGCTGTTGCTGTTGGCCGGTGCCGTTTTAGCGGCAGGAGCGTCACCGCCTTTCTTGTTTTCTTTTTTATAGGCTTCGTATGCTTCAGCGGTCAGCACTTCGCCGGTGATATGAACGATCTTCTGCGCATCGATCCCTGCCAGTTTGATATACACATCCTTAGTAAAAGGAGCTACCGCGGCGGCATTGTACACCACTTTTACTTTGCCAACCTGGCCGGGCAGAATGGGCTCAGTGGGCTTTTCAGGCGTTGTACATCCGCAGGAAGCGCTGGTATTTTCAACGACAACGGGCTTGTCAGAAATATTTTTGATCTCAAATACGTAGGTTACAGGCTCTCCCTGCTTGATCTTGCCGAAATCATGTGTTTCGGAGTTCATCTTAATGACATCCTCGGGTTTGGGCTGAGCCATAGCGCTCACAGTGAACATAAAAGCAGAGGCGAGTAGAAAAATCTTCTTCATGGTTTAAGTGTTTAAAAGGTTTGTTTTTTTAAAAAATTCACCGCGGCATTGGCCGGGGCGGCTCCTTCGGGCGCCTTCCAAACCGTGCCTTTGATGATCAACTGTTTACTTTGATTTGAATTGTAGGTGATTGTGATGGGTTTTTCAAAACCGCCTTCCGCGGCTGCATTAAAACCCACTTTTATCCGCATGGTGGCTCCCGGCGCTATGGGCTCGCGGCTCCATTCGGGCGTGGTGCATCCGCAGCTGGCATGTACATCGTCGAGTTTCAGGGGCGTGGTGCCCGTGTTGGTGAGCTCGAAATGATAGTAGACCGGTTTTCCCTGCGGTATCTTTCCAAAATCGTGGGAAGTCTCTTTCAGCTGCAGATGGTCAGCCTGTACGGTTGTCACCTGGGCCCCGGTCACCAGGCAGCCTGCAACAAATACCAGTAATAAAACCGTTTTCCGCATATTCACTGTTAAAGAGGCCAAATTTACGGTAAAGAAGCGGGATTTACCAGAGGGGTTGCATGGCTGCGGATCAATTTTTTAACAATGGCAGCCGGGCCTTTTAATCTTCTTATTTTTGATCAATGGAACATACAGACCCCATGTTATCGGCCGAAACCGCGCAAAGTCACCCCGACGGGCTGTCATTTGAAAAATTCCGTGAGGAAGTGCTCCGGGATTTCCGGATTGCCTGTATCAGCAGGGAAACCAGCTTGTTAGGCCGGAAGGAAGTCCTGGGGGGCAAGGCCAAATTTGGCATATTCGGGGATGGTAAGGAAGTGGCCCAGGTAGCCATGGCCAAGTTTTTCCGGCCGGGGGATTTCCGGAGCGGGTACTACCGCGACCAGACCTTTATGATGGCTGCCGGGCTGGCCACGGCCGAGCAGTTGTTTGCACAGTTGTATGCCGATCCTGATCCCGTTCGGGAGCCCTTCAGCGCCGGCCGCCAGATGAATTGTCATTTCGCCACAGCCATGGTGAATGAAGCGGGGGAGTGGCTTGATCTTACCGGCTTAAAGAATGTGTCCAGTGATATCGCCCCCACGGCAGGCCAGATGCCCCGGGCGCTGGGCCTGGCGTTTGCTTCAAAGGCTTTCAGGAATATCAGTCAGCTCAGGGAATTCAAAAATCTGTCCAGCAACGGGGAAGAAGTTTGTTTTGCCACCATCGGGGATGCCTCCACGAGCGAGGGTCATTTTTGGGAGACGATCAACGCGGCCGGTGTATTGCAGGTTCCGCTGGCCGTATTTGTCTGGGATGACGGGTATGGCATTTCGGTCCCCAAGAAATACCAGACCACCAAATCATCCGTTTCCGAGGCACTGAGCGGTATGCAGAAAAACGATGGTACCAACGGTATTCTTATTTATAAAGTCAGGGGCTGGGATTATGCGGGCATGTGCGAAGCTTTTGAAGAAGGGATCGGGGTGGCCAGGAGAACGCATACGCCGGTCCTGTTTCACGTAGAGGAGATCACGCAACCGCAGGGTCATTCCACTTCGGGTAGCCATGAACGTTATAAGTCGCCCGAGCGGCTGGAATGGGAGCGGGAATGGGACGGTATCCGGAAAATGAAAGAATGGATCATGGAAAATTCGCTGGCATCCGAAGAAGAGCTGGATGCCATCGCCGGCGAAGCCCGTGAGCATGCCCGTGAGGGCAAGACAGCCGCCTGGGAAAAATTCATCGGTCCCGTAAAAGAGCAGGTATCCCGCGCCGCGGAACTCATCAACAGCATGGCCAGGTCCCTGCCTGAAAATAAACCGGCCCTTGAAAAAATGGCGGCAGAACTTACGGCTACCCGGGAGCCCCTGCGCCGGGATGTGATGAAAGCCCTGCATTCGGCCTTATCGCTGGCCGGTGATGCCGATGCCGCGTACTGGACGAGGGATTATTACCAGGAACTGCAGGAAGAGAATAAAAGATTATACAATACAAAATTATATAACGAAGGGCCGCGCAGCGCCCTGAAAGTGCCGGAGGTAAAACCCGTTTTCGCCCCGGATGCACCGCAGGTGAACGGGTTCGAAGTGCTGAACCGGTTTTTCGATGAACTCTTTGCATCCAACCCCCGGGTAATCGCTTTTGGTGAAGACCTCGGTCAGATAGGCGATGTCAACCAGGGCTTCAGCGGTTTGCAGCAAAAACACGGTGAGCAACGGATTTTTGATACCGGCATCCGGGAACTCACGATCATGGGCCAGGGAATCGGGATGGCCATGCGCGGGCTGCGTCCCATCGCGGAAATACAATACCTCGATTATCTTCTGTATGGTCTGCAGCCGTTGAGTGATGACGCCGCCACCTTGCATTACCGTTCGGCCGGTCAGCAAAGCTGCCCGCTGATCGTGCGCACCCGCGGTCATCGTCTCGAAGGGATCTGGCACAGCGGCTCGCCGATGGGAATGGTCATCAACGCGCTTCGGGGGATATATGTGTGCGTGCCAAGAAATATGGTACAGGCCGTTGGCATGTATAATACATTACTCCGCGCCAATGATCCCGGGCTGGTGATCGAATGCCTCAATGGTTACCGCCTGAAAGAAAAACTGCCTTCCAATCTTACCGAATATACCGTTAAACTGGGCGTGCCGGAGATCATCCGGGAAGGCGCGGATGTGACGATCGTTTCCTACGGCTCCACCCTGCGCATTGTAATGGACGCAGCGCAGGCGCTGGAATCCCGGGGTATAAGCTGCGAAGTGGTGGATGTGCAAACCCTGCTGCCCTTCGACATAGAGCAGGTCATTCTCGGATCCCTGAAAAAGACCAGCCGCATTCTGTTTGTTGATGAAGACGTTCCCGGTGGTGCGGCCGCTTTCATGTTTAACCATGTTATGGAAGTACAGGGCGGGTACCGTTATCTTGATGTGGCGCCCCGCACCCTAACGGGCAAGGCTCACCGCCCGGCCTATGGCAGCGACGGGGATTATTTCAGCAAACCGAACGCCGAGGAGATAGAAACCGTTATACGACAAATGATGGCAGAATAAAGTAGCCGGGGACGGTTCAACCTGCATGATTATGCGCTAAAAACGTACGATTCCATGTTTTTCTCTCCGCCAAAGTATTTTCCTGCGGAAAAATATCCGTATCTTTTACTTTCAACCCGATTCTTCACCCCAAAACCTTAACCATGGCAGTTGTAAAAGTCATAGAACTGATCGCTTCATCCGAGAACGGATTTGACGACGCGGTGAAACAAGCCGTAAAAGAAGCTTCCAAAACGATTCGCAATATCGATTCCGTGTGGGTCAAGGATATGAAAGTGCATGTAAAAGACGGGAAGATCAAATCGTATGGCGTCATCTGCAAAGTCTCCTTCCGGCTGGATGATGATAAGGGCGGCAAGAAGAAAAAGAAAAAGGCCCCGAAGGAAGAACCACTCCAGTAATACATCGCTGCCGGTAAGTTTTGCCCGGTAGCCCTATATCCCAAAAATCATTTTTAATCTTGGCGCAGGCAATGATTACGCCGGTAACCCTGCCTCCTGTTATTTATTAAATGGAATGAAATACACGATCTACCAGGCAGATGCTTTCGCGGATAAATTATTTACCGGGAATCCCGCGGCGGTTATTCCCCTTAAAAATTGGATGGACGAACGCCTGATGCAGCAGGTGGCCATGGAAAATAACCTGGCGGAAACGGCCTTTTTCGTTCCCGTAAAAGATAAAAAGGCCGATTATGACATCAGGTGGTTCACCCCGGAAATGGAGATCAACCTTTGCGGTCATGCCACGCTGGCTGCCGCCTGGGTGATTTTTGAGCGGATAAAAGCCAAAAAGAAAAAAGTGGTATTTCGCTCGAAAAGCGGGTTGCTGACCGTTACACGGAGGAAAAAAATTCTTGAACTTGATTTTCCTTCCTGGCCGCCGGAGCGTATCAATGAATATCCCGGTGATTTGCTGGCTTCGCTGGGTAACCCGGAGATCGCCGGGGTTTACCGGAACCGGGAGTATATCGTGGAACTGATGAACGAGGAAGCGGTTAAAAACTGCCGGCCCGATTTTTCGCTGATGAAAAAGGTAGACCGGATGGTGATCATCACGGCACCGGGAAAGGAGACCGATTTTGTGTCGCGCTTTTTTGCTCCTTCCGCCGGTATCGATGAAGATCCCGTAACGGGTTCGGCGCATTCGCAGCTGATCCCTTTCTGGAGCGCTAAACTGGGCAAAACCACCATGACGGCCCGCCAGCTCTCCCGCAGGGGGGGATCCCTGGTTTGCGAACAGCGGGGCGACCGGGTGATGATGGGAGGGAATTGCGTGTTTTATATGAAGGGAGAGATAGATATTTCATAACTCAAACAGTATCTATGGCAAAATTCCCGTTCCCGCTGGCCCCTGATGAACAGGTCGTCGATACCTGGACCATCCTCTATATCCCGCCCGGCGGGAGGAAATATAACGGTAAACTCACGGTAACAAATAAGCGATTATTATACGACGCCAAATTCGACGTTTCGGCGAAAGGACTACTGTCCGAGGCCCTATTCATGAAATGGGGAAGCGAAGGCTATCTGGAAATACCCAGGGGGGAGATCAGCGGCGTGGAAACGGAAAAAAGTTTTCTTTCAAAAAGAGTGATCGTGACATTATCTGACGGTTCAAAACATACATTCAATTACGGGGCCCTGAGCGTGGACAAGCTGGCGGACGCCATCCGGGGCTGATTTTTTCCAGCGATTAACTTGAAGATGAAATATAATTTGCAGATGGCGCTTGCCTTTGTGATCGGGACCGTTCTTGCCTGTATCGGCAATTTCGTACTTCAGATCATACTGTTATTTACAGATATTGTAACCAGAATGCAATCCTCTTCCCTGATGGTGATCGTTCTCTGGGTCGTAACAGGAGTGTTTGGCGCTTTTTTTACAGTCGGGGCGGCAGAATCAATGACCGGCCGGCGGGCCGACCTGTACAAAAGGGCGGGGAATGCGGTTTTGATTATTTCACTTGTGGCCATCCTGTTCGCTATTTTCTATCTGAACCGGGGCCTTTTCCGAAGAGATCCTAAAGAGTTTTCTTTGTTATTCAGTAACGGGTATGTTTTCATTGCCTATTTTGCCGGGGCGGCCCTGACGTCGCTGCTCCTGCGAAAATTGGATGAATAAGGGTACTTTTTTCAGGGAAGGAACCGTTCCCTTACTTCCGGCGAGGGGATCATGCAACTATCTTTTTTCCCGAACCAGCGGTAACGGTTGCGGGCAATCAAATTGTAGAGGGGATCCCGGATAAATTTCGGGATGATCATTAGGCCGTAGAAAATTTTCCAGGCTCCTTTCAGGTGTTTGCAGATGCGGATCGCGGCAGAGGACTGGGTATAGACCCTGTGGTGCTCCACTAAAATAACCGTGCTCAGTGATGTAAGATTGATCCCGAACGGGGATAAGACCTGTTTCGCCGTTTCTCCCTGCAGGGGACTGAACCGGAGTTTTTTTCCCGGATCCCTCCGGATGGCAAAATTCACCCAGTAATTGCAGAAATTACAGACACCGTCGAAGAATACAATGGGATGTTCCTGCATCATGAACGATTGGTAGCGAATAGAGGTCGTGGGTTGCAGAGGCGGGAGATCGGTCACCCCATATTGTGAAACACTTTCTGCACATCATCATCCTGCTCCAGTTTCTCAATCAATTTGCTCACATCCGCTGCCTGTTCGTCGTTTACGGGAATGGTAGTGGCGGGGATCCATTCCACTTCCGCGCTGATGGGGGTGATGCCTTTATCTTCCAGCGCTTTTTGCATGTTCCCGAAATCGGTGAAGCCGCAGCGAACGACCAGGATCTCTTCCCCGTTCTCCCCGGTGCTTTCGCCCAGCTCCTCCAGCCCGAAATCGATCAGCTCCAGTTCCATTTCTTCCGCGTTCAGTCCGGCGGGATTTAACTTGAATACCCCCATTTTTTTAAATTGAAAGGACACGCTTCCGCTATTGCCCAGTGTACCTCCGCCTTTATTGAAATGCGATTTGATGTTGGCGACTGTCCTCACATGATTGTCCGTGGCTGTTTCTACGAGGATAGCCACGCCATGGGGTCCATACCCTTCATAGAGAATCTCATCATAATTCGTCATCTCCTTGCCCTGCGCCCTTTTGATGGCCGCTTCCACGCGGTCCTTGGGCATATTCACGGCTTTGGCATTTTGCATGCAGCGGCGGAGCGCGGGATTGGTGGCCGGATCCGGTCCACCGGCCTTAACGGCAATGGCGATCTCTTTGCCTATCCTGCTGAACTGTTTGGCCATCCTGTCCCAGCGGGCGAACATGGTGGATTTACGGACTTCAAATATTCTTCCCATGGTTTAAAGAGTCAAATTGGTCAAATTGGTCAAATGGTCAAATTGGTCAAAATGGTCAAAATGGTCAAATGGTCAAATTGGTCAATGGTCAATGGTCAATGGTCAATGGTCAATGGTCAATGGTCAATGATATCCTGCCTGGTTTGGAGGTGCAAAATTAAGGTAATGGGGCTAAAAGAAAAACCGTTCCGTGGAGAGCGGAACGGTTTCTGTTATAATTCAGGTTGTGATTATTGTGTGGGTTCGGATCTTCCTATTTTTCTCCCGTAAACGAACAGATGGGCAACGGCGAATGCAAGTGAAATGTAAAACAGGGTGCGGTCGGTATCAAAGCCAACCGACTGCTGGTGCAAATACCCCACAAGCGCCAGCAGTACGGCCAATGCAAGCCCGGTGTACCTTGCCATCCGCATCCCTTTTCTCCTGTCGGTGCCATTACCAAGTTTGCTGTGTTTGGCGCCGTACACCAGGTAAATATCCATCCCGATCAGCATCCATACCAATAAGCGGATCCAGGTATCCATGGGAAGGAAGATCATCATGAACAAACAGGTGGCGATGCCCAGGATCGGAACCAGGGGCACCATCGGCGTTTTGAATGCGCGGGGTATCTCCGGCATTTTATTGCGCATCACCCAAATGCCGGCGCAGACCAGGATAAACGCGAACAGGGTACCGATACTGGTCATTTCACCCACCACATCAGGTGGTACAAAAGCGGCAAATGCGCTGACAAAAAGCATGAACAATAAATTGCTTTTCGCCGGTGTCTGTGTTTTGGGATTGACCGCGGAAAAGATCCTGGGGATCAGTCCGTCCTTGCTCATGCTGAAAAATACCCGGCTTTGTCCCATCAGCATCACGAGGATCACGGATGCGTAGCCGGCCAGAATGGCGACGACGATGGCCCGGTTCAGCCAGGGATAATCGGGCTGGATCACTCCTGCTGCATCGGGTTTGCCCATATGCTCGATGGCCACGGCCACCGGCGCGATGCCGTCCTTACCCGCGAAAGTGGTGTAGTTGGTAACGCCCGTCATCACATGCGCGAACAGGATATAAAGCACCGTGCAGATCAGCAGGGATCCCAGGATACCGATCGGCATATCCTTTTTTGGGTTCTTTGCTTCCTGCGCCGCTGTACTCACCGCGTCGAAACCGATATAGGCAAAGAATACGATGGCCGCCGCGCGGATGATGCCGCTGAAACCGAAATCACCGAAGCGGCCGGTATTGTCGGGGATGTAAGGGGTATAGTTATCGTTATTGATATACTGCCAGCCCAGGAAGATGAAAACCAGTACCACGGATACTTTCAGCGCCACGATGATTGCGTTAACGGTCGCGCTTTCCTTTGTTCCCCGTATCAGCAGCAGGCTCATCAGTACGATGATGAAAACGGCGGGAAGATTGATAATACCCCCGTTCCAGGGTCCTGCCGTAAGCTCCACCGGCAGGTATACGTTGAATCCTTCCATGAATTTCACCAGGTAACGGCTCCAGCTGATGCCCACGGTGGCGGCGCCTACCGCATATTCCAGTACCAGGTCCCAGCCAATGATCCAGGCGATGAACTCTCCCATGGTGGCGTAACTGTAGGTATAGGCACTGCCCGCTACCGGGATCATGGAGGCGAATTCGGCATAACAAAGTCCGGCGAATAAACATCCCAGTCCCGCCACCACGAAGGAAATAGTGATGGCCGGTCCTGCATGATTTGCGGCTGCCATACCTGTTATGGAAAAAAGACCTGCCCCGATGATTGCGCCGATTCCCAGCGCGACAAGACCCTTGGCCCCCAGTGTTTTCTTAAGTGTGTGTTCTCCTGTTTCGGCCGCTTCATTCAGCAGCGCGGCCATCGGTTTTCTGACAAATAAACTCATGCGTTGGTATTGTTTCGTGGATAGTTTACGGGATCAGCTTTTCGATCTTGATTTGAACTGCCTGATTGCCTGCAAATACCTGTTCAGCTCTTCCCTCACTCTCGGAAAAAGGAACAAGAGACCGATCATATTGGGGAACACCATGGCCAGGATCATCGCGTCGGAAAAATCGGTAACGGCGGAAAGGGAAACGGAAGCGCCGATCACGACGAAAAGAAGAAATATTACTTTATAGGACAGGTCTGCGATCCGGCCTCTTCCAAATAAATATTTCCAGGCCTGCAGCCCGTAATAACTCCAGCTGATCATGGTGGAAAACGCGAAAAGGACGATCGCGACGGTAAGCACATAGGAGAAATGCGGGATCACATCGTTATAGGCCATGCTGGTCAGGTCCACGCCGCTGGTGCTGACACCCGAAGCATTCAGCACCACATTTCCACGGCCGTCACCGCCGTAATGGAACATGGAGTTATCGCCATTAAATATGATGATCACCAGTGCGGTCATCGTGCAGATTACAACGGTGTCAATAAAGGGTTCCAGCAATGCCACAATACCTTCAGATGCGGGATACTTGGTTTTTACCGCCGAGTGGGCGATGGAGGCGGATCCCGCCCCGGCTTCGTTGGAAAAGGCCGCCCGTTTGAATCCAACGATCAAAACACCCATCAGCCCTCCCAACCCGGCCCGGGGAGAGAAGGCTTCATTGAATATCATACGAAATGCATCATCAATGAAACTAAAATGCGCGAAAATGATGATCAGCGATGCCACGATGTACAGGATGGCCATGAAGGGCACGATCTTTTCGGTAACCGTGGCAATTTTTTTAATACCGCCGATAATCACTATTCCTGTTAAAAAAGCAAGCGCCAAACCGATGATGAAACCGGCTGCGCCTCCTTTCATTCCGGTCATGGTGGCGATCTGCGCGGCCGCCTGGTTGGCCTGGAAGGCATTGCCGCCCCCGAATGAGCCTCCTACGCAGAGGATGGCGAATAATATGGCCAGGAATTTACCGATACCGGCCAGGTTCTTTTCCGCAAATCCTTTTTTGAGATAATACATCGGTCCTCCATACACCACTCCATTCTGATCGATATCCCGGTACTTAACACCCAGCGTACATTCTACAAATTTGCTGCTCATGCCCAACAACCCGCACACGATCATCCAAAAAGTGGCGCCGGGTCCCCCGATGGCGATCGCCACTGCCACACCCGCGATATTCCCCAAACCAACGGTTCCCGATACGGCAGTCGCCAGGGCCTGGAAATGATTCACCTCCCCGTGATGGGATTCTTTTTTGATCGTATCCACGATATCGCCACCGGCCACATTCAGCGCTCCGGGTTTCACGTCCTGGGCATCTTTCTCCAGGTCATCGTATTTGCCTCTTACGACTCCAATGGCAAGACCAAAACGCCGGATATTTACAAATGAAAAGTATACAGTAAAGAAAAAAGCGCCGCAAACCAGCAATATCACCACGAGCGGTACGGAAACGCCGCCGATGGTTACCGGGTAAAACACTTTGTGACTCCACCAGTCTGTGATGGGTTGAAAAGATTCGTTGATCCGTTCATCAAGTCCTTTTGCAGGGGCATCCTGGGCAAAAGATAAAAAAGGCAGGAATAACAGAAATGAAAATAGTGCCGAAAGCTGTTTGATTTTCTTCTGCATGCAGCGCTGGTTTTTGGGTTGGAAAGATATTTTAAACCGGGAAAGTAGTTAAATATTTAACAGGAAAGGGTAAAAATATCCACTGCCGGCTATTTCGGCTATTCCTGTGGAAATTGAGTTTTTTTTGCCGTTAAACCTTTAGTTTTGAGACCTTACTATTCATCAAATGAACCAACGTAAAGCGGGTCTGCTTGCCTTTGCCCTGTTCACGATCGTGGCCATCGTTCATTTCCTCGATATGCAGGGAATAGCAGCGGTTCCCGGCCGGGCGCTTATCATTACCCGTTGGGTTTTTGTTGCCAGTTTGGTCCTGTTTGCCGTATATAAGCGATCCCTTACCACCTGGATCCTCGTGGCTATGGCCATCGGGGTGGAGATCGGGATCGATTTTCCAAAGGGTTCGCAAGACCTGAAATTCCTGAGTACGATCTTTCTGCGATTGGTCAAGACGATCGTCGCTCCCCTCTTGTTCGCCACCCTGGTGGTGGGCATCGCCAGTCATGCCAATCTGAAACAGGTGGGTCGTATGGGATGGAAATCGCTGTTGTATTTTGAAATCGTTACCACCATCGCCCTCGTGATCGGCCTGGTAGCCATCAATATCACCGGTGCCGGCAAAGGGATCGATGTACCGCAGGAGCTCCTGAAAGAACTGCCCCGTTCTTCTGAAAGACAATTGCAGTCCAAAGTGATCACCATTCTCGACAGCGCCGGGGTGGCCTTACCTGAGGGACTGATCAATAAATTACCCGATACGCCCCCGAAGGGATGGCAGGATCATATCATCGACATCTTTCCCGAAAACATCATCAAGTCCATATACGAAGGGAATGTGCTGCCTATCGTTTTTTTCAGCGTCATCTTCGGCATCGCGCTCGCCTTGCTGAACGAGAAGAAGAAAAGACCCATGCTCGAATTTTCGGAGAGCCTGGCCGAAACGATGTTCAAGTTCACCAATATCATCATGTATTTTGCGCCCTTCGGTGTGGGAGCCGCGATCGCCGTCACGGTCGGGCACCTGGGGATTGATATTTTGAAGAACCTGGCCATGTTGCTGATCACGTTGTATGTGGCGCTGATCGTATTCCTGCTCGCTGTATTACTTCCGGTGGCATTATTTATTGCCAAAGTGCCGCTTCGAAAATTCATCCAGGCCATCCGGGAACCCGTTTCCATCGCCTTCGCCACCACCAGTTCGGATTCGGCTTTACCCAAAGCGCTGGAGAATATGGAAAAATTCGGAGTACCGCGTAAAGTGGTCTCCTTCGTAATACCCACGGGGTATACATTCAACCTGGATGGAACCACCCTGTATCTGTCCCTCGCGTCTGTATTCGTGGCGCAGGCGGCGAATATTCATTTATCGTTTGGCGAACAGTTACTCATTGGTCTCACGCTGATGCTTACCAGCAAGGGTGTGGCGGCGGTTCCAAGGGCTTCCCTGGTCATATTGATCGCGACGGCTTCCACTTTTCATTTCCCGCTCTGGCCCATTATGGCCATTTACGGGATCGATGAACTGATGGATATGGCGCGTACTTCGGTGAATGTTATCGGCAATACGCTGGCCAGTTGCGTAATCGCCCGCTGGGAAGGGGAATTTGATGATAAAAAAGCGATGGCATTCAACGAACATGACGCGGATGCCATCATAGAACCATAGAAGAAAAAACAAGAATCATGGAATTGATGTACCTGCTGGATAGTTTTCACTGGAGCCAGTTACTTCAACCGCAATGGTATGTGGAGAACGGCGGATTGTGGCTGCTCCTTTTTGTCGTTTTCGCGGAAACGGGATTGTTTGTCGGTTTTTTTCTTCCCGGCGATTCCCTGCTGTTTGTAACCGGGATCTTCGCTCATGAAATCACCACGAAGACGGGGGAAATACGTCCCGGGCTGGGTTACCAGTTCCTGCAACATTTTGGGGTCAGCTATCCTTACACCTATTGGATCGATCTGTTAGTGCTGGTTGGACTCATATCCTTATGTGGTATCGCCGGCAACGCGGTAGGTTACTGGACGGGCCGTAAGGTCGGGCCTGCCATGTATCACTGGAAGGACCGCCTGCTATTCAAAAAAAGATACCTCCACCAGGCACATGATTTTTATGAGAAGCATGGAGGCCTGGCGGTTATCGGCGCCCGTTTTCTTCCCTTTATCCGAACATTCGCCCCCATCGTGGCCGGTATCGTGGAAATGGACCGCAAGAAATTTCACTTTTTTAATGTAGTGGGTTGTATTGCCTGGGTAACCACAATGGTGCTGGGCGGTTTTTTTCTCCAGAAATGGGTGCTGAAACAATTTGGTTTTGATCTGAAGGAGCACCTCGAGATCATCGTGTTGGTTATCGTGGTCGTTACCACGGCACCGGTCATTATTAAAATGTTTACAGGCCGGAAGAAATCAGAAACCCCGCCACCCGGCACCAATCCAAATACCTGAGCCGAATGCAGCAGCCCAAATCCTATGGTATCCTTTCCGTGCCGGTAATCGTTGCCGCGCTGGGTTATTTTGTCGATATCTATGACCTGCTGCTGTTCAGCATCACCCGGGTTCCCAGCCTGCGTTCATTGGGTTTGAGCGACGCGGAAGTGCTGTCGCAGGGCGAAAGCATCATCATGTGGCAGATGGCCGGTCTCCTGGTGGGCGGGATCATCTGGGGCGTGATGGGCGATAAAAAAGGGCGCCTCAGTGTTCTCTTCGGATCTATCATATTATACTCGCTGGCCAATATCGCGAATGGTTTCGTGGAAACACCCCAGCAATTCAAGATCATCCGCTTCATCGCCGGCCTGGGACTCGCCGGTGAACTGGGCGCGGGCATCACCCTGGTATCCGAACTGATCGCGAAGGAAAAAAGAGGGATCGCCACTTCTTTCGTCGCGGGAATCGGGCTCACGGGGGCGGTGGTGGCCTTTATCATGAAGGAAAACTTCGACTGGCGTACCTGCTATTTTATCGGCGGCGGACTGGGTCTCCTGCTCCTGCTGCTCCGGATCTCCGTTTTTGAATCGGGCATGTTCCATGAAGTGAAGAAAATGGATGTGCAGCGGGGAAATTTTTTCATGCTGTTCAGCAAACGGGAACGATTCAAACGGTACGCGCTCAGCATCCTGATCGGGTTGCCCACCTGGTTTGTGATCGGGGTGCTGGTGACTTTCTCCAAGGAATTCGGGGAGAAATTCGGCATCACGGAAAAGATCGACGCCGGCATGGCCATCATGTACGCGTATGCCGCGATCTCGGTGGGCGATATCCTGATCGGTTTCGTAAGCCAGTGGTTCAGGAGCCGGAAAAAAGCGCTGTACCTGTTTTACGCGATTACGGCGATATTCATGATCCTGTTCTTCACCATCCAGTGGAACGGTTCGGCCAGCCGGATGTACTGGATCTGCGCCGGACTTGGATTTGGGACCGGGTTCTGGGCCATCTTCGTCACCATGGGTGCGGAACAGTTTGGCACCAACCTGCGTTCAACGGCGGCCACCACCATTCCCAATATGGTGCGCGGAATGCTTACCGTGCTCATCCTGCCTCTGTTCAAAGGGTTGAGGGAAATAACCGATTATGTGACCGCCGGCTGGATCACCGCGGTCATCATCATGCTGATCACCGTGATCGCCGCGATCCTTTCCAAAGAAACTTTCAATAAGGACCTGAATTATGTGGAAGTGGAAGAGATGATGCCCTAAAAGCGTTTTCATGGCCAAGTTCCTGATCATACGGTTTTCCTCGATCGGTGATATCGTTTTGACCACACCGGTCATACGCTGCCTGAAGCAACAGGTTCCGGAATCGGAGATTCACTTTCTGGTAAAGGATCAATTCAGATCCGTGGTGGAGCACAACCCCTATATCGACCGGGTTCATGTGCTGGCACACAGCAGGGAACTGATGTATGAGGAATTACTGACCGAGGATTATGATTTTGTTATCGATCTCCAGCATAATTCCAGGTCTGGGCGGCTGAAAAAGGTACTCGGAAAAAAATCCTGTTCCGTCAATAAGCTCAATATCCGCAAATACCTTTATACGGCTTTTAAGATCAACCTGATGCCGGATCTGCACATCGTGGACCGTTATATGAAAACAGTGGAGAGATTCGGGGTAAAGAACGATGGAAAAGGACTTGATTTTTTTATCGGGAAGAACGGGGAAATAAAAAAAGAAGATATCCCCGCCTCACACCACGCGGGTTATATCGCCTGCGTGATCGGCGCCGCGCATAACACAAAGAAATGGCCGGTTCATAAGTGGAAGGAATTTTGCGCAAAAATGGATCACCCGCTGATCCTGCTGGGAGGGCCGGAGGACCGGGTGAGGGGGGATGAGATCGCGGCCGTTGACCCGGTAAAGATCTATAACGCCTGCGGAAAATTCAGCATCAACGAAAGCGCCGACATCGTGCGAAGATCCAGGCTCGTGATTACGCACGATACCGGGCTGATGCACATCGCGGCCGCTTACCGGAAGCCCGTCATTTCACTTTGGGGAAACACGGTGCCTGCTTTCGGGATGACGCCTTATTTCGGGGCCGGCCTTGTTCCATCACGGATCGTGCAAACCGGCCGGCTCTGGTGCCGGCCCTGCAGCAAGATCGGGTACAGCAAATGCCCGCTGGGCCACTTCAAATGCATGGAACGCATCGAAGCGGAACAGGTACTGCAATTAGCTGCCCAGGGTCTGTCCACCCGTTAATGCAATGGTTGCTCAAAAAAAGAAAATCACCAGCAGCGCGAAAATCATCACAAATCCCGCGATCACCAGGCGGGCCTGCACGTTCTCGTCTTCCAGCATGAGTCGAATTTTTTTCATAACCTGATCTTTCGTTTTCAATAAAGTGGAGCAATCAGGTTTTCCAGGAATGGAAACGGATCTCGAAAGGATAGGGAGTTTGTAAGAGGTGCTGCAAAAGTAAAAAACGAGATCCTGCCCTGCAATCGGATAATCCCGTATTCGGAAAAATACGATTGCCGCCAATTGCCGTAATTTCAGGTAATGAGGCAATTGTGTCATTTCATTTCCGTGTTCCTGGTTCTAGCTAATCCGGCCGGAGCACAGGTACAGCCGGGTATCCTGGATTCCTTCAGGGTGCGGGACGTTAAAGTGACGATTGACCGTCCCGCCGACATGCGGAAAAAACAAAAAACGATCATCTGTTTTTATGCGCTTCCTAACGGCAATACCACCGCGCAAACCATGGGTAAGAAGATGGAGCCCGGTGACGACTGGCATTTCGATATTCAGCATATCCGGGCGCAGACCCGATTTATCCGTCAGTCGTTAAAACGGAAAAATTTTGTTGTTGTGTACCTGGAAAATGATCTCAAGAGCTGGCCGGCGTGGAAACAAAAGCACACTGATTTCAGGGAACGGATCCCGGTCCTCCTCGATTCGCTGGCCGGTTTGGTCGGGGGCAGGAAAAATAGCATATACCTCAACGGTCACAGCGGAGGCGGCAGTTTCATTTTCGGCTACCTCGCGGGAGTAAAATCCATTCCTGCCAAAGTAAGGCGGATCAGTTTTCTCGACAGCAATTACGGGTATGACAGCAGTTACTACCCGTTGCTGCTCCACTGGCTGCAGGCGGTAAAAGGATCCTCGCTGAATGTATTTGCCTATAACGACAGCGTGGCGCTCTATAACGGGAAACCGGTCGTTTCGGCCACCGGCGGTACCTGGTACCGCTCGCGGCTGATGCTGCGGGATTTATCCGGCCGATGGACTTTTGAACACAGCACCCACGGGGGAATTGAAACAGTCAGGAGCATGGATAAAAAACTACAATTCTTTTTCAAGCCCAACCCCGACCGGGGTATTTACCATACGCAACAGGTGGAACTGAACGGGTTCATCCATTCCGTCCTGTGCGGAACTAAACATGATTCGGAAAATTATACCTACTACGGCAGGAGGGCCTATTCGAATCTGATCGAATGACATTCAACCGGAAAAATCGGCCTGGAACAAAACGGGGAATTTTTTACGGAGCTTATCCTGCTTCTTTTTATCCAGCGAGTCAAAATACTTTCTGTATTTCTGCATACACAGTTCGCGCAGGGCTCTCTGCTGCCCGTCCCGGATTTCCCGGGTGATTACCTCCAACACGATTTCAGGAACATCATCATCCGATTTTTTCAGTTGAATCCTGTCCTGCATCAGGCCTGTACCCATGTAACTTTTAAACAGCCTGTCCTGCAGATACCGGGCCAGGTTATCGGCGCTCACCGTATCGCGGCCCACCCGGATAAGCCCTGCCGACTCAACCTGTATAAGCAGCACTTTTTCGCCGGGCGGAACCGGGTTTGCCAGGACAGCCAGGCTAAAAAAACCGCATACGAACAAAAGTCCGCCTCGCATGAAAGGAATGATAATTTAATTTCTAAGATAGTAAAATTGGGCGCAGCGGGGCGACAGTTAAAAAAACGGCGCCCGTTAGAGGCGCCGCCGGTTTAACATCTGGTGATCATTTTACACCCAGTGCTTTATTGATCGGAACCCGGTCAATGTATTGAATGGTTCGTTCAATCTTGTCATCCGCGTTGAAATGGTGATCGGTATGTACCCAGAATCCGAGTTTCGCCCCGTTCTTATATTTTACCATTACCTGGTACCAGCTCAGCAGCCATATACCGGTAGCATCAGGTCCTTTTTGTGGCCGGTTGACCTTGATAGGGAGCCAGATGTCGTTGACGAAACTAATCGAATCTATGGTATTGCTTCTTCTGTCTTTCCAGTAACTGAGGATAGCGGCTTTGCCTGTCAGGCTGTCGCCCGAGGACCAGACATACTTCGCGCTGTCGGCATAGGCGTCGCCCCAGGCGTCGATATTACCTGCCGACATCTGGTCCAGTAATTTTTTACCCCAATCGGCGTATTTGGCATCCGCCATTTCCGATTGCGGCGGCTGGTCGTTCCCACCGGTCGTTGTTTTGGTTTCATCCCCGGTTTTGGTTTCTTCCTTTTTTTCATTGTTACATGCCATGAATATCAGGCACGCGGTGAGAGTCCAAAAAATCTTTTTCATTTTTTGATTTTTGATGGTGAAAAAATAAACGGGTGGGATTGTGCGGTAGTCTGGATGGGGTGGAATACTATGAAGCTATATAATAAAATGAATACGACCAATTTTTCAATCCGTCCTTAAAGCAGCTCACTCAGTTCCAGCCAGCGGAGTTCCTTTTCATCCAGCAGGCGGGTCAGTTCCCCGATACGCACCGATAACTGCTGCAATTCTTCATAAGGTGTTTCACCGCTGTTGAGCTTTCGGGTGACCCGTTCTTTTTCACGGGACAGTTCCGGGATCTCTTTTTCAAGCGATTCAAATTCCCTTTTCTCTTTGAAGGAAAGCTGGCGCCTGCCGGTACCGGGTTGTGGCGGGGAGACAGCAACGGGCTGGACAGCGGCTTTTTCCGTTTCGCGTGAAAGGCTTTGCTCTTTTTCCAGTTGTTCCCGGTACTGCGAATAATTGCCGGGGAAATCCCGTATCCTACCATCGCCTTCAAAAACAAAAAGATGATCCACGAGCCGGTCCATGAAATAGCGGTCGTGCGAAACGATCAGCAGGCAACCGGGAAACTCACCCAGGAAATTCTCCAGCACCCCAAGTGTGGGCAGATCGAGATCGTTTGTGGGTTCATCCAGGACCAGGAAATTCGGGTTCCGGAACAGGATGGCCAGCAGGTGCAGTCTTCTTTTTTCACCCCCGCTGAGTTTGCTGATATAGGTGTACTGTTTCTCAGGATCGAACAGGAATAACTGAAGGAACTGCGCCGCACTCAGCGAACCGCCGCCGGACAGGGGAAAACTTTCCGCCATCGTTTTTACAAATTCGATCACCCGCATATCCTCTTTGATGGGCAACCCCTGCTGGGAGTAATTGCCGAAGATGACCGTATCGCCCACGTTGATCTTGCCGCTGTCGGCTTTTTCAATACCCTGTAAAATATTAATGAAGGTGGATTTACCGGTCCCGTTTTTCCCCACGATCCCGATCCGTTCCCCTTTTTTAAATGTATAGTCAAAGCCTTTGAGGATCACTTTATCCCCGAAGCTTTTGTACACTTTCTTCAACTCAATTACTTTTCCTCCCAGCCGGCTCATTTTCATATCGAGCTGCAGTTGTTCGTCGGTTACCTGCTGTTTCGCCTTTTTTTCCACCTCGTAGAAATGGTCCTGTCGGCTCTTGCTCTTGGTGGTCCTGGCCCGGGGCTGCTTGCGCATCCATTCCAGTTCTTTCCGGTACAGGTTACGGGCTTTGTCGATACTGGCCATTTCACTTTCGGTGCGGGCCGCCTTTTTTTCCAGGTAATTCGCGTAATCGCCCTTGTATACAAAAAGACCGCTGCCCTCGAGTTCCCATATTTCGTCGCAAACCGAATCGAGAAAATACCGGTCATGTGTCACCAGCAGGAGCGTAACATTTTCCTTATCAAGATAATGTTCCAGCCATTCCACCATGTCCACATCCAGATGGTTCGTGGGCTCATCCATGATCAGCAGCACATGTTTGTGTTCAAAACCCACATCGATCAGGGTGCGGGCGAGGGCCACTCTTTTACGCTGTCCGCCGCTGAGCGTGCAGACAGGCTGATGCAGGTGATGAATGTTGAGCTTACCCAGTACCTGTTTCACTTTAGCCTCAAAATCCCAGGCCCCGGATTCATCCATTTTCACCACGGCCGTGCTGAGCGTTTGCGGGTCTCCTTCTTCCAGGATGGACTCGTATTCCCGGATCACTTTTATGACCGGGTGATTGTGAAAAAAGATATTATCGAGAATAGATCTTTCTTCTTCAAAAACCGGTTCCTGTTCGAATAACACCACGTCAACATCCTTGTTGATCCACACTTTCCCCTCATCCGGTGTTTCCTTCCCCGCGAGTATTTTCAGCAGGGTGGATTTGCCGCTGCCGTTGCGGGCCACGAGCGCGATCTTGTCGCCTTCTTCGATATGAAAGGAAATTCCGGAAAACAGCGGTTGTATACCATAGCTCTTGGTAAGCCCTTCCGCGGAAACATAATGCATGGAGCAAAGATACTGATGTGCGGGATTGTCATGTGGTTTCGGCGAGTTAAGTGTATGAGGTAAATAAAGTATATAAAGTAAATAGAGTATATAGTATATCGTGATTTGGCTGGAGGATTCAATATTCGTTGAAGCAGGGATTCAACTTATGGCTTTGCGCCTGAGTTGGCGGTGGAAAAAGCTATTCAGTAATTTGTTCCGTGTTCTATACTTGATCCGTGAAATCCGTGTAATCCGTGGCCAAAATAGTTTGTGAAATCTGCGTAATCGGTAACCCAAATCCGCTTTGATTCTTTGTCTGAATGAAAGTCCAAAGAAGGCGACTAACGGGCAGACAGCCAGATCAGCAGGCAGAGAAAGAAAGTGACCGCGATGATAATAATCAGCGAATATTTATCCCGGCGCTGTTTTTTATCGGAACGCGACCGGAATTCCTCCAGCAGGCGAACGGATTGTTCATCGGCGCCGGCGAGTTTTTGCAATTGCTCCAGGATTTTTTGCCGGAGATCCCAGGGCAGGGGTTGGAGGGAACGCAACGCCAGGCCGGTGATCTCGCGGATCGTACCCGGTTCATTGAAAGTATGCAACTGGTTTATGGTGCTGTCCGGGAAAAGTTCCAGTATATATTGCTGCAATCCGTTTTTATCCAGCCGGAACATATCCAGCCGGGCTACGTATCGCTCCAGTTCGATCGTTTGATGTAATACCGACACCGGGGTGATGATAGCCTGTTTTTTTCTTTTACCGGTACTTTGTTCGTACCACCGTTGCTGGAGATAATATTCTTTTTTTCCCGGGTCGGACAGCACTTCGTACGCCTCTTTCACTTCCGCGAAACGGGCGGCCGCATAGGGATCATTTCCTTTTTTATCGGGGTGCAATTGAAGGGCCAGCCGGCGGTAGGCTTTTTTTATTTCGGACAGGGTGGCGGAGGGCTCCAGTTCCAGTGTGCCGTAATAATCTTTAAGGTGCATGACGGGTTACTACTTCAGGTGCCGTGCAAAAAAGTCGAGCGTTCGCTCCCAGGCCAGTTTGGCGGCCGCTTCATTGTAACGGGTGGGCGCGGTATCGTTGTGAAAAGCGTGCTGGGCGCCTTCGTACATGTACAGTTCGTAAGTGATATTATTCTTTTTCAGCGCCTCTTCATAAGCGGGGATCCCTTCATTAACCCGGGTGTCGAGTCCGCCGTAATGCAACTGGATCGCGGCTTTGATCCTGGGTACGTCCTCGGCTTTTGGCTGACGGCCATAAAAGGGAACGGCTGCTTTCAATGAAGGCACCTGTACCGCCAGGTTGTTCGCCATAGCGCCTCCCCAGCAAAATCCCACGCAACCAAAGATCCCGTTACAATCTTTACGGGTGGGGAGGTAGTCAAACACTTTAATGAAATTCTGCAGGTTATCCTCGGCCTTCAATTCCTGGAATTTAGCCCTGGCTTCGTCTTCATTGGCCGGCGTTCCACCCAGCGAAGAGAGGGCGTTGGGCGCAATGGCCAGGTAACCCGCCTTAGCGGCCCGGCGGGTCACGTCTTCAATATGCGCATTCAATCCCCGGTTTTCATGAATGACGACCACCGCCGCGTATTTCTTTTCTTCTTTGGGTCTTGCCACATAGGCTTCCATATCTCCATTGATACCTGCATATTTTATTCTTTCCGTAAACAGGTCCCCCTCGCTGGTCACCGCCGCATGGGCATAGTTGACCTCCAGCATCGGCAGCAGGGCGAGAGCCGCCGCTGTTCCCCCGGCCAGCAGGGAAAGACGCCGAAGAAATTCCTGGCGGCTCAGGGGTACATGGGTGTACTCATCGTAGAGGTTGATTATACGCTGGTCCATATATGGATTTTTTGGGAGTCTAAGTTACGTTATTGCCGGAAGCCGCCCGGCCCGGAGGCTGTTTTATCCCTAATTTTGCAAAAAATAATCAAATGAAGAATTACCTGTTAGCCCTGCTTTTTGCGGCATTGGCCGCCTGTAACTCCGCGGGCGATAAAAAAGACAGCACCGATACCAGCACAACCCAAACCGGTCACGAGGGCATGGATCATAAAATGCCGGATACCGGCGGATTGCCTGAACTGCCTGCCGTTCCGGAAGGCGCGAAAGTGTTTTTTAAGAATATCCGGGATAATGCCACGATCAGTTCCCCGTTCAAAATGGAAATGGGAACGGAGATCATGAGAGTGGATACGGCGGGTCCCGTAGTGGCCGGTTCCGGTCACCACCACCTGATCATCGACGGAGCGGATTCCCTGGCAGCCGGCAGTATCGTACCTGCCGATTCCCTGAACATCCATTTTGGCAGGGGACAAACGGAATATGAACTGAAACTCACCCCCGGAAAACATAAACTGACCCTGCAGATGGCCGACGGGTTGCACCGCTCTTACGGGAGTAAACTTTCCGCTACCATTTCGGTCACAGTGAAATAACAACGGAGGATCTTCGTTGAAACCAAAATCAAGACCATGCAACTGTACCGACCTGCCCGGATAATACAGGCCTTATCCATCCTTTTTGTTGCCCTTTTCATATTACAAGGGTGCCAGCGCGAAATCGACAGCCCGGCCGGAGGTACCGGCCCTGGCGTGAATGATGCCATCCGGGTAACCGGGGGTGTTAACGGTATCGTGGTGGATGAAAATAACCAGCCGGTTTCCGGCGTTACCGTTACGAGCGGAACCGCCAGCACGACGACCGACCGTTACGGCGCTTTCCGTTTCAGCAATATCAGCCTGTCGAAAGCCAATGGCACGGTGAAAGTGACGCGGCCGGGATACTTTACAGCCTATCGTAGTTTCATATCCGTCGAAGGCCGGATCAATAATGTACGGATCAAACTCATTCCTAAAACGCCCGGCGGCTCCTTCGCATCATCAGCCGGGGGAACTGTAACTATTGCGGGAGGTGGGAAACTGGTTATACCGGCTGATGCGGTAACGGATGCTTCCGGCGGTGCTTACTCAGGTATGGTTAATGTGGCCATGGCCTGGATCGATCCATCCTCTGCCGACCTGCCCTATATCCTGATGGGCGACCTGCGTGGAATTACCACAACAGGTGAAGAACGGGGCTTATCCACTTATGGGATGATGGGTGTGGAACTGACTGGTGGAGCCGGGCAACCTTTAAAGATCGCTTCCGGGAAGACCGCGGAACTTACCTTCCCGATCCCTTCCTCATTGCAGGGCAGTGCGCCCGCAACGATCGATCTCTGGTATTTTGATGAGGCCACGGCCCGCTGGAAACAGGAGGGCACGGCTACGAAATCCGGTACGAACTATATCGCCAATGTCACTCACTTTTCCTTCTGGAACTGCGATGCGCCCTTCCCGCTGATCGATCTATGTATGAACCTGAAGGATCCATCGGGTAACCCGCTGATCAATGTGCAGGTCCGCATCAAACGGGTTGTGAACAACACGTACGGGTATGGCCGGACCGATTCACTGGGAAATCTTTGCGGCAAAGTGCCGAAGGATGAGGCCCTGGTGCTCGAAGTGCTGGATATATGCAATACGGTGGTATTCTCTCAGAATATCGGTCCGTTCAGCGCGAATACCACCTTGCCGCCGATTACGGTGAACATTCCGTCAGCGAATTCTCTTATTATAACAGGATCGGTCACCAATTGCGCCAGCGCAAATGTTACAACCGGGGCAGCTATCATTTATATTGCCGGTGGTCATCATTATACAATACCTGTTACGAATGGAGCATTCAGTTTTAACCTTCTTCGCTGTAATAATACAAGCGTAATCAATTTTACCGTGATAGGTGTCGATTATTCAGTTTCCCAGCAAAGTGCACCTGTAACCGGAAGTGCCGTTGCCGGAACAGTAAATGTGGGAAGCCTGCAGGCCTGCGGAACTTCGTCTGTACAATTTGTAGAGTTGTTGCTTGACGGCGTTCCAACAAATTTTGTTTCCCCTCCGCACAATATTATGTCCATCGATTCAACTGCTGTTCCGCCTTTTAGTAATAATACAACTATCTATGCCTCCAATCAAAGTGGTGGAAATATCAGTTCAGTTTATTTTACGTTTTACAATAATGCGATTCCCGGAGCTTATCAGCTCTTATCATTTGGCGCCGGGATATATACTATTTACGGTACAAACCGGACGATTACAATTACTGATTTTGGCCCGCCTGTTTCAGGATTTATTGAAGGTAATTTCAGCATCCAGGTCACTCATGGGGGGCCGCCACAGAACCTGGTGTGTACGTTCCGCGTGAGACGGAACTGAGAAAAATGATTTTTCCTGTTCAGGCTGCCGGTAAAGGCAGCCTGAATCATGTTAACGGCTGCACAATGTTTTGCTAAAATGCCCCGCCGGGTAATTCACCCCTGTCCCCATGGCATAATTATAGCGTCTAATAGTTGTAATAAAGAAGAAAACCGTGCGGAAGGGCATGAAGCCCCGACGCATGTAAACAATTTTTCGTATGACCCATTTATTACAAAAAGTAAGCCCATGAAAAAAATGATGCAAATGACTGTCCTCGCGTTTTTGGTAGTGCTTGGCAGTTCATTCCGAAACAGCATCTCCGCCCAGGATTATTATGATGATAATTACTACGACCGGGACCGGGATGTTTCCTACCAAACTTTTTACGATGAACTGAGCCCGCACGGCCGGTGGGTGGAATACCCGGGCCAGGGTTATGTGTGGGTTCCGGATGCGGGACCCGATTTCCGTCCTTACAGCACCAATGGTCACTGGGTGTGGACGGACAACTATGAATGGATGTGGGTATCCGATTACGACTGGGGCTGGGCGCCCTTTCACTATGGACGCTGGGATTACGATCCTTATTACGGCTGGTTCTGGGTGCCTGGTTATGAATGGTCGCCCGCCTGGGTAGCCTGGAGAGACGGCGGCGATTATTACGGCTGGGCGCCGATCCGCCCGGGGATCAGCATCAGTATCAACTTCAATATAGGCGGATATAATCCACCGGTTGATTTCTGGGTTTTCGCCCCCCGCCGCTACATCACATCGCCCCGCATCTGGGATTATTATGTGGATCGCAGGCGGAACGTGACGATCATTCACCAGACCACGATCATCGTGAATAATTTCCGTTACGACAGGAATTATGGTTTCCGTTCCGGCCCGCGCCGTTATGACGCGGAGATCTATTGCGGACGCATCAACCCCGTACGGTTCCGCCAAACCTATAGTCCCGGCAGAACATTCTACCGGAACAACGAGGTAAGCATGTACCGGCCCAGCATCCGCCAGGACAATAACCGGAGCGTGGCGCCGCGGAATTTTGAGCGCTACGACCGAAACAACGGAAGTTTCCGCAACAATGGAAATAACAATGGCTTTCGCAGGGATGCTAATCCCGGCAACAGGGATAATGCCATCAACAACCGGAGACCCGATCCCCGCGACCGGGTAAGCGATGACCGGAATTTCAGGAGAGGCGATGACAATAACGGACGCGTCAATGATGACCGTTTGCGGAGAAATAATGATAATTCAGTTCGCGACCGTCAGCCGGATAATAACCGCTTCGACCGCCGCCCGGATGATAACCCGGTCCGTGACCGCCAGCCTGATAATAACCGATTTGATCGTCGCCGGGACGATAACCCGGGACGAAACCGCGACCTGCGTGTTGATGATAACCGCGGCAATAACCGGCCTCAGCCGCAGTTGGAACGGAGACCTGATACCAGGCCGCAACCGCAAATGGACAGAAGGCCCGATACCAGGCCGCAGCCCCAAATGGACAGAAGGCCCGATACAAGACCTCAGCCACAGTTTGAAAGAAGGCAGGAATCACGGCAGCCGCAACAACAATTTGAGCGACGCCCGGAATCAAGACCCCAGCCCCAGGTGGAGAGAAGGCAGGAGTCGCGTCAGCCGTCACAACAGTTTGAAAGAAGGGATGGCGGCCGTCAAAACTCCGGGAATAACGGGAATGGCAACGGCAAGGGGCGCTCACGGTTTTAAATAATAACAGGAATAGTATAGCCATGAAAAAGGCTGTCTCGTAGGAGGCAGCCTTTTTTGTCAACGAGTCTTCCGGAACATTTTTACAGCAATATCTACCGGAAGACTTATCATGAAATTTTAACTCGTGGCTTCCATATACGCTTCCACCGGTTCACAGGTACAAACCAGGTTCCGGTCGCCATACGTATTGTTGACCCTCGCTACGGAAGGCCAGAATTTATTTGCCTTTACATAATCGAGCGGGAAAGCCGCCTGTCGCCGGCTGTATGGATGCGACCACTCATCCGCGGTGGTTACAAACTGCGTATGCGGTGCGTTCTTGAGCAGGTTGTCTTTCCTGTCCGCATGGCCTTCCTCAATATTCCTGATCTCTTCACGTATGGCCAGCAGCGCATCACAGAAACGATCCAGTTCTCCCTTGTCTTCGCTTTCCGTGGGTTCGATCATGATGGTTCCCGGTACGGGGAAACTCATGGTGGGAGCGTGAAAGCCGTAATCGATCAGCCGCTTGGCCACATCTTCGGCCTCGATCTCGGCCGATTTCTTAAAGGGCCGCAGATCCACGATGAATTCGTGCGCGCACTGGCCGTTATTATTTGTGTACAAAATATCATAAGCGCCTTCGAGTCTTGCCCGCATGTAATTCGCGTTGAGGATCGCATATTCGGTGGCCGCCTTCACCCCGTCGAAACCCAGCATCCGGATATATCCATAAGAAATGAGCAATATGGAAGCTGATCCGTACGGCGCCGCAGATACGGCATGGGCGCTCCCGTTCTGTACATGCCCGGGAAGATAATTGGCCAGGTGCGCTTTTACACAGATCGGTCCCACACCCGGTCCGCCGCCGCCGTGGGGAATGGCAAAGGTCTTGTGCAGGTTGAGATGACAAACATCCGCCCCGATCAGTCCGGGTGCGGTGAGTCCCACCTGGGCGTTCATATTGGCGCCATCCATATACACCTGCCCGCCGTGCTGGTGAATGATATCGGTGATCTCCTTCACGGTTTCCTCATACACCCCATAGGTGCTGGGATAAGTAATCATGATTCCCGCGAGTTCCTGGCTGTACTGCGCGGCTCTTGCTTTCAAATCTTCCACATCAATGTACCCGTTCTCCAGCGCCTTTACCACCACCACTTTCATACCCGCCATCACGGCCGATGCGGGGTTGGTGCCGTGAGCCGATATCGGGATGAGCATCACATTGCGGTGTTTATCGCCATTGGCCTCATGATAGGCCCGGATGGTAAGCAGACCCGCGTATTCGCCCTGGGCACCGCTGTTGGGCTGCAGGCTGCAGGCGTCAAACGCGGTGATCTCGCAGAGATATTTTCCCAGTTCATCGGTAATGTATTTATATCCTTCCGCCTGGTTCGCCGGCGCGAAGGGATGTATTTTGCTCCAGTGGGTCCAGCTCAGCGGCATCATCTCGGTGGCGGCGTTGAGTTTCATCGTACAACTGCCAAGCGAGATCATCGAGGTATTCAGCGACAGATCCCTGTTCTCCAGTTGCTTGATATATCGCATCATCTGGCTCTCGCTGTGATGACTGTTGAAAACGGGGTGGGTAAGATAGGCGGAGGTCCGTGCCAGTGCGGAAGGAATATGGCTCAGTTCCGCGTCCTGGGAAATGTCGAATGCCACCGGGTCCTTTTCGTTCTCAAAACAATTGATGAGGTCGTAGAGATCACCCACATCGGTGGTCTCATCGATGGAAATCCCGATAATATCCTTTTCAAAATAACGGAGATTGATCAATTGCCTTTCCGCTTTAGCCCGGATGGAGGCTATATCTTTTGCCTTTACCGTGATCGTGTCAAAGTAATGCTCCGAGAGCAGTTCAAATCCTCTTTCCTCGATCGCTCCGGCAACCGTTTGGGTAAAGAGGGCCACTCTTTTCGCGATATTTTTCAATCCCTCCGGACCGTGGTATACTGCGTACATCGCCGCCATATTGGCCAGCAGGGCCTGCGCGGTGCAGATATTGGAAGTGGCTTTTTCGCGTTTGATATGCTGCTCCCTGGTTTGCAGCGCCATTCGCAGCGCACGGTTGTTCTGCGCGTCGATGCTGACGCCGATGATCCGGCCGGGAATACTGCGTTTAAATTCGTCTTTGGCGGAGAAGAAAGCGGCATGCGGACCGCCATATCCCAGCGGCACGCCAAATCGCTGGGCGGATCCGATGGCCACATCCGCGCCCAGTTCGCCGGGAGGGGTGAGCAGGGTCAGCGCCAGCAGGTCGGTGGCCATCACTACAAAAGCGCCCGCGGCATGTACGGATGCTATAAAATCCCTGTAGTCTTCAATGGAGCCTTTATCATTCGGATATTGAACGATGGCGCCAAAATAGCCTGCGTCGATCGCAGCGGTTTTATAATCTCCCTCCACGATCTGTATGCCCAGCGGGAGCGCCCGGGTAACCAGGACATCTTTTGTTTGCGGAAAGATCTCCCGGTCCACAAAGAACCTGGGTCTTTCGATATGATCCTGTTTATTCAGGGTATTGAAGAACATCGTCATGGCCTCCGCGGCGGCCGTCGCTTCATCCAGCAGCGAGGCGTTGGCGATCGGCAAGGCGGTGAGATCGCTCACCATGGTCTGGAAGTTCAGCAGGCTTTCCAGCCGGCCCTGCGATATCTCGGCCTGGTAGGGAGTGTACTGAGTGTACCAGCCCGGGTTTTCGAAAATATTCCGGAGGATGACGGAAGGGGTGATGGTATCATAATATCCCTGCCCGATATAATTGGTAAAAACTTTATTTCGGATCGACACTTCCTTGATATGCCGGAGGTATTCATGTTCGCTCATCGCGGAGGGCAGGTTCAGGTCTTTGTCCATGCGGATGGCGGCGGGTACCGTTTGACTGATCAGTTCTTCCATATTGGCGACGCCGGTTTTCTTGATCATCTTCCGGGTATCCGTTTCATTGGGTCCGATATGGCGGGTTGAAAATTCCCTGGACTGCTGTTCGAGGAGATTCATATGAACGTGTTGCTAGATTGTAAGAGATGTGTTTTGCGCTGCAAAGTTACGGGTGCCGTGTCAGAAAAAATGTGATCGTTGTTACCTCCTTGCTGAAGCGCCATCATCCGGCTGAAACCCTTGACGGGATTGCGTTTTACGGGAGCCGGCTGCGTTCTTCACGGCGCAGCTCGTCGCTGGTGCGGCTTCGGCCGTCATGGCTCCATCCCGGCGGACCGAATAGATAGTTCCAGCGTTGCCGGGTACTGAGCCCTTTCCGGGAAAGGTCCCTGCCGATGCTTTTCCATTCATGGATGACGAGGTGCAGCGGATCTTCTTTTTCCAGCGGACGGGTAAGACCGTAGCGGATCGGCTGGTATTGTTCTTTGGGTAATTCAGGCTGAAAGGTGCCGAAAATTTTATCCCAGATGATCAGGAACATACCCATGTTGCGGTCGAGGTACTTCGGGTTGGAGCCATGATGCACGCGGTGATGGGAGGGGGTGACAAGAAAATATTCCAGCGCGCCCAGTTTGTTGATTTTCTCCGTATGCACCAGGATGCCCCAGGTTTGCGTGGCCGCATAAATGAAAACGATATCCACCGGCTGAAAACCCAGCCAGGCAATCGGGATAAAATACAGAAAGCGGTAGAACGGCTCCAGCACGGATGAACGGAATCCAACGGTGAGATTGAATTTAGGAGAAGAGTGATGCGTGACATGCGTGGCCCAGAAGAAACGGCAGTAATGATCTACCCGGTGCAGCCAGTAATACATAAAATCCTCGAATACCAGCAGCGTCAGCCAGTAGATCCAGGGATTTTGTATGGGGTCTGCGACCCGGTGATCATACACAAATGTCAGCACGATACCCACGGAAATGGCACGAAATAAAAGATCGAGTCCCCCGTTCAGCAGCATGAAATAAATATTCTGTGCCGTATCTTTTAATGAATAACTATTCTGTTTGCGGAGTTTTCCCAGGAACAGTTCAAGCCCGATCACAACCAGGTATAGCGGTGTGGTGATCAGCAGCAGCAGTTGTTCCCGGGCGGTGGTCATTTGGCAAAGATAGTGGGGAGATGGGAGTTCACAGTCCACAGTCGACAGTCCACAGTCGACAGTCCACAGTCGACAGTCCACAGTCCACAGTCCACAGTCGACAGTCCACAGTCTACAGTCCACAGATTTAACCTTATAGTTATAGAGATTCTGTCATTTGTTAGCTAGAGGTCAAATTTCAGTCTTAAACCAGGTAAACAGGGGTACTCTTTATATGTTCGGGGGTTATCTGTGGACCGTGGACCGTCGTCTGTAGACTGTTCAACATGTCCTATATTGCATCATGTCCAAAAACCTGCTTGTCAACTGGGAGAAGAAGTCAGCCGAGAGACAGAAACTGTACAAGCAATACCTCGCCAGGGCGAAGAAGAATGAGGTGTTGAAGCAGTTGCCGGACCTGCACGGGGAGGCGGTGGCGAATGTGGACTGTTTGCAATGCGCCAATTGCTGCAAGAATTATTCGCCCCGGTTCAAGACACCGGATATCAAACGGATCAGCCGTCATTTGAGGATGAGGGAAAGCGATTTCATTGAAACCTATCTGAAGGTGGATGAAGACGGCGACTTCGTGGCCCGTTCATTGCCCTGCCCCTTTCTTGGCGCCGATAATTATTGCTCCATTTATGAAGAACGCCCTTCCGATTGCCGGCGTTTCCCCTATACCGATGAGGACTTTATCATCAAACGCCCCGCGCTGGCTTTGAAGAACTCAACGTTTTGTCCGATAACCTACTATGTGCTGGAAAGACTGCTGGAGCAGTAATGATCGGAAAATTTGAAGTCTCATGAACCGATTTTATCCGTAACTTATCCGGCTAAAACAAAAACCGATGCCACGTTACGTCATTGAACGCGAATTGCCGGGGGCCGGCAAACTCTCTTCCGAAGAATTGGTGGGTATCTCACAAAAATCCTGCGGGGTGATCCGGGACCTGGGTCCTTCCATCCAGTGGATGGAAAGTTATGTTACGGAGGACAAGATCTATTGCATCTATTACGCCCCCAACAAGGAGATCATCATGGAGCATGCCCAAAAGGGCGGGTTCCCGGCCAACCGGGTGGAGGAGATCCGGAATGTGATCAATCCCGCCACATCGGAAGGTTAGCCATAGGAAACGGGGCTGGCGTCCTGATTCTTTTCCATTTTTCAGGGGAATTATACAAGGCTGTTAATAGCTGAGGATTTATTTCCCCGACAGCTCATCCCATGCCGCGCCAAGCGGACGCTGGATGCCGTCACCCTTCCATTCCTCACTACCGGGTATGGAAGTGGCTTTCAGCAACTCTTCTTTAGTCTTTCCGGCTTTTATTTCCGATTCGGTAAATTTCAGCACATTGCCCAGGTAGTCGCGGAATTTTTTCATGTCATCCCGGTTCCCGGTAACAGGATAACCGCTGTCGGCATGACCGTAAACAAAAATGGTCTTACGGCCGAATTCTTTTAACGCCTTATTCAGCACTTCGATCCAGCTTTTAATGCTGGCACCGGCACCGCGGTCCACATAGGGATGACGGCGGTTGAACACCAGGTCGCCGCAATGCACGATGCCGGCACGCTGAAAATGAACGAAACTGTCGCCGTTGGTATGACCCGGTCCAAAATAGCGGAGACAGATCTTTTCTTTTCCGAAATCCTGGCACCAGGTGGTACCATAGGTTTGATCGGGATAAAGCTGTTTGTCCTCCGATTTATTTTGTTTGGCCACCCTTTCCTGGTTGATCTTCGAGTTTTCATGCGCGAGCACATGTTCCACGATCCCTTTAAAGGCAATGTTACCGCCACTGTGATCGCCATGGTGATGCGTGTTGATCAGCAGTTTGAATGGCAGTTCACTCCGCTTTTTCAGTTCATCGATCAGGTGACGGCTGCTGTCGGGAAACTGGGCGTCCACCACCACGATCCCTTCTTTTGATAAAAGAAAGGCAATAGTGCCGCCTTTTTCCTCAAAAATGCCCAGGTTATCCCGGAGCATGGTGATCTTCCAGGGTTCCTGGATAAAGGCGGACAGTATTTTTTGCTGAGCAAGGGTCAGTGCTCCAAAGCAGAGGCTGGCGGTTTTTACAAAAGTACGGCGATGCATAAATGAATTTTTTAAATTAAAATCTGAAACTCAGTGTGTCTTCTTTAATGACCAGGTAACGGTTGCTACCAAAAGTTATATAATAAAGGTTGATCAGGAAAAAAGGAATGACAAGCCAGATGATAAAATCGATATCAAATAGGGATGACAGCAGAAAATGAGCAAGCAAAATGACTATTGCGATTACCACCAGGAGATTGGCATATTTATAAGGTTCCACCGCCACCGTATAGGTTTCATTTTCCGAAATGGTAAAGGGGTGTTTGTTGCTGCCGCACCAGTCGATTTTTGCTTTTAATGTATGATTTCCGGGTTCAATCCGGTACTCTTCGATCGCGCCATTGCCGATCGTGCCGATCTTGTTGTCATCCAGGTACAACCCGATACTCCGCATGCGGTTTACCCACTGGCTTTTTCTATTGACGATCAACCGGGCCATAACAACTTTTTTAAAGAAATTTTCAATAGGCTGAAGTTACATTTTTTTGAGAGTAGGCGTTTCATCTTGTGGGACTGCAAGTCCCGCAGGTGAGAGGAAAGAGATTGGTGACCTAAGTTCCCCCTTAGGTAGACGGGGGGTTAATATTCAAACTTTCTCAGCCCCGGCGCCTTCCACCACGTAATGATCACCACCAGCAGGGTCATACAACCTCCGAAGATCACCGATGGAACCGTACCGATGGCTTTGGCCATAAACCCGCTTTCAAACTGGCCTAGTTCGTTACTGCTGTTGATGAACATCGAATTTACGCTGGACACTCTTCCCCGTTTATCATCGGGGGTGGTGAGTTGCAGGATAGTGCCGCGTATAATGACGCTGATCCCGTCGAGCATGCCGGCGATCATCAGGGCGATAAAAGAAAGCCAGTACCATTCGGAAATGCCAAATAAGATGATACAGATACCAAAACCGCCGACGGCATACATCAGCCGGTAGCCCTGACAGCGCTTCATGGGCCAGATAGTAAGGGTGGCGATCATGATCACCGAGCCGATATCCATCGCGGCGTTGAGCCAGCCAAAACCGATGGGACCCACTTTCAGAATATGATCCGCGAATTCAGGTATCAATGCTACGGCGCCGCCAAACAACACGGCGAACAGGTCGAGCGAGATCGCGCCCAGCATGATCTTGTTATGATACACGAAACGCAAACCTTCCTTAACGCTATCCCAGGCATTCAAATCACTGTTATTGACCGCCACCGGTTTCTTCTTAATAAATGAGATCAGCAGGGCAGCCATCAGCACATAGGCGAGGATGATATAAAATGTGGTATGCACCCCGAACCAGGCGATGAAAAAACCCGCCGAAGCGTGACCGGTGATGGAGGCCGCCAGCCAGGTGGATGAACTGATATTGGCCGCAAAGTGCAGGATTTCCCTGGGTACCAGTTGCGCGAGTATGGCGTTGGTGGCCGGACCGGTAAAGGCGCGTATGGCGCCTGTACAAAAGATGACGGCGTAAAAGAAAAGCTGGGGCGTGGTCGTTTTCACCTGCTCTTCGAACCAGGCTGATGTGATGATGATTAGCGCGATAACACAAAGCGAATAAGTTATAACGCCTTTAAGCAGCAATGTGCGTTTATCCGATTTATCGATCACATGTCCCGCATAGAGCGCCAGCAGGAAAACGGGGACGAATTCCGATAATCCCGCCAGCCCGATGGAAAAAGAGCTCCGGGTGAGCTGGAACAGTTTATAAGCCGCCACCGTACCCAGCATGCGCAGGGCCATGATGAGAAAATAACGGGCGATGATGAAAATGCGGAATTCTTTGTGTTGTAAGGGCTGTAGGGAGTCATGCTGGAAAAAAGCGGCCATGTGTCCAAAGATAATGGGAAAGCGGGCCACTAGGGCAGGGTGAGATAATGCTGTCCATCATCATACTCTTTCTCCAGCGCCTCATACACCACCTGCAGGTGTTTTTCGTTGCCCAGGAAATCGGCGTTGGTGGTGTCGATAAACAGCGTTTTGATATTATGCTGTTTGATATAATGGGTATAGGTTTCCTGGATATTGAAGAGGTAATCGTCGGGTATATTCTGTTCGTAAGAGCGGTTGCGTTTTTTTATATTGGACTGCAGCTTCGACACCGGCGCGTGCAGGTAGACCAGGATATCCGGTTGCACCAGTTGCTGGTGAATGATTTCAAATAGTCTTTGATACAGGCGGAATTCATCATCCGGTAACGTGACCTTGGCGAAAAGCAGGCATTTGGTAAAAAGATAATCGGAGATCGTCAGGCTCTGGAAGAGATCCTTTTGCTGGATCAGGTCTTTTTGCTGCTTGTACCGTTCGGCCATGAAAAAAAGCTCCACCGGGAACGCATATTGCTGCGGGTTTTCATAAAACTTGGGCAGAAAGGGATTGTCGGCAAACTCCTCCAGCACCAGACGGGCATTGTAATGTTTGCTGAGCAGGTGGGCGAGGGTGGTCTTCCCCGCGCCGATATTGCCCTCTATGGTGATGAAGTGATAGTTCATATCAGTCCACAGTCCACAGTCCACGGTCCATGGACTATTTCCGTTTACTTATTGTTTACTATTGATTGTATCCCGCGTAACGCCGTCTCCCGACTCCCAACTCCTGACTCCCGACTCACGACTCACGACTCACGACTCACGACTCACGACTCACGACTCACGACTCACGAAAACAGAACACTGCAAAATAGTTTAAATGAGTCGCTCAATTTTTTAAGTTCAGATAATTGTGGAAAAAATCAGGAATACTTCCTTACTTCAAGTGGATCGGGGCATTCCACCAGCAATTGGCGGATGCTTTTTTTCAGGACGGGATGCAGCAGGTCAGGGGCGATCTCTGCAAGGGGGAGCAGGGCAAAACGCCGGTTGGGAAGCTCGGGGTGGGGGATTTTAAGGAAAGAGAATTGGTATTGCTCATTATTAAATAAGAGGATGTCGATGTCTATGATCCGGGGGCCATATTTTTCTTTTCGCACCCTTCCCATCATCTTTTCCGTTTTCAGGATACGCCGCATCAGTTGCCGGGCGTTAAGTGATGTGGCGATCTCCAGGGCCTGGTTCAGGAAATCGGGCTGTTCGGTATTTCCCCAGGCGGCCGTTTGATAGAGCGATGAAGCCGAAATAATGCTTCCGCATTGCCGGCCGATCAGTTCCCTGGCTGCGGAAAGCTGTTGCTCCCGGTCGCCCAGGTTGCCGCCGATGAGAAGGTAGGCGTGGTTCATATTATTAATGGTTTGTGGTCTACAGTCGGCAGTCGACAGTCCACAGTCGACAGTCCACAGTCGACAGTCCACAGTCGGCAGTTAGTAGTCGTGAAGTCTTGCAGTCATACATCTAATAGGAGATTGTATATTTTCAGAGGTAATCTGTGGACTGTGGACTGTCGACCGTGGACTGTAAAGTTCCCCAAATATCCCCCAATCCACCCATTACTTCATATCACCTTCCCCGATTTTTTGCCATTAAATCCTTTAAATAGATACATTTGTCCGCCGCATGAACGAACCCAAACAACCGTACAGCCAGACCCGCGCGCTCTGGGCCATTACCCGGGCCAGTTTCAGGGCCATATTCGCACACCCCAGCGCGATCATCTTCAGTATCCTGTTTCCCATCATTTTCGTGCTCATCTTCGGCGCTTTTGGCAACGGCGGTGGGCCTAATTACCGCATCGCGCTGACACCCGACAGCGATACGTCGGAAGGATTTTATACGGGATTGAAGCAGATCCCGGGAGTAAAGATCATACATTACGCGGATACGTTATCCCGCAACAAAGACCTGGCGAAAGGAAAACTGACCGCAATAATGAAGCTGCTAAAGCACACCGATTCTTCCGGAAAGGAAACCTACGTGGTTTCCACTCGCAGCACGACGGCCAGCGCCAACACCCTTTATTCATTCATGGGCGCGCTGGATTATGTCAAATTAAGACTGGAAAAAGTGATGCTGGAAAACAGCGAGGACCTGGTCACCCTGGAAGATCCGCAGATCAGCGAAGTGAGAAAATACCGGGCCATCGATTTTATCCTGCCCGGGCAGCTCGGATTTTCCATCCTCTTCTCCACCCTGTTTGGTATCGCGTTCACTTTTTACGGGTTACGGGAACAACTGGTGCTTAAGCGTTTTTACGCGTCGCCGGTAAACCGGATCAATATCCTCCTGGGTATCGGTGTAAGCCGGCTTTTTTTCCAGTTGCTTAGCGTTATCGTGTTGCTGCTTTTCGGGTATTTTGTACTGAACTTTACCCTGCATCAGGGGTTACTTACTTTTTTAGAGATCCTGTTCATGACCATCGTGATGCTCTTCCTCCTGATGGGCGTGGGACTGATCTTCAGCAGCGTGGTGAAAAGCGATACGTCCATTCCCCTTCTGATCAATTTATTCGGTTTCCCCCAGATGATGCTGTCGGGTACCTTTTTCCCGATAGAGGTTTTCCCGCCATGGCTGCAGGTGATCTGCCGGGCGCTGCCGCTGACCCAGTACAATGACGCGATCCGGAAGATTTCTTTCGAAGGGCTGCATGTCACCGATTGCCTGAATGAACTGGGGATTCTTGGGATCTGGATGGTGCTTACGTACGCGTTGCTGATGAAAGTACTGAAGTGGGAATAGTGAATGGTGCGTGCCCGCCGTAGCATTTGCGGAGGCGGGAATAGTGAATGGTGAATGGTGCGTGCCCACCGTAGCTTTAGCGGAGGTGGGA
>CAYRHU010000002.1:50754-82122 GCA_964424155.1 uncultured Chitinophaga sp.
GGGAATAGTGAATGGTGAATGGTGCGTGCCCACCGTAGCTTTAGCGGAGGTGGGAAAAGTGAATGAGCAGACAGGTAAAAGAGTAAACAGAGCTGATGAAATTTATCAAATTAGGTATAATCAGTGTAGTGACATTTGCTATTCTCATCACACTGTTTTCCCTTTTCTTTCCCTCGCGGGTGAGGATATCAAAGGCCATCGATATCAATCATGACCGGGAAACCGTCATGATTCAATT
Organism: uncultured Chitinophaga sp.; assembly: GCA_964424155.1. Classification (GTDB taxonomy): domain Bacteria; phylum Bacteroidota; class Bacteroidia; order Chitinophagales; family Chitinophagaceae; genus JJ008. Next base: position 50,993 of record CAYRHU010000002.1, read on the forward strand.
AAAAGATACGATGAACTGGAAGAAATGGTATCCCGGGGCGGATTCGGCAATCAGTCTGCCGGTCATTACGGCTATGACCGATTCCTCGGTCGCCGCCGAAACCTACCTGGACAACGGTCGAAAGGGAATAACGGGTTGGAATGTGTTTAACGCGGCCCTGCCCCGCACCGTAACCGTGCAATGGTATATGGATTTTCGCCTGCGCTGGTATCCCTGGGAAAAATTCTCAGGTCTGCTGCTGGAGAAAAGATATGGTCCTGTAATGGAAAAAGGCCTGGAACGGCTGAAGGGGGTGATGGAGTGAAACTGAAGTTGGATGCCGGATGCTTCCAACTGGCGACTGTGGACTGTCGACTGTGGACTGTCGACTGAAATCATTCCTCCCGAATAAACTTCAAATTCCTCATCATTCCTCCAAATTTCGTTCTCCTCAGCGGCGAGTCCCGGAAGATCTTCCGGAATGATTCTTCAGACATCTCTTCCCATTCTTTGGTCGAAAGATTCAGTATTTCCGGAATCGGCGTAAAAGAGGGTTCATGATGCGGCCGGCTGAACCGGTTCCAGGGGCAAACATCCTGGCAGGTATCGCAACCGAATACCCATCCGTCGAATTTTCCTTTCATTTCCGCCGGGATGATCTGATCCTTCAGTTCAATGGTGAAATAGGAGATGCAGCGGCTGCCGTCGATCACTTTATCCGGAAGGATCGCATCCGTCGGGCAGGCATCAATACAGCGGGTGCAGGTGCCGCAATGATCGCGGGTAAAGGGATCGTCTGGCTCCAGTTCAAGATCGGTTATGAGTGTGGCGATGAAATAAAAAGATCCGCTGCTCTTATGGATCAGGTTCCCGTTCTTCCCGATCCAGCCCAGCCCGCTGCGCTGCGCCCAGGTTCTTTCCAGCACCGGCGCGGAGTCTACAAACCCCCGGCCATGTATCTCACCGATCTCTTCCTGGAGTTGTGTAAGGAAAAGATGCAGTTGTTCCCGTATCACTGTATGATAATCCTTTCCCAGGGCATATTTTGAGATCCTGGGAGCGCCCGGTGATTGTGATTCGGCCGGATAATAATTTTTCAAAACCGTGATCACCGAACGCGCTCCGGGTACCAGTTTCGAAGGATCAACCCGCAGATCGAAATGATTTTCCATGTAGGCCATGTGGCCCTGGTAGCCGTTGCTGAGCCATTTCTCCAGGCGCCGGGCATCTTCATCCAGGGGCTGCGCCCGGGCGATACCGCAATGATCAAAACCCAGCTTGCCGGCTAATTGTTTGATAAACTGTTTATCGGGTTTTGAATGATACAAGTTCTGAGTGTTTTTCTTTAGTGAATGAATTTAGGAGTAAAAAAGCATGTGCAGCATAGTATTTTATTGTGAAACAGATTTACGCGACTCATTAACCACACCTCCATGTCCCGGCTGTGCTTCGGAAGAAATACGCGCTTTCGATACTGAATGATGGAATTGCCCGGCATGCGGAATTTTCTGAGTATTACGACAAACTACATGAAATAAAAAATATTGAGGGACGGTTATTCAATGCGGAGGGACTTGTAATGAAAAGACTGTAGTATAAATTGGTCCTTGATTTCTTCGGGAAACTGGATGAACAGATCGTGCTGAAAAAGAAATCCTGACAGCGGATACGCGCAATTAATCATTCCTCCTCGATATGCATCCGGTGATACAGTCTGTGCACCGCCGGCGCCAGTATCACTCCCACATTGGTGATAAAAACGATCCCGCTGAAAAGCGCATAGGCAGAAGAAAACCATTTGCCGGCGACGGTTTGGATCGTCACCACCGGGCCCATCCCGCTCAGGATCATGGAAGCATTGTGCAGGGCATCCAGCCAGGGTATGGAAGCAGTATAATGATAACCCACCGTACCGATCACCAGGCATATCGTCATGATCAGTAAGGCGATAAGTACATTCCTGAATACACGCCGGTAAAATAGGGAGCGGGAAGCTAATGGCTGTCTGCGGTGTTCGTATCTCATTTTTTTAACAAATGTAAAACCAATTGAACAGCTGACTCCACCCGGTATATGGCTCATATAGGTTAATCATTCAGGAAAGCAGAAACCTGCAAGTTTTGCAGAAAATCATCTACCGGTATGACTTTCATGCATATAGGATTAACTTATCCTGACATAGTTTCGGGAAAGCAGGGATTGGAGGGGAATTTGATATCAGAATACGGTTTATTGTCAAAGGACCATAATTAAGATAAAGATTCAGTAAGGGTAATATTGTTTTCGGAAAATAATCTATGGACTATTGACCATGGACTATGGACCTTTTAAAAAACAACTATGAATTTAGGAAACTTCACCATCAAAGCCGCCGAGGCCTTTCAGCAGGCCCAGCAGGTGGCTTTTAACGCGCAAAACCCGAATATCGAAACGGAGCATATCCTGAAAGCATTGCTTGACCAGGAAGATTCGCCGGTTGAGTATTTATTGAAGAAAAATAATGTCACCGTCAACCTGGTGGAAAGCAAACTGGACGAACTGATCCGGAAGCTTCCAAAAACTTCGGGTGAAGCCGCCCAGCAGATCAGCCGGGAAGCCAATAACGTAGTGTTGCGGGCCGGCGCGGCATTGAAGCAATTCAAAGATGAATTTGTTACACCCGAGCACCTGTTGCTGGCCCTCGTGCAGGGTAACGACAGCACCGGCAAACTGCTAAAAGATGCCGGTCTGACCGAAAAGGGTCTGGTCACGGCCATTAAAGAACTTCGAAAAGGCGAAAGCGTTACCTCTCAAACACAATCCCAGGAATTCAACGCGCTGAACAAGTATGCCAAGAACCTGAACGAACTGGCCCGCCAGGGAAAGCTCGACCCGGTCATTGGCCGGGATGAAGAGATCCGCCGTACCCTGCATATTCTTTCCCGCCGTACCAAGAACAACCCGATCCTCGTGGGTGAGCCCGGTGTGGGCAAGACCGCCATCGCCGAAGGTATCGCGCACCGGATCGTGAACGGGGATGTGCCGGAGAACCTGAAATCGAAGATCATCTATGCCCTCGACATGGGCCTGCTAATCGCCGGCGCCAAATACAAGGGTGAATTCGAAGAGCGTCTCAAAGCCGTAGTGAAAGAAGTCAGCGGCAGCGACGGCGAGATCATTTTATTCATCGATGAAATACACACGCTGGTGGGTGCCGGAGGGGGAGAAGGCGCCATGGACGCGGCCAATATCCTGAAACCCGCGCTGGCAAAGGGCGACCTGCGTGCCGTGGGCGCCACCACGCTGAATGAATACCAGAAATTCTTTGAAAAGGACAAGGCGCTGGAGCGCCGTTTCCAGAAAGTGATGATCGATGAGCCCGGCGTGGAAGACGCGATCTCCATCTTAAGAGGGCTGAAAGACCGCTACGAAACGCACCATCATGTACGGATCAAGGACGAGGCCATCATTGCGGCGGTGGAACTCTCCAGCCGCTACATCACCGACCGGTTTCTCCCCGACAAAGCGATCGACCTGATCGATGAAAGCGCCGCCAAACTGCGGCTTGAGATGAATTCCATGCCCGAAGAACTCGATACGCTGGAGCGGCAGATCCGCCAGCTTGAAATTGAACGCGAGGCGATCAAACGGGAAAATGATGAAGTGAAGTTAAAGGAACTGAATACGGAGATCGCCAATCTCTCCGTACAACGGGATACCTATAAAGCTAAATGGAAAGAAGAAAAAGAAGTCGTGGAAAAAGTGCAGGAAGCCAAAGCAAAGATCGAAGAACTCAAGCAACAGGCCGAACGGCTCGAAAGGGAAGGTGATTACGGCAAAGTGGCCGAGATCCGTTACGGCAAGATCCAGGAACAGGAGAAGATCGTTAACGAACTGAGCATGCAACTGGCTGCCCATACGGAGAAAAGACTATTGAAAGAAGAAGTGGACGCGGAAGATATCGCGGAAAGCATCGCCAAATCAACCGGCATACCCGTGCAGAAAATGCTGCAAAGCGACCGGGAGAAACTGTTGCACCTCGAAGAGCATCTGCATGAAAGGGTGGTGGGACAGGACGAAGCGATCACCGCCGTGGCCGACGCGATCCGCCGCAGCCGCGCCGGTTTGCAGGATCCGAAAAAGCCGATCGGCTCCTTCATTTTCCTGGGCACCACCGGCGTGGGAAAAACCGAACTGGCAAAAGCCCTTGCCGAATATCTGTTCGACGATGAGAGTATGATGACCCGGATCGACATGAGCGAGTACCAGGAGAAACATACCGTAAGCCGGCTGGTGGGTGCGCCTCCCGGTTATGTGGGATACGAGGAAGGCGGGCAACTCACCGAAGCGGTGCGACGTAAACCTTACAGCGTGGTGCTGCTCGACGAGATCGAAAAAGCGCACCCCGATGTGTGGAACGTGTTGCTGCAGGTGCTGGACGACGGCCGGCTCACCGATAACAAGGGACGTATGGTGAATTTCAAAAACACCATCATCATCATGACCAGCAATATCGGGAGCCACCTCATCATGGACGCTTTCGAGGGGGTGAAGGAAAAGGATATTGAGAATGCCACCGAAAAAGCCAAAGTGGAAGTGATGAACCTGCTCCGGCAAACGATACGTCCCGAGTTCCTCAACCGGGTGGATGAGATCATCATGTTCCAGCCTTTGCTCAAAAAGGAGATAGCCGGTATTGTGAAAATTCAGCTCGACCGGTTGAAAAAACTGGTGGCGGAAAGCGGCATACAACTCGAATTTGGGGAATACGCGCTGGAATACCTGGCTGAGCAGGGATTTGATCCGCAGTTTGGGGCACGGCCCCTGAAGCGGCTGATCCAGAAAGAAATTGTGAACCAGCTTAGCAAACGCATCCTGGCAGGTGATATTGATAAGAGTAAACCGGTGATGGTTGATGTGTTTGGAAATACGGTGGTCTTCAGGAATGAGATGCCGGAAAAGGTGAAAAAAGTAAAAAGTCAGAATTAAAAGACCTACCCCGGCCCGGCCGGGGTTTTTTAATTTTCAACCCCTGTTTGTACCGCTGAAAACATTCTATTTTCATCTTGTTTACAATCCGTGGTTATATAACTTCAGGGCTGCTAAGCTGACAGCGAATGAAAAAAAGCCTCATACCCTTTATACCGGGTTTCCTGCTGCTCTTCACGATCTACCATTTCCCGGAATTCTTTTCTGCTTTCTGGATTATGGCGCTATGTAAGATCGGGTTCATCCTGGTTGCTTTTTTCCTGGCCAGGATGCAGGGTTGGAAAGGGCTTGGTGGTTATGGTTTGGCGCTCCGGCCAGGATGGTGGCAGCATTTGCTGAAGGGCCTGTTTACCGGTTTATTTTTCTTTGCTCTTTCCGTTTTTTTTTCAGTCTTGCTGGGGTATGACAGAATGGATGGCATTGCGACGGTGGATGTGATCCTCCGTCAACTACCCCTGTTGTTATTGATGACTGCCATTCCTTCTGTGGCAGAAGATATTTTGACCCGGGGCTATTTGTATGGCCATTTGTTTTCCCGGATGAAGGCGGAGATTTGGGTGCCTGTTTCAGCCGTTTTATATGTCCTCAATCATATCTGGCGGTTACAGGATGATCCTTCCGTATTGGTATACCTTTTCCTGCTGGGCCTGGTACTGGCCACTACTGTTTGGAAAACAAAATCCCTTTGGCTGGCTTTTGGTATTCACTGGGGAGCCAATATCGCTTTTGAATCCACACATTCGCTGGTCCAAACCACCCCGCTTGTTCACCATTACGGAAGCACCTGGCTGCTGGCGGCTGTATGGCTGCTGTTACTGGTTTTAATGGCATTCCGCCTTCCCCGTCAATAATAACGGAACTTGTTTGCTTCCCACCATGATTTATGTCCTCGCGAGCCATTCTGCATTTGACCACAATCACAATCTCCATTGACAGCCCTCATTGGTACGGGCTTATTGACCGGTTACATTGCAGGTTGACGAAAAAGAAAGGATTTAGAAAAGATAACCCGTAAAATAATTTTTATGTTACTACAAGAAGAAAAAGGCATGATAGTAAGTATGCCCCGTATCGGCGACCCGGCCCCCCGCTTCGAAGCCGTAACCACGCAGGGCAATATCCGTTTCCCGGAAGATTACAAAGGGAAATGGGTCATCCTGTTCAGTCACCCGGCCGACTTTACCCCCGTATGCACCTCGGAATTCATGACATTCGCCAGGCTGGAACCCGAATTCGCCCGCCTGAACACGCAACTGGTGGGTCTGAGCGTGGACGGGCTGTACAGTCATATCGCCTGGCTGCGGACCATTAAGGAAAGGATCGAGTTCAGGGACATGAAGAATATGGAAGTCAAATTCCCCCTGATCGAGGACATTACCATGGAAGTGGCGAAGAAATATGGCATGATCCAGCCGGGTGAAAGCTCCACCAAGGCGGTACGGGCCGTACTCTTCATCGATCCCAAGGGTATCATCCGCACGATCATTTATTACCCGCTTTCCCTTGGAAGGAATTTCAAGGAACTGAAAAGAGTGCTGATCGGGTTACAGACCGCCGACAAACACGCGGTGGCGCTGCCGGCCGACTGGATCCCGGGTGAGGATGTGATCGTTCCTCCTGCCAACAGCTGCGGCATGGCCACCGACCGTATGGCCGGCAAGGAAGAGAATGTATACTGCAAGGACTGGTTCTTCTGCATGAAACCATTGCCGGAGAAAGAACTTGAACTGGCGTAAGAGGTACTGAACCAATGAAGTGAAGGAGCCGAACCACGGCTCCTTTTTTTAACTGGGACCGGTCAGTTATTTTCATGCGTATTTTTCATACTTTACTATTTGTTTTTCCAATTAAAAAAGATCCGGGTATGAAAAAGCTTATAACGCTCCTGTTGCTAACAGGAATAACCTGTATTTCCATTGCGCAGGTGCGCAGAACGGACAATCCACCCGCCAGGACCAGGGATACAGCTAAGGTAACTACCGGCAGGAACAATAATATTCAGGCAAGGGAAAATGCACCTACTTCCCGTATTGAAAGAAACGAGGCAATTTTACCGGCTGATTCACCAATCGGTTCGGAGGATTCAGCGGCCGTTTTTGTGATAACCGACCGTAACATGGGTATCCGGGCGTATGAGGGTCGGTTGCCGGTACAGCAGGTGAGTCCGGTGCTGGGCCTTATTAAAATGAAACCCAACAAGCTGATCCTGTCCGCCAAACAACCGAAACTGGGAAATGCCAGTTTAAGGTTTGGGAGCGCGGATATTGACTTCGAATCCGGAAAAGTGGCATTTGTGTACCGTTTGGATCCCCGGTATATCATCAAAGAGAAAGAGAGCGGCAATTTCAGCTATACCGAGGGGTGGTCATCTGTAACATCGCAAGAGGTGATAAAGCTGGATCAGCGATCCTATGAATTTTTCAATGGTTTTGTCGGGGCGAAAGTGAATTTCCAGAAGAACCGGAAATACCTGGTCCAGTTCTCGGTCGAATCTACCAAACTCATCGATTACACGGTATGGATCGCAAAAGAATACAAGGAAGTACTGGTCTCCTCTTCCGGTGTGGCATCCCTGCCCAAACCGAACCAACGGTATTTTTACGCCGGTCAGAAAAAGATCACGATCATGGTAGAGCCGGGCGAGTATGAGGGAGATTATTACATTATTCTCGCCGGGAACTTCCAGAACGGAAACTGGAAATTCGACCGGTTTGAAATGACTCCAATAGATTAAGATCCGGCGATCATCAGTACACCGTGATTGCCCGGATCATCATTGAATATACCCGGCCGTTTTCCGGAATGAAACGGATCCTTCCCTTTATTCCGAAACCAGGAGAAGGCTGTACGAAAATTGCTGCTCAAATGGCGGAGGGGCTTCCTGAGGCGGCTGAATCAGAAAACGGTTACGAACAGATTGCTCCCGGATCGCCCCAACCAGTCTTTCATCGTCGTCAAATAAGAATTCGTTGACAAAAGGCTTAAATCCATCGGCCCATACGTGCACATGAATATGAGCCGGCAGGTCACTTTGCGGGTAACCGGCGGGCTTGATGGTTTGCAGTTCAAATTTTCCCTCCGCGTTGGTTCTCACATAACCGAACAATCGGGCATGATTCATATCTCCCGAATTGCCGCCCACATGCGGCGACTCCGCCGAATACCACCCCCGGGTGTCGGTTTGGTACAGGTACACCAACGCGTTCGCGACGGGTTGCCCATCCCTTTTTTTGACGGTTCCCAGCACCCGGATCTTTTTCCCGGGTTCATTGGCCGTGGTGATCCTTAAGATATCAGCCTTACTGTATTCCCGGATGAGGTTCCTGTACGTACTGTTGGGGTGGATGGGAAGATAACGCGGATCCGTGAGCAGGTCGGAGACACTGCTTTTGCCGCTTTTCAGTTTGTTCTCAGCTTCCTGCAGCAACCCGGTGTTATCGGATTGCGCTTTTGGATACTGGGTGCAGCCCGCCAGCAGGCAGGCGAGAAGAAACCGGGTCATGGCCATACATTTTTATACAATTAAATTAGCGGGATTCAATGGTAAACACGGGCGTAACTTGATGAAAGGAGTCTACTTGCGGATGACAGGTATTTTTCATGGGTGCGGAGATTAATTCGTATCTTTAATGTCTTGCCATTCATTCCGGGTACTTTACATGTTACTATTTACGGATACCGGTAAGTTTATTATAAATTTAAAATATTCAGGCATGGCGGATTCATGGAACAAGAAAGAACGGGAAAAGAAAAAGCAGAAAGAAAAACAGGACAAGGCGGAACGCATGAAGGAGCGGAAGGAAAATGCGTCCAAAGGAAAGGGACTTGATGATATGATGGCCTACGTGGATGAGAATGGCAATATCGTTTCCACGCCTCCGGATCCTGCCAAAAGAACGGAAGTAAAGCTGGAAGATATCGTGATCGGTGTACCGGAATTCGTGCCGTCACAGGAAGAGCAATTTCGCAGCGGCAGGGTCACTTTTTTTAACCACGAAAAGGGATTTGGATTCATTAAGGACCAGCTTTCGCAGGAAAGCGTATTTGTTCATATCAATAATCTTCCCGGCCCGGTCAATGAAGGCGATAAGGTGGTTTTTGAAATCCAGAAAGGCCCCCGCGGACCGATGGCGGTGAATGTGAAGATGGCCTGATGCTTCCGCGATCAGTAGCGGTAGCAAACCGCGTTGATGTTCATCCCGGCTCCCACCGATGCGAAAAGAATGATGTCACCCGGGTGCAGTTCATGTTCGGGCAGTTTCCCCTTCAGCACCATATCATATAAGGTAGGCACCGTGGCGACGGAACTGTTGCCCAGCCAGTGGATACACATGGGCATGATGTTTTCCGGGGCTTGTTTGATGCCGTATAACCTGTAAAGCCGGTGTATGATCGCCTCATCCATTTTTTCATTGGCCTGGTGGATAAAGATCTTTTTCAATTGTGTAATCTCCACCCCGCTGTTATCCAGGCATTCTTTCATGGCGTCCGGAACATGCTTCATGGCGTATTCATATACTTTGCGCCCCTTCATCTTGATATATCGTATGCGCGGATCACTACCCGGGAAATAAGACATGCCCATATTGATATAGTCCACTTCATCAAGCGAGTGTGTGGCCGCTGAATACCCCAGGATGCCGGGACCCTTTTCCCCCGTTTCCCTGTATTCAAGCACGATCGCTCCGGCCCCGTCGCTGAAGATCATACTGTCGCGATCGTACATATCGAGCACGCGTGAAAGGGTTTCCGCACCCACGATCAGCGCCTTGCGGGCCATGCCGGCTTTGAAAAAGGCGTCGGCCTGGATCATTCCCTGCACCCAGCCCGGGCAGCCGAACAGGATATCGTAGGCCACGCAACGGGGATTTTTAATTCCCAGCCGGTGCTTGATGCGGTTAGCCAGCGAGGGCACCGCATCGGTTTGAATGGTATGTTTGATGACGTTCCCGAAATTATGCGCCACGATGATCTGGTCGATTTCTTCGGGATCGGTGCCGGAGGAACGCAGCGCTTCTTCCGCCGCAATGCTGCCGATGTCGGAGGTGTTCAGTTCATCATTCGTATATCGCCGTTCTTCGATCCCGGTGATTTGCCTGAATTTTTCCACTACTTCTTCCGGCGGTGTTTCGAGGGGCTGGTTATTGTCAGTATAAAATACATGCCTGGCAAAATCCCGGTTGGATTGTATCACCGGAGGGATATAGGAACCCGAACCTGTAATGACCGATCTCAACATTGTTGGCTACCGAATTATGTGAAAAAATGATTTACGTTGTTTTCAAATAGGCTATTTGTAAATATAATGGTGAACAACCACAACGGGATCACTCACCTGAAAGCCGGGTAAAGGATAAGCCGTTGAAGATCCTGTTCAGGTTAGGGTTGTGTGTCTGTTGCCATTCAGCCATATTCGCCTCGCGCACCACTCTCCACAGGTTTTTGGATTTGAGTTCGCCGTAATCCTGCAGTTGAATGAAGATGCCGGTAACAGACTGCCTGTCCCTGAAGTGGATGGTCAGGGGTTCATTGGCATTCCCTGCATTCGAAATGATTTTTTCAATTTGTTCGCTGGTCATAAGAAAGATTATTATGTGTGAAATGTTGAGATGAATGCAGGTGTAAAAAGGGAGCGAAGTCCGTTACAAGAGCAGTATTCCTCAAATATTCCTGTAAAGTTACTATTATTTATCCGGCTGACCTTATTTGCTAACAACCGTTCATAATACTTAATTTTAGCAGCATAAATAAAGGATTATGCCGTCTTTCAACCGCAGAAATTTTCTCAGGACATCCGGTGTGGCTGTTCTTCCCCTCATTGCCCCGGCGCTGGCTTCCGGTGAAGCCGGTCAGCAACCCGATCCTACGTCGCCTGTACTAAAATTTTTCGGAGACGGGGAAATGTTTTCTCCGGCTGATTATATCCGGGAGTTGCAGCAGGTACAAACAACAACGCCCATCGCGCCGGATCGTTATGGTAATGGCGGCTCTGTGGAGGCCCTCGAAAAAAAATTCTCCGCCATCACGGGGAAGGAGGCATCCATCTTCATGCCCAGTGGCACCATGGCCAACCAGCTGGCCATCGCGGTATTGAGCGGCGAAAAGACCAAGGTGTTTGTACAGGACACCAGTCATGTGTACCGCGATGAGGCGGATGCCGCTCAATCCGTTTTCGAAAAAAGACTGATGCCGCTGGCACCGGGCAAACCTTTCTTTACAGCGGAGGAACTGAAACTGGCCATTGAAGGATTACCGCAACAGGAAGTGTTCGACAGCGGGATTGGAGCCGTTTCCATAGAAAATCCCGTGCGCCGGTCCGACGGCAGGATCGTTCCGCTGGAAGAAATTAAAAAGATCAGCGAGTATTGCCGGGCTCAAAAAATTCCGCTGCACCTCGACGGCGCCCGTATTTACATGGCCTCGGTTTGGTATGGTATCCCGGTGAAGGAATACGCCTCTTATTTCGATACAGTTTATATTTCGCTATATAAATACCTCGGTGCGGGCGCGGGCGCTATTCTCAGTGGCGACAAAACCTTCATCGGGAAGATGCCCCATCTGATTAAAATACATGGCGGTTCCATGTATAACAACTGGGCCAACGCCGCCATGGCGCTGCATCGGCTCGAAGGCATGGAAACCCGGTTGCGCGACGCGAAGAAAAGGGCGGAGGAGATTTTTGCCTCATTGAACCAACTGCCCGATACCCGAATTACCCCGCTGGACGGAGGCACCAACATCTACGAGGCCCGTTTCAGCAAAAGGGTGGATGGAAGTAAGATACAACAGGCGCTCAATAAGGATTATAATATACGGATGCCCCGTCCCGATGCGGAGGGAAAAACCTTTCTTATGGTGAACGAAACCCTGTTGTACCAGGATGCGGCCTATGTGATCAACGCGTTCAGGAAGGTCCTGGCCGGTTAGTTCCGAAGGGTGGACCAGCGGGAATGACAAAACTCAACAGGTGATTTGAGTTTCTTCATAAAGGACGAACCTGTTTGCCATTACCTTGGCCGGGTTCATTTAAAATGGAATTATGAGATCGGGTCTCCACTCTGTACTCCTGCTGTCAGGTCTTTTCATCCTGGCCGCCTGTCGCCACCAAACCGCATCCCTGACCCATACGGCAGCCGGGCCCATGGAACAATTGCTCGAGGGCAATGCCCGGTTTGCGGACATGCATCCCCTTCATCCGCATGAATCCAGGCAGCGAATAAAGGAAATCTCTTCAGGTCAGCATCCCATCGCCGCCATTGTTTGTTGCTCCGATTCAAGAGTTCCCCCCGAGATCATTTTCGACCAGGGCCTGGGAGATCTGTTTGTGATCCGCACGGCTGGCAACCTGATGGGCGGACTGGAGATCGGCAGCATCGAGTATGCGGTGGAGCACCTGGGTGTAAAACAGGTGGTGGTGATGGGACATAAGGAATGCGGTGCCCTGAAAGCCTTCACCGCGAAGATGGAGGCGCCGGGTCATATCCGCGACATCGTGGACAGCATAAAAAAAGAACAGGAGATACGAAAAATATCGGGTGAGGGCGCTACTCTTCTCGATGATTGCATTCGTGCCAACATTCTCCATGGTATGCACCAACTGCAATCGCAGTCTGCCATTATTGCCGGGAAGATCCGTACCGGTGAATTGAATATCCAGGGCGCCCTTTATGATATTGAACAGGGCATTGTTCATCTTATTAAGGAGTAAAAGGCGTGGAGCGGGTGAAATACCTTCTTACTTGGTACCCCAGGGTTTAACCCATGCCGGCATCCGCAACAATTAATAATACGGCCAGGCTGTAAGGATCCCGGAACAGCTGCTTTGGAAAATTTTCAGTCTATCGGTGAATTGCCTTTGGTTTCTTATATTTGGAAACACAACCTCTGTTCCCTGTGATGATTTTTCAACCGGTAAAAAAGGAATATGAAAAAAATCGTCACGGGAATTTTCTTTTTGACATGTCTTTCTTTCACGGCCCGCTCCCTGCCGGATAACGAGGAAGAGGTAAGAAACCGGATACAACAGGCCAGGAACTCGGTGGAAACGGCACAGTCTGCCGTAACGGACGCCACCCAAAAACTCCGCCAGAACCAGGAACAGCTGCAGCAGCTCAGGCTGCAATGGGCCGGCAAACAGGACGAGATTAAATTGTTGAGGGATAAGGCGCTGTCGGCAGATAATTCGCTGGCCAAATCCGTTGAGCATATTGACAGGGAAATCGACCGATGCAGGAAGAGGCTATCCTCATTGAAAAGAAACAATGCGGACGCGGAAACCCTGGATCAGGCACAACGGGAACTTACCGCGTACGAGAATATGAAAAATAACCGGTTGCGGAAAAGCGGGTTGACGGCGCTTCGCGATGGGTTCCTGCGGGCCGTTGCAGAAAAAGAAACCGAACTCGCCGCCATCCGGCCTTTGTTGAAATCGGCGATTGACCGTACACGGCAGGCAGAAAATGACCTGCAGGCGGCCCAGATGAAACATGCCGACGCCCAGCTCCACCTGGCCGATATACTCCAGAAAGCACCCGCTTTGCTCGGGCACATCAATCCTCCACACCTGGATAAAGTAAAAGTGCATGGTTCTTCAGGCGGGACTTATGAAGCGCAATGGGACGACTTTTCCAAAATCATGGATGAGCAGATCGAAATAATCAAGAAAGGAATCGCCCAGCAAAAAGAAATGATCGCGGCCTATAAAAGAGTGATTGATGAATGCGGCGACCAGTTGCTGGAGCAACAACGCATTACCGACGCAAAACTGGATGCGTATGTGAACGAGGTAAAGAACTGGAGCTGGATCAAATCCGGCATGGCCGATTTGCTCGATGCGGGGATCAATATCGCCAGGAACTTTAAGCAGATGGGGCCTTATGCGTTTGCCTATGAGGCCGTGTACCGGATTGCCGAACCGCTGGTGTACAACCAGCCGAGCAAATGGGATATCAATAAACTTCCTTCGCAGCCCAATGCCCCGGTGGATGTGACCAGCCTGGCCGGTGATATGGGGATCGCCGTAACCAAAGACCAGGTGAAAGGTCTGATCACTCAGGCATTGCAGGCCTATATCGGCACGAGTCCGTTCGGAATACCCGGCAGCGGACTTCAGTACGGAACGGAAGCCAGCATCGCCGGAGCCCGGACCTCTTTCCGGCAATTGGTATCGGAGGGAAAATTCTGGGTAGTGGCTGATAACGCGCTTAACGCGAAATGGATGGCGAGGTTGACGGATCCCCACTTCAACGGGAATATTTTGCAGGATGCTTACGCTACACTTGTCAGGAGCCCGAAAGCGTTCCTGCAGAATTTCAAATCATCATTCAACAGGGACCGGCTGAAAGGGGCGCTTACGGATTTTGTACAAAGTTCCGCGATACAGGCCCTGAAAGAATGGCTGGATCAGAAACGGCTTAATTTATGGAGCGATTACCTGATCGAGGATATGAAAAGGACGGAACTGCATGATCACCTGAAAAAATTCGGCGCGCAAAGGCAACGCCAGGTAGTGATACTGGAAGCGCTTAATGAAAAATTACAGGAACTGATAAGGGATAAAGAGGAGCAGGCCAGGAAACCGGCCCGTTTCCTACATGTATCGTCCAACGGGGTGATCAAAGGAACGGATTGCCTGATTACACTTACCTTTTCAGCAACGACGGAAGTGGACTCGGTTGTACTCGAAGGTAAAAAGGCAGTAGGCAAGGCCGCCGGGAACACCTGGACAGGTGCAGTGAACATTTCGGACCTCCGTGATGATATTACAGCCCGCCTTGTAGTAGCCGCCAGGGGCCCGGTTACGCAAAAGGTACTGGATAACCCCGTTACCGCGGCGCAGTTTGCCGCCACTTCCCAATCCTGGACCGGGTACGAGCCGGGTAGTGATACCTATCATAAAATAAGATTACAGCCGGTCAGGGAGGGTACCAGTATCGTGCTCCTGATCGACTGCTCCGGGAGCATGGGAGATAATAAGAGAATGGAAAGGGCGAAAGCTGCGGCAGAGCATGTCATTTCCTCCAGGCAGATCGGTCCCACTGATGAACTTTCCATCATGGCCTTCCGGGGTTGTGGCGGGCCGGAACTCTTACAGGCGTTTACCAGCGATACGGCCCTGCTGAAGCAGCAGTTAAAGTCAGTATATCCTTCGGGCAGTACGGCATTGGCCACCGCCATGCTCGAGGCTTCGGCTTACCTGGAAAGCAATGCCCAGAACCGGTACCGGAAGATCATCGTGCTAACCGACGGAGAAGAAAGCTGTAATGGCAACGAATTTGAAGCGTTGACACAAATCAGAAAATTTCACCAGTTAATAAGCAAGCGCATTCAATAGTGAAACAACTCTGGATATTTATTTCATTTTGGTTCATGGTTCCCGCAGCGGCACAGGAATCCGAACCCGACATTCTTGAACCCAACGATAACCGGGAACAGGCGGTTGATGTGGAACTGTATACATCTTACTGGGTTAGCCTGTATCCCGAAGGAGACCAGGACCATTTTTCCTTTACACTGAACAAAACGATGGCTGTGCAGCCGGAAGCTACAGGAGCTTCCCAGGGCATATCCTGGGAGATACTGGATGAAAAAGGAAACCCCGTCGGAAACCGCTTTCCGGTCATCCTCTCCGCGGGGAGGTATTTTGCCCGACTTACCGGGTATGCATCACCCGAAGCGTTTATGATTAAGATCAGGGCTGTTCCGGAAACCGTTTTATCTAAAATCCCCCCCTTATTAAAACCGGGACAGCCCTACCTGATCAGCCTATCAGCACCCGGTGCAACGGATAGTTTTAAGGTCAGGGCCGGTCATACCGGGTACCTGACCCTCCAGTCATTTCAGTTGAAGGATGGTCTGGTCCAGTTCACCTGCAACAAAGACGGCCTTGAACACCGGGGCAACCCCCTGGTTATTCCTGTTAAAAAGGGGGAAATCATATCAGCAGGCGCTTACGCAACCGGTCAGTATAATCCGGGCACTCCCTTCACGCTTTTTCTCGCCGGAAGCGAATGGCTGGATAGTTATGAAGTAAATGACTCTATACCGGCTGCCACCCGGATCGATAAAAGTGATCCTGCGTACTTCTCCATTTATCCTTCCGGCGATACCGACTGGTTCAAAGTGAAGGTCACCCATCCCGGTAAAATTTTCGCCAGCCTTTCCTTTGCATTCAGTTCGGGTAGTCTTGTCAACAGGTTTCCTTTTACCATAGAACTGTATGATGAAAAAAGGAATTCGGCCGGCACCTTTGGATACAGGTATACCGGTGCCGGTTACATTTACGGGAGTACCTATCTGCGGGAGCCGGGTTCCTATTACATGAAAATTTTTTCGAACGATGACCTCAGTGAGGAGCATTTGCTACGCATGCAGTTATTCGGTAATGTTAGCGGAAACAGCGGGGAAACCGCATTTAAGGATATTTATTTTATCGGGTTTGAACTCGACACGAGCGCCAACATGGCCCTGGAAGCGCTTGCAGAGAGCCAGGGTGCAAATGTTACCATGGTGGATTCAACCGGTTCTTTACAGGAATCACTTTATGCCATCTTTGAGGATGCCCAAAAAAGAAAGCGGAGTGGTGACTGGCTGTGGTGGGGCACGGCCATCCTGCTGGCCGGGGGGGCCGGTTTCTGGGTTTATCGGAATAGAAAAAAGTAGTGGTTGTTTTACCCGGCTAATCCGTGAATGACTTACGCAAATAAAAAAGCACACCCGGAAGTGTGCTGTGATGGTACGGTTTAACAGGATGAGTTTATTTCAATGTATTCACTGAATATTCTTCTAAAGACCGGGTTGACCGGTTGATCTCATATACCGTTTCCCGGCGCTGTTTGCGGCTGCTGATGCTGATGTAAAGCGATTGTTCCCCGAGTTCCTCGTAATTGAAAAGGAATTTTTTGGAGAACTGTCCTGCATTGACTTTTTCCGTGTAAAGCACATTATCCCAGGAATCCCTGATTCGTATGATATATTCATCGTGAACGGGGATGTCGGGAATGGTAAGCTGAAACACGGGATTGTTCCTGAACAGGCCTTCATATTTCAATTCGGCTGAAAGTTCAGGTCTTACAATCGAGCTGTCTGTTGCCGAAGCAGCAGAAGCAGTAATCATGGTAATGAAGGCCAGGGCGAACAGGCGGATGTTTAGAATGCACTTTTTCATGATAAAAGGGTTTAGGTTAATGAATAATGGGTTATAAAGATTTAACGGACCGCAATCAGGCAAGATGCTCGTTTATCCGGCAAAGGCAATTGGTATGACAAGCAGGAATGGTGGGTGTGAACTTCCCGGTAAGCCGGTGGTGTAAATGATGGATCAAAACTAGGCTGGGGGCCGGATCATGTCAAACCATATTAATGCTGTTTAGATTATACCCAAGAGGATTATTATGGTATAATTATTTGAAAATCATCGCATAATTGATGATTCTTCTCCTATTTCCAGGGAAAAATTTACATGATGGGGAACCGCATCAATCAACCGGTGATTCACATTCCGGAACGAATTTTCCAGTTTCAACCTGGTGACCGAACCTTACTAATAGCTTGATCTGTAATGGTTGTTTACGTGTTAGGAAATTAATGGTTACCGGATTTGGCCGGGTACAAAAAAATATTATCTTCATCCGATTCGGTGGTATGACGAAATGGCATAACTAGTTTGAAGTCAACCAAATGGCGAAAGATTTGTTATTGAGGATATTTAGAAGTACAACCAGGACCACTGATAAAAAAGGAGTTAAGTAAAAATGGCACTAAAGAAAGAAGAGTTAATCATTATTGAACCAAGGGAGATTTTTGTCGGTCCCAAGGATGCGCTTGTCACACTGGTTGAATTCGGCGAATATGAAAGCGAAGAATGCGCAAAGGCGAACGAGATCGTGAAACAGTTGCTGGAAGATTACGAAGGCAAGATCCGTTTCCAGTTCCGTCATTTCCCGCTTACGCTGATCCACCAGCGCAGTCTCAAAGCCAGTGAATCGGCTGTAGCTGCGGGCCAGGAGGGGAAATTCTGGGAAATGCATAATATCCTTTTCCAGAACCGCCGCAACCTCGGAACCACCAGCCTGAAATTATACAGTAAAGAGGCCGGCGTGAAGAATAAGAAATTCCTGGACGACCTCGTGAACGGCACTTTTGGCTGGCAGGTGCAGGATGATATCAAAGAGGGACACAACCGCGGGGTGAAGGAAATTCCCGCTTTTTTTATCAATGATGTGATGCTGACCCTTAAACCCACTTATGCGAACCTCAGCGCGGCCATCGACGCGGCCCTGAAGAAGGCGCGATCGAAATCATCGGCCAAAAAACCGGCGGCCAAGTCAAGACAAAGAGCCTGATAATAATTCAATAAAGGAATGTGACCCTGAACGCAAGTGCAGGGTCATTTTTTTTTGGGGGTATTGAATGTGGAAGAGAGTCGGGAGTCGGGAGTCGGGAAGATGAGAATATTCCTGGTACAGTTCTTTTCTTATTGCCTTAAGGTAAATTGATAGTTGAGCGGATATAAAAAAATAAAACCTCCCGAAGGAGGTTTTAAAACAATTCCGGAGGCGATTACCAGCGGTTGCCTGAGTTGGAGTAAGCAGGACGCTGCGTGCGGGCAGGTCTTTCTTCTCTCGGCTTGGCCACGCTTACACGGATCGAACGTCCGTCCACGGTGGCGCCATCCAGTTCAGCGATCGCTTTCTGGGCAGCCGCGTCGTCGCTCATTTCCACGAAACCGAAACCCTTGCTGCGGTTCGTGTATTTGTCCATAATTACTTTGGCGGAAGTCACTTCGCCATATTCGGCAAAATAGCTTCTCAGGTCTTCGTCCACTACGGCGAAGCTCAGGTTGGAAACATAAATGTTCATGTAAAAAAATTAACTTTAAAAAATACTTGAGAAAAACGCAACGTAAAGAAGACTAACTATTAGCAGATCCTTCGATAAACTCAGGATAATTCGCGTAGCAGTATCGGATCGTTCACTTACAAAATGCCGTAGAACTCAAATTAACGCCGCAAAGATACGGATAATTCGCAGAACGGGCGATATTATTTGAAAAGAAAGATTTATTTAACATGCCTCATTCCGCATACGATGTGATCGTCGCCGGCGCCGGTTCAATGGGATCGGCCGCCTGTTATTACCTGTCCCGGCGGGGTTATTCCGTTCTGGGGCTGGAACAGTTTGATACCATTCCGCACGAGTATGGTTCACATGCGGGACAAAGCCGCATCATCCGAAAGGCTTATTTCGAACATTCCGCCTATGTGCCCTTCCTGGAAAGGGCTTATGCCAACTGGAGATATCTGGAAGAACTGACCGGGGAGAAACTGTATCACCCGACCGGTCTTCTTTATTGCGGTCCCAAAGAGCATGAAGTGATCCGGGGGGTAAAGGAAGCGGCGATGAATTATTCCATCCCTCTTGAACGGATCACCGACCCCGGTATGCACCCGTATTTTACCTATAATGACGGCGATGAAATGTGGCTGGAACCGGATGCCGGATTCCTTCAGCCGGAGAAAGCGATCGGGTTGTATATCCGCGAGGCGAAAAAAAACGGCGCGGTGATACAAACCGGCGAAAAACTTATTCATTGGGAGAAGAAGAACGGGCTCTTACACATTCAAACTTCAAAGGCGGATTACCGTTCGCGTAAACTCATCATCACGGCCGGCGCCTGGGCCTCGGAAGCGATCGGGATCCTGAACGTTCCATTGAAAGTGACGCGACAACTGATCGTTTGGGTGGAACCCGAAGAAAAAAGGCCCTTCCTTCCGGGAAAATTTCCCTGCTGGATGCTGGCGGCGGATGGATTGAAAGGGG
Organism: uncultured Chitinophaga sp.; assembly: GCA_964424155.1. GTDB lineage: Bacteria > Bacteroidota > Bacteroidia > Chitinophagales > Chitinophagaceae > JJ008. Next base: position 70,760 of record CAYRHU010000002.1, read on the forward strand.
TATGGTATGGTTTCCCCTATCTCTCAGGCGATTTATACCCGGGTCCCTCCGGGCTGAAGTTCGCGCTGCACCAGGTGGGAGAGCTTACCGAACCCGACAGGGTGAACAGGAATATTCCGGAGAAAGAGATCAGCGATCTGCTGCAAAAAGCGAAACAGTATTTCCGTTTCGCCGGGTACCGGGTGGGGACAGTTAAAACCTGTTTATACACCAACACGCCGGATGAGCATTTTATCATCGACCATTTTCCGGGATATGACGGTGATGTGGCGATCGCATGCGGTTTCAGCGGTCATGGCTTCAAATTTGCCTCCGCGGTGGGAGAGGCACTGGCCGGACTGATCATGGACGGGACTTCCTCCCTGCCACCCGGCTTTCTCGATCTGAAACGATTCGGAAACATGGCCGGTTAACTGCCGGGCGGTTCCGCGTTGAACAGGTCTGGTGTTTCTTCTTTCTTTCGAATCCCGAAATTATACCGCAGGTTGATCCCGATACGGCGGGTATCCGCCCATCGACGCCCATTTGCATCTACGGTTCCCTGTCTGATCCGGAAGTTATTCTTATTGCTGTAGAACATATCGTTTACACTCAGGGTCAGTACCAGTTTTTCTTTCCGGAACTTCCGGTTTACACTGGCATTCAGTGCGCCGAAACTACCCAGTTCGTAAAACTGCTGAAGTCCTTTGAGACGCATAAACCCGTTTAAGGTGAAAACGGAACGCCTGCCCAGTTTCAGTGTATGGTAGGTGAAGAAGGTCCAGGTGCCGCGCTTATAGGAAAGCGGGAGGTTCTCATAAAGTCCCTGGTAAAAATTATGATTGTATTGCGCGCCGATCACGAAAAAATAGGTACCTCCCGGGGGTATGGCGCCCAGGCCGCGGAGATACCATTCCTTGTTCTTCCCGATATTATCATAGGTGCGGTAAGCCACCCGGCTGCTGCTGTCGGCCTGGTACACCACATTGGTGAAAATATCCTTTGTATCATTAATCCCGACGGCCAGTATCGGGCGCTCGTCCACACTGATATTGGCTTCGTAATTCCGGTTGAACTGCGGCCGCAGGGCCGGGTTGCCCACTTCCGTCAGGTACTGGTCCACATACCGGGCAAAAGGATTCAGTTGTTCGTAAAAAGGGCGGCTGATGGTGCGGCGGTAAACCAGGTAGGCCCGCAGATCATAACCGGCGATCTTCATCAGGTTCTTGCTGATAAAAACATATGGAAAAAGATCGGTCCGGTGAATGGAGAAGCTGGTATCGCCCGGGATCACCTGGTGGCCCTTCATGTTGGTATTTTCCAGCCGTAAACCCGTTTTGATCACGATATCCTTTCCCAATGTTTTGGATCCCTGCAGGTAGGCCGAGTTGATATTCTCCCGGTAACTGAACGTATTGGTGCGGCTGAGATCCTTCTGCCGGTTCCCGGCCGGTTGTTCTTTATAATAATCCGTTTCACTGCGGAAATCCTGGAAAGAAGCTTTTAACCCGGCTTCAAAGGTGAACCTGTTTTTCCATTTCAACCGCAGATCCTCTTTCAGGTTCAGCAGGTGCCTGCGGTTCTGACCGGTGCCATCGCCGCCGGTGAAAAAATAAGCCGGGTTATAGTATTCCGAGCCGAAAACCTGATCCGACCTGTTTTTCGAATAACTGTAAAAAAGATCATTCTCCCACTCCGAGCCCAGCGTATCTATTTTCATAACCCCTTCCATCCCGAACCGGAAATTGGCGGAGTAACCGTCGTTGGTGACCCGGTTGAGGTTTCCGCTGATTTCCTGCCCGCTGCTGATCTTCCGGATCTGGTTGCGGTTTTCGCTGCTGTTTTCAAAGTCGTTGAGGCTGCCGCTGGTACCGATATCCAGTTCCCATTTCTTCCCGGCCGGAAAGACAAAGCTGTAACTCGCGAAAAAAGTCTGTCCCGGGTAAACGGTGGTTGAAACCTGTTGAAGCACCGAGTCGGGCGCAAAATACCTGGAGGAGCTCATCTTTTCAAAACTGTTGCGGCGGCTGAAGTTAAAACTGAGTGATGTGGTTTTCTCTCCGTCATTATTGTTGATGGTAACACCCGCAAACCGGTTCCCGTAGGTGCCCTGTTGCAGCCCGGCATTGATACTGCCTGTCATGCCAAGTTTAACTCCCTTGCGCAAAACCACGTTCACGATCCCTCCGCTGCTGTTGGCGTCGTATTTGGCGGAAGGAGTGCGCAGGATCTCGATCTTCGAAATGGCGTTGGGGGGAAGGCTCTTGAGCATGCTGGCCACATCGGCGGCGCTCATCCGCATATCGCGCCCGTTGATCTGCACGGTGGCGGGCGTGAAACTGCTGATATAGATGTTCCCGTCCTGGTCCACGAAAAGCCCGGGGGTTTTTTCCAGCACTTCAAATCCGCTGGTGGAGGAGGCCACCAGGTTTTCGGGGTCCACGATGAGTTTGTCATCTTCCTGCCGGAGCAACGGTTTTTGGGTAGTGACCACCACATTCTCCAGCGTCTTTCCCGCGGGTTCCGTGGTAAAAATGAATAAATTTCGAGTATCCGATACCGTGATGCCTTTTTCTATCGGTTCATAGTTGACGGCATTGACGCGAACAATGTATTGCCCGTTTTGCATGAGTTTGAAAATGACTGATCCGCTGCTGTCGGCCGTCTTTATTCCTGACTGGCTGCTGTCGGCCCTGTTCGTTACCATGACAGTCGCGAAACCCACCGGTTCTTTTTTATGATTGATGATCCGCAGGGTAACCGGGATTTCCTGCGCAATCAAAACGGGGCACAGGCCCTGCAGGCACCCAAAGAGGAGCAGCCGGGGTAAGAATCGTTTGAGCGGTTGGTTCATGGAGCCTTTAAAGAAAGTATTTTTTCCCCGCTGAATCCGTGAAAAGGCCTCGTTTTGTAATTTTTTTAACCATGATGACGGCCTGATTTACGGTGATGGGAAACTTTGGCTTCGTCGATGGAGTGCGTGCGGTGAATGTCGGTCTCCTTTTTTGCCAGTTCGGAAAGCTTTACATAGAATTTTTTCAGGGTTTCCAGTTCCTCCGCCGATATATCCTCCACATCGATCAGCCGGTTGCTGGCCGTGGAGGTGGCGGCGATCAGTTCGTTCAGTTTTAACTGCAGGGCGATGGATTCCTTGTTCTGCGTTTGCTGGATCACAAACACCATCAGGAAAGTGATGATGGTGGTGCCTGTGTTGATCACCAGTTGCCAGCTGTCGGAATAATGAAAAATGGGGCCGGTGATGATCCAGGAACCGATCACCAGTACGGCCAGGATAAAGGCAAAAGGTCTGCCGGCCGCCTTTGTCACCCAACCGGAGAATTTTTCGAAAAGGAGGTTGATCTTTTTTCGCATAAAAAAGAGTTTGACATTAATTATTTTCACACCTGCGATCTCCAACGCGCCAGATCATGGTACAATTTACCACGACAATACTCAAATTTGGTTCAAAGGGGGAAAAAACCGGGTGGACCTATATTGAGCTGCCCGCCGGTATTGCCCAGCAGCTCAAACCCGGCAACAGGAAGGAATTCAAAGTGAAGGGGAAACTGGACAGGCACCCGGTATCCCGGCTCTCCCTGATCCCGATGGGCGGGGGCTCATTCATTTTGCCACTGAATGCGGAACTGAGAAAGGCAATCGGCAAAAAACAGGGGGCCCTGCTTACCGTGAAACTGGAGGAGGATAAAAGCGAATTCGTGTTCAACGCAGATTTTATGGCCTGCCTGGAGGACGATCCTCCCGCGAAGCAGTTTTTTAAAACCCTGACCGGCTCCCACCAGCGTTATTTCAGCAAATGGATCGACAGCGCGAAAACCGAGCCCACCCGGGTGAAGCGAATCACGATGGCGGTGAACGCGCTGGCCAGGAAGTGGGGGTATCCGGAGATGCTGAGGAACAGTAAGCAGTGAGCAGCCTTACAGTCAACAGTCAACAGCCAACAGCCAACAGCCTGCAGCCTTGCAGCCATTCAGCCTTGCAGCCTTACAGCCTTACAGCCTTGCAGCCTTACAGCTATCAGTGGAGGACAGGCAATGGGTAAAGACTTCATAAGGTTCTCACGCCGCAAACCATAAACCATAAACCATAAACCATAAACCATAAACTATAAACAATAAACCCGTCCTCTGACCGGGTTTATAGTTGCTCATTTTCTGTCAATTGATGCTCGTCTTAACGCTGATCGCATTACCCGTCTTGCCGCCATGGGCGAAAATTTCCTTCAGGTAAAATTCGGTTAAACGGTTGGGGTCATATTTCCCGAATTCTTCGGAGAGTTCAACCACGTTTTCCCGGTAGGCCGGGTTGGCGAGGATCTCCTTTACCGCCTTTTGGATCTGACCGGGTTTGGGCCATTCGGTTTTAAGATTGATGCCCAGGTTGAAATAACCAACCCTCGCGTTGATCTCATTCTTTCCCTCGTGCACCCCTGCTACGATCAGCGGGAGACGGTTTTCGATACCGAGCATAACGCCGCCGTAACCGCCGTTGGTGATATAAACATCGGCATAAGGCATAATATCGCCGAATGGGATGAAATCTTCAATGATCAGGTTTCGGAAAGGGTATCTTTTTCTAAGATCGTAAGTCCCCGAACCGCCGGTGGTGGCGATCACCAGGGTATCCGTGTTTTTGAATGCCTCCAGAACCGGGGTGATGATCTTTTCCGTATTCCTTTCAACGGTTCCCTGCGTTACGATGATGATATCTGCGTACTGGTTCAGCCGCGCATCGAACCAGGGCGTTTCATGGCTGACGCTGGGTTGCGGAAGTAACGGACCGATATAGCGGATATTTGCCCCGAGATCGCTTCTGAAATATTCAAAGCCGGGGGTGCCGCTTTGCAGGAAGACATCCGATTTCCTGATCAACAGATCAAATACGCTGAGGTTGTGGTGCTCAATGCCGTATTCCGCAAACAGCTTCCGCATTACGTTATTGGGTTTCCGGAAAATGACCTTTTTGGCCAGCAGGCGGAGAAAGGCCTGCCGGGTTCTTCCAAAGAATGTGTTCGACGGGGTTACGGCCAGCCCGGCCGGGGCCAGGTCCTTCGAGGTTTCGGTAAGAGGAAAAACGCCCACACCCGCTACCGGAATACGCATGAGGTCGGTGATGAAGGGTATGCCGGTGAAGGCGCTGTCGGCCACCACCAGTTCGAACGGAAACTCCTTATGGATCTCCATCAGATCGGCGTAATATTCGGGTCCGCGGAGAATGAAGGCGTTGATGATATCAAAATTCAGCTTCCGGATCATCCCTTTGATCTCTTTCCGTTCCGGGAAAAGGGTATCCATCGTTTCCGCGTTTACATCCATCGCTTTTTTAAGCGGGTAATGCGGGATGCCGAGTCGGCGGATCTTACCGGCATAAATGGTTGAGGTGTACCAGCGCACATCGGCGCCGGCCGACCGGAGATGGGCCGCCAATCCCGTGAGGGGATTGAAATGCCCGTCGCCGGGAAAATTCGCGAATAAAATCTTTTTTCCTGCAAGCGAAGATGCACTAATGGGTACTTCGCTGATGGGTTGGTTCCTGGTTTGCATAGCTGAATTTTTTGGATAAGGTTTATTTACGGGTACAATACTACCCAGGGATTTATTTCCGATTTGTTAAAGGAAGAATGAACCGCCATCGGGAGCGACCAGTTGCGGGTAAACGGGGATGAATTGAAATAGGCAATAGACCCGGGTATACCAAATCAGGAAGTATTTGAAAAGTAAAATGATATGTTGCCTGAGGCCTCGCGCAGAGGAAAAAGAGAAAATGAGAAATGAAACAGGAAAACAGACATTTCATTCGATCTCTTTCTCTCTTTAAACTCTGGGCGATGTCTTTAAAAGGTATTGTGCCTAATTCCTTGGCCCTGTTACTCCGCGCGAGATTTTTTTAAGTGATAATACGCAAGTTCCGCCCCACTTATTGCAGTAGAGATTATTTAAACGGATTGGAATATTTCACTTCCGTCGCGATCGTCGGATCGGTCAGAGTTTTTAAGAACGCCACCAGGGCGGCCTTTTCTTCCGGGGTGAAGTTGGCCTGCCGCGGCAATCCATTGGGCAAACGCAGTTGCGGGGAGAGGTTAGGATGGTTTTGCACGCCGCTGCTGTAATGCTCCACCACCTGCTCCAGCGTGGTGAAGCGTCCGTCGTGCATAAAGGGTGCGGTCAGTTCTACATTGCGCAGGGTAGTTACCTTGAATGTGGCATCGAGTGCGGGGTTGTTCGTCACGCCACCAAAGCCCCGGTCGGTGGTTGCCAGGTCGAGACCGTTATTTTTTTCTTCCGGGGCGGTAAAGGTTTCGGAGCCATGACAGGGCGCGCAACCTCCGCGGGGCGACAGGAATATATTCTTACCCATATTTTCCTGCATCGTAAAATTGGGGAAGGGGGCGTTGGGCGGCGGAGGGGGAGCGGCGGGAAAGGTACCCCTCCCCGCATCATATTTCGAGCGATAGGAAATGATGGAACGAACGAACTGGGATAATGCCGAAGATATCCGCGCGCTGCTGACCACGGTATCCCCAAAAGCTTTTTGGAACAGCGGGGGGTAATAGGCAAGTTTTTTCAGTTTCGTTTCCAGTGCCGGCAACGTCATGCCCATTTCCACCAGGTCCTGCACCGGCATCAAAACCTGTTCTTCCAGCGTGGCCGCCCGCTGATCCCAGAAGAACCGGCCGTTGGGGTAGTAGATGGCGTTGATCAGCGACATGGAATTGCGGCCGGTAAGACCGCCGTTAAATCCCTGGCTTTTGGCCAGCGGATCGGAAAAGGCATTGGTCTGTTTGTGACAGGAAGCGCAGGAAATAGTGTTATTAAGCGAGAGGTTCTTATCATAGAACAACACCCGGCCCAGCGTGGCCCCGTTATCGGTAATGGGGTTATTGCCGGGGGTATTGATCTGCCCGGTGATATTGGGGGCGACCAGGTAGACCGGCAAGGTAATATTGGAATAATTAAAGGGGGTAGCCGGCAGGTTCAGCACCGCGGCGACGGGGTCGACCGGGGCGGGGGTAGGAGGGGGTGTGGGGGTATTGGTGCTGGAATCCTTGGAACAGGCTACCAGGACGGCTAATACTATGGGGATGAAAAAAATCAGGGAACTGGTTCGGGTGGCTGGCATCGTCAGGGTTTGGGGGTTCGGGTTTCAGACTTTTTTAGTTATAAAAGGTTTAAAGTAATACCATTTTTTTCTGATTCCAAAAGCTCAATATCACCCCGATTCGCAATTTGAATAAAAAAGGGCGCCGGAAGAATCCGGCGCCGTAGGTTAAAGCATGAAAAATGAATGGTGACGAAAATTTCAGCGTACTTACTGTTTAACTATTTTATGAACAGATGCCTGTCCCTCATACCGGTATTGAAGCAGGTAAATGCCTTTTGGATAGTTTCCTATTGAAATTACAAGGCTTTGTGCCGTTGTTTCCTGACTGAAAAGCATCCGTCCGTTTTCATCGAATAGGAGTACGGTTCCCTTGCCTTTAAGCCCCGCGATAGTCATCATATCCTTAACCGGGTTGGGGAAAATAGTGATCGCAGGGCTTTGGTGGCTGAGCCGGATGATATTGGAATAGGTAAAACGGCCGTCGAAGTCAACCATTTTGAGCCGGTATAATGCGGTGACCAGCGAATTAAATACATTCAGATCTGTGTACATGTACGTATGGCTGCCTGCTGTTACATTTCCGATCCCCGCGAAGTCACCGCCGGGTACGGCCCGCTGAACTTCATAATAGCTGACATTTACTTCATTTACCGTACGCCATTCCAGCCTGGCATTGCTATTCTGTTTGTTTCCGGAAAAGGAAATAAGGTTTAATGGCAATGGTCCGGTGTGTACAAATTCATGGGCCCCGATATCTGGTGTGCTGGCGCTTCGGCTCGTACCCAGGTAATCATTAAGTACGGATGCGAGCGGAGTGCCACTATCGCTGGGTCGTATGGATTCGCCAGGGTTGGCTGTATTTACAAACAGTTCAGCAATGCTCCTGTTGGTAAATAGGTTGGCTGCATTGGTGTTACCGCCGCTCTGTCCTTCTTTTGAACTGGCGTCTTGCGAAGTGGCTGCCTGCCAGGATGCCAATGTGTGACTGTTGCTTCCTTCCTGGGCCAGCGTTGATGAAGCGGGACTGACGAAATAATTGTTATTGCCGGTATATCCAGATGTATTTGTTTCAAGTCCTACAGCAAATGCGGTACCTGTACCCGTTACAGCATTATAAATGATATTATTCTTTATATCTGCCATGGCTGTCGCATCCTTGTAAATGCCATAGCTGTTGCTGGATGATGTACCCTCATTCAGCAGGCTGTTGTGATAAATCTGGGAGGTAACGGTACCGTCACCCAGCCTGATCCCTGCGATCTGGGCTGTTACTCCTGTGGGATTGATGGCGATCATATTATTTCTGACCATTGATGTGGCGGCGTCATCATTACGGCTGCGCAGTAATATGGGTTCCAGCCTGGCTGAGTTGGAGGTTGAATTGTTATAAACATTAAAAATCCTGTTCCGTTCCACCACAGCATTATTGGTATTCAGTGCAATGGCGTGGGAGCGGGTCAATGCATTGGCGGTGGACGTAGCGCCGATGCCGCTGATACTATTATCCCGTACTATGACGGCTCCATTGGTACCACTGTTAATTGCACTGAAATGGATCCCGTTACTATTACCAAAGTCATTTAAGGTTACGGCGGTTCCGGCATCTGAAATACCAGTTATGGTATTGCCTGCGATAACCAGGCTGTCATTCAATTCTATGTCGTTTGCTACGGAGATGCCCCTGGTGTTGGCGGTACTTGCGGCCGATGTACTGGTTAAATTTGACAGGGAATTGTTGCTGATGGATCCTTTTAGCCGGTTAACACTGGTTGATGAGTTGGCTACACGGATCCCCCGGACAAAGGTGCTGTTACCGGTTGTGCTGATATTATTGATTGAGTTACCGTTAATGCTTAGCATTGAAGCGAGTGAAGTTACGGTGGAGGAAGACAAGAAATATATCCCTATGTTGTTTCCGTTTGTTCCAATCACATCAAAATTACTGATAGTGTTCCCGTTCATGGTGACAGTTGTGGAAGTAGCAGCCGCGTTTGAGTTAAATAAATTAATCCCGGTTAAGGATACATCCGTTCCGCCAATATTTCTCACAATATTTGAATCCAGGTTTATGGCTGATACGGTCGCGGGATCACTCAAAATTATTCCCTGGACACCGCTTACCTGGCTGGGATGCCCATCGACAAAAATGTTATTTGGCTGGGGCGAGCCAATCGTATTTTTTTTGATGTTAATTGATGAAATGCCATTTCTGAAATCCATCAGCACAAGACCGGTTGGGGCTGTACCCCCGATGACATTTACTACATTGATCCCGCCTATAAAATTATCATGTACGGGGGTGCTGCAACCTGTTTTTATTAAATAACCGAATATTGTAATTGGACCGGTGTTTATATTCCTGGTATGTATTAGTATTTCATCGTCAAAAATATCAGCGCTGCCTATCGAGTTGCTATGCAGGGAAGCCAGATTGGCGGATTCAATGTCGATACCCCGGAACGGATTTGAATTCGTTGTCAGCGGGTTGCCATGATCGATAAAAATATTCCTGATCACATTCCGGGTCACTGATGTTGGATTTGCATTGGAATTGTCTTCTACTCCTATAGGTTGAAGCACTAGCCTGTGATTTGGCGAATTTATGTTCATATAGGAACCCGCGCAGAGTGGGGATGAGCCCCCTATGTAATTACTGTCAATAATAACCCCACTGCCGATAGCAGAATTAATGGTGTTAACCAGGATAGGATAATAACTCACCCCATTTACGTTGTTGGAATAAGTTAGACTGTTGTAAATCGAATTTCCTGAAATGAGGGTGTTTATACAATTTGTTTGGACCACTATCCCCCATGATGTTATATTGTCCAAAAACACATTCTCTATACTGTTATTTGTGATCTGCGTATTGCTTATTGCACCGGTGGCGGAAAGATCCCTGCTGAGGATGATACCAGCTACAGCCCCCCCGGCCGAGGATCTCCGGATGTGATTGCTGTCAATGATGTTATTGAGACTTCCTTCAGCATTCGTTGTATTAATCACTATAATTCCAGAACTGACGGCCGTGCCGCTGGAAGATCCTTCAATAATGCATTTACGGATAATATTATCCGATGCGGAATTCAGAAGCTGTATGGTGCAGGCTGCGGTTCCAGTGTTGGTATTCCGGAAGGTAAGAGTATGAACTCCGTTAAGTGTTTGCCCGTTGATGGTCACATTATCGGCACTGTTTAACCGTACAAGTGGTCCGGCGATATTGCCTTCCACCACGCGGTTGCCATCCGGAATGATGTTAACGTTATACAATGTCTGATTAAGCACGGCGGTAGCGGTTTCTGTTGTATTGTCAACAATGGTAAGTGTGACGGTTCCGTTTCCTCCGCCCGCGTTGAGTGCGTCAAATGCCTGTTTCAGGGTATTAAAATCACCTGTAAGGGCTCCGGTCATTACCAGTTTCGGGGCGGGGATTTCGCCAACCATGTACTCCGTGGTCTGGCCGGTAACAGTGAGCGTATTGGCGGAGGTATTAATGGTTGCACCGGAATTGGTCCACAATGTGGCTGCGTTGTCATTCCGTTTGTATAGACGCAGGTAGGTTTCATTGATGATGCCCGTGATACCGGTGTAATCATAAACTGCGGTATACTGTGTGCCCGTTCCGTTTACCGGGAAGACGCCAAAGTATCCGTTATTCCCCGGGATGGCGGATATCCCGTTTCCCGTATTCGGGTATTGGGTTACGCAGTAAACCTGGACGGCATCAGCCCCACCAGCTGTTAGGGTGGCGGTAAGGGCATCTCCCCTGGTGGGATGAGTAAGGGATATACTGCTGGCCGCTCCGGCATAACTGTGCGCGCTGCTGTTGCCGATATGGGCTCCACTGGTTACCCGGACGGGTCCGTTGGTAAGCACCCCGGTATTGGCATTCGCGGTGCCATCATATGCCGTGTTGCCGCTAACCTCATCAAAATTGTTATACACAACAAGATTGCCGTAAAGGGCATCGGCGGGAATGATCTTTTTGCAAACCCGGTCCCTTATCTGAGCCTGCGTTAACGGGGTATTCCATATACGCACTTCATCGATCTGCCCGTTGAAGTACCGGCCACCCGATGCTGTGTAGTCCTTGCCGGTGATGATCGGATCGGTATTGGATGTGTTGAATGTCATGGCCGTTCCGGTTAGGGGTATTTCCATGCCATTTATATACAGGCGCCTGATCCCATTGTCATTTACCGCAGCTATATGATACCAGGTGTTGGCTGTAAGCAGGTTATCTGCTGTCACCATATCATCAAAGC
>CAYRHU010000003.1:0-58217 GCA_964424155.1 uncultured Chitinophaga sp.
CCGGTAAGGTGATCGTGATATCGGGTCCTGCATTGGCGGTGGGGGGCTGGTTGGGTGCCGCGTTAACGGTTACATTCATTGTATCCCTTCCGGTGGCTCCCATGTTATCGGTAACGGTCAGCTGGAAGCTGTACACACCGGCCACCAGCCCGGTGGCGGTTGCGGTGGCTGAATTGGGATTATTCAATGTGCCGGGCGCGGGTCCTGCGATCTTTACCCAGGCATAGGCCGTGATGGAACCGTCGGGGTCCGTTCCGCTTCCGTTGAGTGTGGCGGTATTGACCGGTAAGGTGATCGTGATATCGGGTCCTGCATTGGCGGTGGGGGGCTGGTTGGGGCCGCCTGCGCAATAAAGAATATTATTTATGTTGATATACCCCGATTGCAGAAATATATATAGATCCTGCCAGTTGGGCGGAGGTGGGGTTGCAAAACAAAACTTGTTATCATGCAAATTAACCAGTTCGGAGTTGTTATTATCCCAGAACCTGATGGCTCCCCTGGGTTTGGGATAATCGATCTGGTTATTGTAAATGACCATTGCCTGTCTGGGGTTGTTCTCCACTGTGTTCACGTAGGCAAAACCATAAAGGCTTTCTTCCCCGTTTGTACCGTTATGGGTAGTGTTGCCGACATTGGTAATCGTGTTATTATAGCAGTTCATCGTTCCATAACCAAAGAATTGTATGCCGTTCCCCTTGCCGTTGGTGACCGTATTGTTATAGACCTGTGTGTTCGTGTTCCCGCCGCTGATGATACCGGCCCGTTGCCCGTCTAAATCCAGCATTCCGAAATTACTGACAGTATTACCGTATATGAGACAACCGTTTCGTGCATTAGATAGTTGTATCCCGTCCCAGCCGGTATTGATCACGGTGCAATTGGAAATGGTAACACTGTCCATTCGCTGCGGGATAAGGTTTGAATTGGCGGGGTCTCCTCCCGGGTAGGTATGCCCGATATACATACCCTCGCCATTAACGTCATGAACATAGCAATTGTTAATGGTTATTTTTGTGGAAGTATAATTGGGATATTGAGTCCAGGGTTGTCCTACATACGGATCCTGTTTGCCGTAGATGCCCACGCCTGCCGGATTGGGGCCGCACTCGATCCTTTCCATTGTAAAATGATTGACCCTGTTAAATGAAAATACAGTTGTTTTGAAACCATAGGTTAATCCCGCAAAACCGCTTCCGATTATTTTTACATGGTGCACATCATTTTTAAATCGCATCGGGCCGTTTACATTTACAAGCCCGCCGCTGTTGATGATGACAATGTCCCTGCAGGGGTCACCTCCGAAACTGTCAATTTCAATAACAGTGTAGTTGCCGGCAAGAATTTTAAGTGTATCCCCGCCTTTCCAGCCCCGTGTACTGGCATTGGTAATATAAATTTCATTAGGGGCGGTTGGTGCAACAATATGCGTCACGGGGGTATTCGTATTGCAGCTTGTGTTGACGGTCAGAATCATCGTATCCCTTCCGGTTGCTCCCATGTTATCGGTAACGGTCAACTGGTAGCTATACACACCCGCCACCAGCCCGGTGGCGGTTGCGGTGGCTGAATTGGGATTATTCAATGTGCCGGGCGCGGGGCCGGCGATCTTTACCCAGGCATAGGCCGTGATGGAACCGTCGGGGTCCGTTCCGCTCCCGGACAGGGTAGCCGTATTGGTGGGCAGGGTTATCGTGATATCGGGACCCGCATTGGCAGTGGGGGGCTGGTTGGAGGTGGCATTAACCGTAACATTAACGGTATCTCTTCCTGTAGCGCCTAAATTATCCGTCACGGTCAGTTGGTAACTATAAACACCGGCCACAAGCCCGCTTGCCGTTGCGGTGGCGGTATTGGCATTATTCAGCGTTCCCGCTGCGGGACCTGCAATTTTAGTCCAGGCATAGGCCGTGATGGAACCGTCGGGGTCTGTTCCGCTGCCGGCGAGGGTAGCGGTGTTGGTGGGCAGTGTTATCGTGATATCCGGACCGGCATTTGCTGAAGGGGGTTGGTTCGGGGTTGCGCCTCGTTGTTGACGGGCCAGCCATTGGTACAAATTCTGATTAACACCGCCTAATAAAAAATTCCCGGGTTGTATGCCCTGCCCTCCGTAGAACTGGTTCCAGCAACAATGTCCGCCGCTGCCAAAATTGGTCTGAACATAAATACCCGAACCCGGTGCAGTTGCATTCATTCTGTTGACCCGTGTGGCTATATCCCTATTGTCGTTTACCTGCTCAAAACCCAATAATTTTCCTCCCGACAAAGCAAAATTGTCAAACAGGTTAGGGTAGGGCTGGTTATCATCGGGTTTCACTCCTTCCACTTCCACCACGGCGGCAATTTGTGACGCGTAGGTATAGGGGCCCCCTAACGGATCGCCGGTAACGAATGTGGTACTGCACCAGCCTCCCATCGATAAACCGGTCAGGTATAATTTATCAGGATGTACCCGGTAAAGGGTTTTTATGGTTTGTATTTTTTGATTGAGTGTAATTTCATTGGGCCAGGCCGAAGGAGGCTGGAGACTGATCACAATGAACTCAACGGTATTCCCGTCCACCACTACGTTTCCGTTCCAGCCCTGGGAAATATAGGCGCCGGGGCCATTGGCTATTACCGCAGACGGGTTTGTCCCTACTTCACCGATACCAGGAAAGAAAATAATCGTTGGGTAAGAAATTGTGGTGCTGTTGTAATTGGCCGGCAGGTGTACATAAGCATTCCATCCGCCTATCTGGGTGAGTGTTTGCTGTGACCTGAGGGAGCCTGTGAGAATGAGTAAAGAGACGAATAGGAAAAGATTCCTGTAAGTAAAATTTTTCATAGGAGGACAATTGGATATTGGTTCTGAAAACATCCCCTTTACAATTTTTTGAGCCTAAACGAATTACTAATCATTGTAAATAAAAGGGACGGATCTGGAAATAATCTAAGTAACTGCACTCCCGCACTCCCGATAATACCACAGCATTACAGGGATTCATTTTTCAATAATAACGTGTTACTACACAATTATTAAGCCAATATAATGCGTTTCCAAATGCAAAAAAGAACGTGCTTTTAAAATATTGGTTGAGAGAGACCAAAAATGGGCACAAGTACTCGAGAGTTATCCACATGATTTAAACATAAATTACTTAGTAAAAACGCGGAAGAGCTTAAAAATAAGTAAGGGCTTTATACGCTACAGGGGTAATATCTACACAGAACTGTCTGTAAAAGAAAGGGATAATTATTCAGGAAATGAATAATACACCGCGGAAAGCGGGTTGACCCGGTCCTGCAGGAGCAGGAACTCTTTTTAAGATACAATATGTGTATAAAAGTGGTTCCTGATGTGAAAAAGAAAAGATGATGCAGGGTTACAGGACGGCAATGATTCGTGAACCGAAATAGATGTTCCGGCCGGATTGTTTATCCCCGGCAAAGAGGGTCACTATATAGGTCCCGCTGGTCAGTTGACTGATATCAATTGTTACGGTATTGCTGCCCGGTTCCAGATTGGCTGACTGGCTTTTTATTATCCTGCCTTCAATATCCGTCACACGCAATCTGACCTGTTCCCTGGCCGGCGCATTGATTAGCAAATTTACCATTGACCTGGCCGGATTCGGGAACACGACATCCATCGTTAGGGAGCTTGGTTTATCGCCCATAATCCGTACAATGGAGCTGAGTTGGCTGTGAAGATCAAAATCCACCTGGCGGAGGCGGTAGTAATGGATATTTCCGGTCATATTTATATCTGTATAACTATAGTTCAGCGGGGAGGCGCTGTTGCCCCCAACGGCCTGTGAGGCTACAAATCCAATGGTTTCAAAGAAGGCTCCGTCGGTTGAACGCTGTATTTCAAAGCCGGTGTTGTTGTTTTCACCGGCGGTGGTCCAGTACAGTTTATTTGCGCTACCTTCTTTATGACCCGAAAAACTGGTTAGTGAAACCGGTAAGGGGGAATTACACTGTAGAATGTTATTGACATTGGTATACACCTGCTGGAGGAAAATATAGAGGGTCTGCCAGTCCGGAGGGGGCGGAGTTGCAAAGCAAAAGAAATTATCATGTAGATTTACCAGCTCGGAGTTATCATTATCCCAAATCCTGATCGCCCCTTTGGGCTTCGGGTAATTAATCAGATTATTAAAGATCACCATTTGCTGCTTAGGATTTGTCTCAACACTGTTCACATAGGCAAACCCGTATATATTTTCTTCTCCGTTTGCACTGTGGGTGGTGTTACCCACGTTGGTAATCGTGTTGTTGTAGCAATTCATCAACCCGTAACCGAAGAACTGTATTCCGTTACCTGTTCCGTTTATAACGGTATTATTATAAACCTGGCTGTTCGTATTTCCCCCGCTGATGATGCCGGCTCTTTGTCCGTCTAAGTCGGTTAATCCGAAATTGGTGACCGTATTGCCGAATATCAGGCAACCGTTCCTGGCATTGGATAATTGGATACCATCCCAGCCGGTATTGGTTACAATACAGTTTGAAATGGTCACACTGTCCTGTCGCTGCGGGATCAGGTATGAATTAGCGGGGTCTCCTCCCGGGTAGGTATGACCAATATACATGCCTTCGCCCGCCACATCATGAACATAACAGTTGTTGATGGTTATCTTCGTGGAAGTATAATTCGGGTATTGGGTCCACGGCTGCCCGGCATAGGGGTCCTGCTTTCCGTATATCCCGACGCCGGATGGATTAGGTCCGGCCTCTATTCGTTCCATCGTAAAGTGGTTGACCCTGTCAAATGCAAATACTTTTGTTTTAAATCCATAGGTAAGTCCGGGAAACCCATTGCCTATAATTTTCACATGGTGCACATCCTTTTTAAAGCGCATGGCGGTGCTAACATTTACCAGGCCGCCGCTGTTCATGATAATAATATCACGGCAGGGGTCACCTCCGAAGCTGTCAATTTCAATAACGGAGTAAGTACCCGCAGGTATTTTAAGGGTATCGCCGCCTTTCCACCCTCGCGTGCTGGCATTGGTAATATAAATTTCGCCGGGAGCAGTCGGTGTAATAATATAGGTCAAAGGAGCATTGTTGTTACACTCGCCGGTCGACTGCGATTGCGCCAGGCCTGTATGAAACAAAAGAACAACGCACAGGATACAACTACGGGTAGTTATGTGTTTCATAGGGATATCAGTTTTGTGGGTTCTGTATCACTCATATTTCAAACTAAAGAACAGAGATAAAATGGGCGCCCATCACATTCATGGCGTCTGCCCGATTATCGGTGTTTACAAGTTTCAGCATATAAGGCCCCCTGGATAGCGGGCTGATATCAACGGGTATCGTATTGCTGCCTGTTTCCACATGGACTGTTTGCTTTTTCAGGATCCTTCCGGCAATGTCGGTTACGAGCAATGTGGCCGATTGCTTACCGGGAGCGTTGATCTGCACATGGACCACATTCTTTGCGGGATTCGGGAACACCGCATCGATCGTCAGAACCAGGGGCTTTTCTCCCCGTATCCGCACCACCGTGCTGAAATGGCTGCGCGTATCCATGTCTTGCTGCCGGAGCCGGTAAAAATAGGTGTTACCGGAAACAGCATTATCGTAGAAACTGTATTGCAGTTGTGAAGTGCTGTTGCCTCCCATGGCCTGGGTAGGTACGAATCCAATCGGTGAAAAATTGATCCCGTCCTGTGAACGCTGCACCTCGAAACCGCTGTTATTGCTTTCACCTGCTGTGGTCCAGTTTAACCTGTTTGCATTACTTTCCCTGTACCCTGAAAAACTGGTCATCGACACGGGCAAAGCACCTCCGCCAAGGGATTGGCGTGCCATCCATTGGTATAAGTTCTGCGTAATGCCGCCAATGGAGAAATTTCCCGGTGGCACACCCTGGCCTCCGTAAAACTGGTTCCAGCAGCAATGCCCGCCTCCGCCGAAATTCGTTTGAATATATATCCCCGAACCCGGTACCGTTGCATTCATCCGGTTTACCCGGGTGGGGATGTCCCGGTTGTCGTAGATCTGCTCAAAGCCCAGCAATTTACCACCCGACATGGCAAAGTTGTCGAACAGGCTGGAGTAAGGCTGATTGTCATCGGGTCGCATACCCTGCACTTCCACCACTGCGGCGATTTGAGAAGCATACGTGTATGGGCCTGTGGAGGGATCACCGGTAACAAAAGTGGTACTGCACCAGCCACCGTGCGACAACCCGGTCAGGTATAATTTATCGGGGTTTACCCGGTACAGCGATTTGATGGTTTGGATTCTTTGATTAATGGCGATTTCATTGGGAAATGATGCGGGAGGCTGTAGGCTTATTACAATGAATTCAATGGTATTGCCATCGACCACAACATTACCGTTCCATCCCTGCGCTATATAAGCTCCCGGTCCGTTCATGATAACCCGGGATGCGGTGGTTCCCACTTCACCCAGGCCGGGTAAGAAAATAATTGTTGGATAAGGAAGCGTATTATTATTGTACGTAGCCGGCAGGTGAACATATGCATTCCATCCATCAATCTGAGTAAGTGTTTGCTGTGAGCGGAGCGAACCTGACAAAACGCTAATTGCCGTAGAGAGGAGTATACTCCTTAGTGTAGAGGTTTTCATGGGGTACGATTTTGGATACAGATCAATTGCAAAAACCAATCCAAATTAATCAGATTTCTATTTTGGCTGAAATGGAAACAGCAGAACTTGATCTGAGTTTATAAAAATTGCGAAATAGTACTCGTAAGGTTTTTCGATTTTATGCAACCGGGTCTAGCAAGTCGCATCGTAAAAACCGGGCAGGATACAGTATATAGATCACGCGGGATCTGCCGGTGCGAAGATTTGATTATTGTTTCCGGCCGGGGTCAGGAAAAATTTCTATTTGAAATCGAAAAAATTACGGGGAAAAAGCACAGGTTGCAGCGGGATAAAAACAATAGTACAAGTGCGCTAATAAGTATTACTTAGGTTTCCTAATGGGAAATCATAAAGGTCGCGGGTTCTCAAAACCGTTAATCACATACCCGCTAAGTGATACGAAATACCGGTTTCTACTGGCAGGGTAATTGTTGATTTTCTTCACTTATGAAATCATTATACCGGCTATGGTTGAAGAAATGGGTTATCCAGATCTTATAATACCAGGGAGATTTGATGATCCGGGTCAATAAGTGATAGGGGAGACCGAATTTTATATCGGTATGGGATTGATTAAATTCATTTATGGCGAGTCGAACACCCGTATAGTCGTTGTACAGTTCAGTTTCCGAACCAATGGTATCGTCAAAATAACAATATACCCTTGGTAAAAAATACCGCTCATCCGCCTCCAGCATTTTAAATGCGTCGACTGTGGAGGAATAGAAATCGAAATCATACATGATGGCGCCGATCGGTGCGGGTTCGTAGCGTTGGTAAAAATCCTTGTGAGTGTCCCGGATGTTTCCCAGGACCAAACGCGATTTTTTTAATTTGGCTTCCAGGACCGGTACATCCATTTTGTAGAAGCCTTTTTTCCAGTTATAAGGCAGATCCCTGTAGTCGACCGGTTCGGGGAGTCCTTCGCCGGTATCAAATCCATAAATGTCTATTTCTACCCCCAGGTTCTTTTTGATTTCTCCGGCATGGTATTCCAGGTTAATGAGCCCGTTCCCGCCGGCCACACCAAATTCGAGAACGCTGATCCGCTTATATCCGAGTTTTTTTGCTAACACCGCTGCATGGTAAACGCAATAACCATAGTGTGGACGGTCCACCGCACCCAGTTTTACCCGCTGGCCGTAACTGCCGATTTTAAGTTTTTGAATGACCTTCTTCACCACCGTCCGCAGCGGAAAAGGATTGTGAATGATAAACGATTTGAGTTTTCCAAGCATGGGTCTTTCCTGGTTTAATATTCGTAATCCGGCTTAGCGGGAAAAAAATCACCGGCATATGCAAACCGGCAAATAATTGCAGTCTCGTAGCTGTGACGTATCATAAAAAATTTAATTCAATTCACCGGAACGTAAATTCCTGCATTATTAATATAAATTATAAAATAACAGGTTCGAATTATACACAGAATGTGGACAACTGCGGCCACTGATACCCGGCATTCCTGTGGTAACGAATATATTTTCATTCCGAATTGGGAAATACCGGCGGGCGGGTTTGCTGTTTCTGGCTGTTGATGAATTGCTTTGCCATGAATATCGCTTCGTCAATAACATGATGCATATCCATGTACCGGTAAGTAGCCAGCCTCCCGAGAAAAGAAACACTACGCTGTTCTTCAGCCAGTGCGCGGTATTGCTGTAGCCTTTCCTTATCGGTAGACAGCCGTTTGGGGTAAAAGGGTACATCTTTTTCCCCGGTTTCCTTGCTGTACTCCGTGAAGTAAATTGTTTTATCATGTTGTTCCCACGGTGTGAAATGTTTATGTTCGGTGATCCTTGTATAGGGGATGGACGCATCGCAATAATTTACCTGGGAAGCCCCCTGGTGATCCCCGGAAGCATAATTCTTTTCGAATGTCACGGTCCGGTATCCCAGTCTTCCGTATTGAAAATCAAAAAAGGCATCGATAGGACCCGTATAAAAAATATGATTGAATTCCCCGGTATCTGCTGAGCGAATGAATTTTTTATTCAGCACCAGCCGGATGGAAGGATGGCCGATCATTTTTTCCATTACGCCGGTATATCCGTCTATGGGAATGCCGGTATATAGATGCGGGTGGTAATTATCATCGTAGTTAAACCGGACAGGTATACGTTTCAGGATGGAGGCCGGTAATTCCCGGGGTTCACAGCCCCACTGCTTTTTGGTGTACCCGTAAAAAAAGGCTTCGTATAATTCCCTGCCGATGAAACGGAGCGCCTGTTCTTCAAAATTTGCAGGGGCTGTAATTGACTTATCTGCCTTTGTTTCCAGGAATGCCCTAGCTTCTTCCGGTGAAAAATGAGTATTGAAGAATTGATTGATCGTATGCAGGTTCACGGGCAAAGAATATACTTTCCCGGAACTGATTGCTTTTACCCGGTGAACATAGGGCCTGAATTCGGAGAAACCGTTTACGTACTCCCATATATGTTTCTTATCCGTATTGAAAATGTGCGGACCATACTGATGTACCATTATGCCCGTGGAGGGGTCCCGTTCCGTATGGCAATTGCCTCCTAAATGATCCCGTTCGTCCCAGATCTCAATCTGGCAATCCAGGTAAGACACCAGTTGCCGGGCCAGGACGCATCCGGAGAATCCGGCGCCCACAATTAAATATCTGTCAGACATAGTCGATCGGAAAGGAATATTCTGTGATAAAAATTATTTCAGTTGATGTTAATATGACGAAAACGGATCTGGTTGTACCGGGTCCTCATCGGTATCAAATCCGGGCAGGGTTAATTCAGTCTCTTTTCCAGTACCGTTTTAAGCGGTACCCCGATAATTTCCTCAATATCTATGACCGCGATATTAAGGTCTTTCTGTTTGGATGCCAGGTTGCTCCTGGAAAGGATCAGTTGCCTGTAAATCCTGTTTACGTCCTCGATTGTCACCAGCTCCGCTTTATAATCTTTCTGGGCCTTTTCATAAGCCGCATTATCATCATCGGTTAAGATGCGCTGTAATTCCAGCAGTTCTTTCTTCTCCTTGTAGGTCTCATAAAGACTCAGCACTTTTGCTTTCAGGTTTTCATTGATCTGGATCTTTTGTGACGAATTGATGATCATCAATTCATCGGCCGCCCTTTTTTCAGCCCTGTTTTTGGCAAACATATCCAGTGGAATGGTTAAACCTAAATTATACTTGGGAAAGAAATTGGCCGCGGGAGAGTTATTAATTACAAACTCATTAATATTTCCGCCAAGGTTTACCGAGCCCAGAAACGAACTGTTCGCCTTCCTTCTGGCGATCTCTGCAATCCGTACGCTGGCATCAGCTGCTTTGGCCTGTGCATTATTGAGTGCCAGGAAGATCAGTTTTGCTTTAATATCATCCTCGGAATTTAGAATGATCGTGGTATCCTGCGCGGGCCTGGGAATGGAATTATGCAGGTTATTTTCACAGGTATTCACCCCGGCAGGGGGTATAACCTCAAAAGACCCGGCCGTAGCCCATGATCCGCAAAATAGAAATACTGGTAAGATCACTTTTTTCATAAAATTTCCTTTTTTATTAATGATCAGAACCCGGCCGCATGCAACTCAGGGTCTTCCCCGCACGAAACCGGGATCGCACATCATGATCTGAACCGGAATCACGCTTTCGCTTTTTGCTCCTTTTCATCAAACTCCATTAACCGCTTGAACAGGGACATCATACCGAATATAAATAATATAGTTGGAAATTGTCCTATGGTAACCTGTGAATATAACGTGATCAGGATGGCAAAGATCGCACAAATGGAACCGATCGTATAATTCCGGTATTCCTCATTTTTCATCCGGAAATAATAATGAATGGCCTGGTACAGCACAATAAGAAAAAACAGCACGGTTATACCCAGTCCGATCCAACCCATATCCAGTGCTATTTTCAATAACTGGCTGTCCGGTGGGAACCCCGCCAACGGGTGATTGGGATTGAAACGCTTTCCTTCAACACCGGAAGCATTGATCCCGCCTCCGATGGGGTGTTTATATATATATGGTTGGATTGATTTGCGGTTAAAATTTCTCACACTGAAGGATTCATCTTTGGTGTTCAGTGTGGAACGCATCCGGTTTAATGTCGGATTATTTATAGGGGCAAAGAACACAAACATCAAACCAAGCAGCAATATGAAAATAGTTACAATAGTTGCCTTGTTCTTCAGCGTCATGAGAATATATAACGACAAACCGGCTGGAATCATCAATGTAAACGTACGCGTTCCTGAAAAGGCCATTCCCAGGAACAGGAAAAAGGAAATGAATGCCAACTGGAACATTCTTTTCCTGTTTTTTTCATTGATGGCCAGGATGATGGTCAGGACCGCCATGCTCCCGCAAAGACTTCCAAAAGTGCCCACTCCCTCGAGGAATGAGAATTTCCTGACAACGCCTCCCTGGAACAGTATGCCAAATTCATGTTCATCCAGCGAATTTAATTCCATGGGCAATAATCCGAACCATTGCTGGTAACAACCGTATAAGGCGGCAATCAGGCTCATCACAATCCAGAATTTAATGAAATACCTGAAACGTTCAGGGGTATTGATCAGCCGGTAGGAGATCACGAAAAACAAAATCTGAGCCGTAATTCTCTTAAAGTTAAAAAGCCACCCAAGCGGGTTGATCATATTCGGGTTAAATAATTCAATGATGTAGTATAAGATGTAAATGATCAACATGATGCTAACGGAATACCGCAACAGATTTCCGCTTTGGTTCTTATCCTTTCGTGCATACCAGTAAGTGCCTATAAACAGGAACAATATCAGCACTTCCAGAAATGTGGTGATCGGGAGTTGTTTATTCAGGAGCCGCCCCGGGTATTCTGAAAAAAAGGCAATGAAGATCACAATATAATATCCGCTGATGGGATCCATCAGGCACCGCTGTACGGCCAATACCCCGATAAGCATACCTGTTGCTGCCAGTACGGCCAGGACCATCCCGTTGGCAATAAGAAATCCCGCCCCGATCGCTACCAGCGCCAGGATGGCAATGGTGACGGTCGGTTTTAAACGGCCTCCCTGCCATTTCATGCTTCCATTCGCTTCTTTACTGAACTTTCTGATGGATTACAATTAATAATTAATAAAACAGGATACCGATCACTGAGCCCACAATGACAATGGTGACAAAAATCAATGCTATTATTTCCGAAAAATCAGACATCCTGCGGTCTTCCCCGGAGGGTTGTTCAAAACGGCTGCTCATACGCTTTCAGGGTTTTGGCAATGGATAAATATAATTCGTTTACGGAAGCCGCCCAGGTATGCGATTGGGCCAGCTCCCTTCTTAACGCCTTCCTGTTCTCTTTATCGGGCTCGTTCAGCGCTTCCCGGATTTTCAGGACATAGTCTTCCTTGTTCTGGCAAAGGTATACCAGGTCGCCAAAAATGTCCATGGCTTCTGTTTGAGTGGCTACGACCGGCTTGCCGGCAGCCAGGTATTCATCAATTTTTCTCGGATAATTTCCAATGGTCATTTGATTGAGCAACTGGGGGTTGATGCACACATCAAAACTATGGATATATTGAGGCAATGCATTCTCGGGTTTTGATCCTGTGAAAAAGATATTCGGCAGCTCATGCAATGCAGACGATTTAAAACTGTCGTCTTCCGGTCCGACCAGCACGATGTTCCATTCCGGGCACTGGACGGCTATATGACGGATCAGCTCAATGTCGAGCCTGATCGCGGCTATAGAGCCGCAGTAACCGATAACGGGAGAGGTGATCCCGCTGATATCGGAAGGGATTTCAGAAGGCGGTTCCAGGAAATTTTCCACGTCACAACCCTGACCGATATACACGCTGTTGTTATTGTACCTGCCTGCGTACTGCGCGAGGTACCTTGAATTCGCGGCCACGAGGTCGGCCTTCCGGATAATACCGGGCTCCGCATGATGGCCATGACGAATAAAATATTTCTGGGAAAGCAGGAAATCCCGGATATAGTAAACGAATAGTTTCGGCTTCAGGTACTCACGCAGGTAAAGACCGTTAAAAAAATCATTATCAATTATAAGAATGGGATCTCTGAAACCAATCTGATCGCCGGCCCACCGGATTTCTCCCGCCAGTTTCCGGTTGTTTCTTTTGTTTAAAAAGGTATATAAAGGCCCGCGGGGAAGAAAGTTTATGGATTCGGTAATGATCCGCGGGTTGAACACCCATAAGTTAGTGCGGACTTCCTCGAGAATGTTTTCCCCGCTGAGGAGGCTTTTAAGCCTGTTCTGGGTACGGACATCCTTATTGAATTTCAGCTTGCTGTTCCTGTCCAGGGGCCTGTTAACATACAGCACCCGGTTATGCATGGAGATCTGCTCAGCGATGTTCTTGCAATTACTCCCGATCGGGATATCCCAGGGTTGTAACCCGAAAACGATAAAATCGCGGTTTGATATCAGCGGATTTTCCATGACAGTTTTTGGAGCATTATTTTCAGGAATTCAGGGTAGAAATTAATGGCATACTTAAAGGCGTTTATACAATTTATTTTAAACAACCTGTAAAGTACAAATTGCGTGATGATAAAACCGGCTAAATGGGAGATAATCAGCGCGTAGCCGGCCCCGATGAACTGGTATCTTTTTATCAGGAAATAGAGCAGGCATACCTGGGCCAGGGCGATGAGTGTCGTGGTCAGCAAATTCAGCGCTGGTCTTCCCGTAGCGTCCATGATCACGCCATACTGTTTTAAAAAAGCCAGTGTTATGCTGGAAAATGAGATCAGTTGCAGGTAGGGAATTGCCTCGTAATATTGAGCTCCGGCCAGTACGTAAATGATGGCTTTAGGGAAAAGCAGCACAAAAACGACCAGCGGGATCACAAAACAGAGGGAAGCTCCGACCGTCTTTTCATAATAATATTTAATCCTGGCCGGGTTACTGCTGTTCTCCGGTTTGGCACTTTTCGGGAATAAGATATCACCCAGTGTTTGCGAGGGCAGATCAGATAAATTGATAAACCGCATGGCGATACTCTGTGAACCATTATAGGTTGTCGTACCCAGCAGGGGAGACAGCATGACCTGGTCCGCACTTCTGAAAACTAGGGTACTGATGCCCGAAGTGAAAACATATTTACCAAAATGCGCAAGTTTCAGCACCCATTCCCTTGAAAAAACAAAGGATCTTGCCAGCAGGGGCTTTACATAACTCCATGACAGCAGTGAACTGGCGAGCAGCCCGATGTTATAAATAATGACCAGCACATTTAACGGTATGCTGGTATGGGCAAGGTAAATTAGGAATACCAGCAGCAAGGTGAGACCCTGCCGTACAAAATAGGTCCAGAACAGTTCCTTAAACATGACTTTGCTGTACATCAGCCATTCAAAATGCGAAAAGGGGATCATCAGCAACAGGCCGGCCTGGAGGATATACAGCATGGATTCAAGTTGCGGGGCATGTAAAAAAACGGCCAGGAAGGGAGTGAAAATAAACAGCAGGCCGGCTGTAAATAGGGTAATGAAGATATTTAAGAACAGGGCTGCGCCGATCACAAACCGCTGGTCATCCGTACTGCTGTGATTGACAAACTTGATCAGCGCCGTTTTAACCAGGCCCTGCCGGATCAGTTCGATGATGGCGGTAATGCTCATGAAAAGCGCCCATACGCCCATTTCCTGTTTCGTGAGCGCCTTATGTGCCAGGATCATCGTAATGAATAACCCGGATAACGGAACGGATAATTTTTGCATTATCCCGAAAAAACCGGAATGGATCCAGGTACTGTATTTTGACGACTCTGACATACCATTAGTCTGTTACCCACGGGTAGGGGTAACGGGCTTATTTCCCGTTGGTACACTGATTTCAGGTTTCCTGCTTTGCTCCAGTGTGAATATCCATGCGATATTCAATCGCACAGCAAGCCGGTACAGTAATACCGGGACAAGCAGCCCGGATGCCATACCGGTAAGGATTATCACCGCCACATTCTGAATGCCGAAGAATTTATGCAGGACGATCCTGGTGAAAGCAAACACGATGACATGCGCCACATAGATGTAAAGGGAGTGCCTTCCCAGCACGGTGATCCATCGAAGAATATCCTTTTTTTGCAGGAAGAAAGTCAGGTTAATCACAAAAAAACAGCCGATTAATGCAATCAGCAGGAATACGAAAGGCTGATAAAATTCAACATGCATATATTTCCGGGTGCTGTGGTTCAGGTTCTCCAGCAGAAAATATACCTGACCGGCGGCAAACGGTATCAGGCTCAGCGCCAGGAGTTTTACCGACCCGAAAGTTTTCTGACGTTCCTCATCGAGAATATAACGGCTGGCCAGGTCGCCGATTGAAAAGAAGATATAATAATGCAGTATATCAAAAAGCAAACCGGTGCTGATATTGCGCTGGTAGATCAGGGCAGAAATATAGAAGAAGACGATGCCCAGGATTATGTTATTAACCACAGAAATT
This sequence comes from uncultured Chitinophaga sp., assembly GCA_964424155.1. Lineage (GTDB taxonomy): Bacteria > Bacteroidota > Bacteroidia > Chitinophagales > Chitinophagaceae > JJ008. The sequence continues at coordinate 15,037 of CAYRHU010000003.1, forward strand.
TTAAGCACATATTTTGAAAAGGAGTAGAGGACGGAAACATTAAACAAGGCATACAGGTACCAGAACTGGGCGCATTCCCTTGGCCGGTATAACAGGTCAAGGTAGGAGGCTGCCGTCGGATGGTAATTGGTGTATTTGGTGAAAAGCATCTGCAGGGTGAATTGCAGCACACCCCATACAAAATAAGGATACAGGATCGTGCGGGCCCTCGATTCAATAAATAATTTAAGGCCTCTTTTTTGCATACTTGCCGAAATGAACAAACCGGACAGAATGAAGAATAAAGGCATCCGGAAACTGTACAGGAATATATTGAAGTACTCGAGGAATTGATAATTTCCCACAGGGATACCGGCCTCTTTGGATCCTTCAAACACATGCCGGTAGCATACCAGCATTATGGCTATGCCTCTTGCATAATCGATCCACTTAAGCCTGCCCGATTTCATTGATCAGAATTTTATGCACTAGAAGTTAATATTCTCCATCTGTACATCGTTCAGAATGGCGCCCTTGTTTTTCCCGCCCAGTGAAAGGATAAACTGGATGGATTTATTGTCCACCTGGGAAACAGAAGAGGAAGCGGAGAATATCGTAAATACTTCTTCTGCATAGACAGACAGTTCACGGCTGTCGGCATAATCGTTGAGTGCGGCGCCTTCTACCAGTATATAGTCAAACTCATTTTTAAGCATGGACAGGAATCGCTCCATGTTTATGTTATGCAATACCTCCGACGGGGTAACATTTCCCTCCCGGCAACCGATAACATGCAACCCGTTTCCTGCTTCGGTAGCCGCATACAGCGACTGATCTTTTAAAGGACGGTCATACTGAATGATCTCGTCGATGTCCTGGATCATCACCTTAGGGTTGTGCCTTTGGGTAATGGTGTTATTTCCAAAATTCAGATCAAGGAGCATGATTTTTTTATGACTCAGTAACAGACTTGTGGCCAGCGACTCAATAACAGTTGTTTTCCCGGCCTGTTTCCGGGTGCTGGTGATCAGGAATATCTTGTTCGGGCTCTTCAGCAGTTCATACCTAAGCTTGCGGATATTGTTCTTGAAAAAGATCTGGCGTGCATGTTTCTTCTCTGTAAAATCTGTCAGGAGAATCTCCTGTTCAGGTATTTTCTTTAAGGGGATATTGTTCAGTATTCCCGAAACAGGCAAATTAACCTGTTTCCTGAACAAGGTGAGCGTTTTAGTACGGGGATCAAAAACCTCCAGCAGCAAAAAGATGACGGAAGTAAGAAAAAACATGGATATGCCGGACAGGGCCATGGTTATCATGGTTTTCTTCGACTCCGGGCCCAGGGCGGGCTGGCCAACTGCCGTTTGAATAAAATTGGTGGTAGGATCATCCTTGATCAGTCCCTCCGCCTGGAAGTATTTCTCCGTTACCGTGCCGAGCATGGTGTTCTCAATATCCAGCCGCGATTTAATCCCTTCGATGGTGACATCGCTCCCGATCGGTGCCGTATTAGCCAGGTTGGTGTATTTCCGGATGCTGGCTTCATAATCCGCGATCGTGGAATTGGCCGCGTTTAAAAGGGCATCCTCTTCGTTGATCTGGGTCTTCAGTATATCGATTTCCTTGGTACGGGCGTTGCCCTCTTTCCTGGAAGAAACTGCTGTGGATTTAATATCTATCTCTGTCCGTAAATCGTTTATTTGTCTTTCCAGTACGGGGTCATTCCCGCCTTTTCGCGCCAGTTCCGCGACCAGCGTGTTTTTCCGGTTGACCAGCGCGATCACTTCATCGCTTGTGGCCGCTCCCCCGGAGGAATTGGCACCGGCCTGTAAAAGAGCCAGGCGTTCACTCAGGTATTTCTTGCGGTTGAAATGTTCATTTTGCTTACTTCGTACTTCGGCAAGCCTTGCTTCCAGTTCCTTGACCGTTTCCATGGCACTTTTACTCAGGCTGACCGGGTCAATGCTTCCCTGTTTCACTTTTTCGAGGTAGAGCAATTTTCCCAGGCTGTCAATGTTTTTTTGTTGCGTGGTGACCATGTTTTTGATCTCACCCGCATTTTCCCTTGTCCGTTTTGAATTCAGGTTTTTATAATAGTTTAAAAATTCTTCTCCCATGGCGTTCACGACCAGGGCGGAAAGGTTTGGATTTTCGGACCAGTAAGTAATATTCAGGTAATCGGTTCTGCCCACCCGTTCAATTAAAAGGTGGGAGCGGATGTTGTCATAATCATAACCGAATAACTTGAAATACTCGATCAGGATCTTTTCCTTTTCCGTGTTAGAGGAAAGTAATGCGTTTTGGGAAATGGTTCTTCGCAGGATGGCGATGGTCGTATCCCGGTTCACCGCTTTGTACAAATCTGACTCCAGTTTCTTTTCCGGCAGGCGGATGTAAGCTTCACCCGGGTTTTCCAGGTCATGAAGCAGCAATTTGTAAGCTATGGGATTGATTACCCTGGGTGATTTAAAGGTTTCAATGACATTATTGAATTTTATATCCGCGGTGAATACGTCTATCCCGGCGGTCCCGTCAACCAGCCGTACTTTCTCGGCCGTAAATCCCGTTGAATACTGCGCCTGGGATTTGTACATATCCTTTTTATTACGGAGGAAAAAGAAAGCTGCGACCACGGCCAGGAATGAAAGACTGCCAATGATCCATTTCTTCCGAAACAATATTTTGAAAAAATAAATTAAATCCATAGCTAAAAATCAGTTTATAAGGGTACATCAATAAGTGGCTGTATGCGCAACCAGCCCTCCACATTCTCAGGATCAGGTCAGTTTTTGGGCGGGTGATATTTCATTTTGGTGTTAAAATAAATGGAAAACCTTTTCAGTTCCTTTATGATCCTAACCCGTAGTGCGCGGTTAAAATTACCGCTTTTCTTCAGAGTGCGCACGCCGGTCCATACCCGGTTTCTGTTGGACCGGATCTGCCTCACCTTTCCATATTTCATCAGTTCGTAACACATTCTTCCGTCTTCCCCATGCGTCTTATTCATGTAAAATCCCTCTTTAAGACCGAATTCCCTGATAAAACCCATGCTCATGCCGTAGGAGTTCAGGAAAGGCCGCTTAATATGTCTTACTTCGGCAATCAGGTCCTTGAATAACTCCAGGATAAATAGTTTCCATCGGGCATATCCCTTTTCACTGATAAAAGAATACCGGCCATACACACTGACCGTTCCTTTCTTTTGCAGCCCGTTAACCATTTTAGTTACCCAGCAATCCGGGTATATGCAGTCGGAATCCCCCAGTAAAATATATTTCCCGGAGGCATGCTCCATACCCATCTGCCTTCCCGGGCCCCAGCCCTGTATCGGCTGAAAATAACTTTTTATATGAAGCTTATCGAGCGTCTCCTGTGTCCTGTCTGTGGAGTTGTTATTGACCACGATGATCTCAAAGGGAATATCGGTTTTGGAATTTGACAGGCTGCCCACGGTTTTCAGGATATCCACTTCCTCATTCCAGGCCGTGATGACGATGCTGGCCAGCGGTTGCCCGGACTGTACCTTGTCCAGGCGCTCATTGATTTCATTGAATACGTGTGCCGGGACCTGGTCGGCACTGGCATAAGGGTACTCAAATTCTCTGATCCATTTCGGGTTTCTGAAAACAGTCATGTCACTCGGATCTGTGATAATTATAACAATTTACTGTAATAATCCGGAAATCGGAAATGGCCTGAAATCAGCAGAGTCCGGTCTTGTTACAAACCAGACTCTGCCAACAGTTCATAAAGCCGTTAATTTATTTTAACCAATCTCATCGACTTACTTATATTCCCCTCCACGAGTACATTCAGTATATACATACCGGGTGAAAGAGACACTCCGTTTGTAAGGTTGACCGTTATGAGATTTCCTCCCGGCATTACCCGCAGCACATTGTTCTGGTACATCAGTTTACCGTTCATGTCATACAGCACTACGGCAATATTCGCGGCTTTTTCCGTTTGTACCGCAAGCTGTATGTTTCCTTTGAACGGGTTGGGGAAGGCCTTGATTTCCAATGACCTTATTTCCGGTTCAATAAGTGATTTCCGGGGTTTCGTCACCGGAACCTCTGCGGGTGGAACCTCATGAGTGATCGGCTCACCCATATTTCCCGGCCGCATGGGCGGAGGACTGTCGGTGTAAATAGTATTGACCAGCGGTTCTTCAGGCGATGCATCATCATAGAATTCTATGGTATAAGCACCGGTGAAACTGTAGGGCGATCCCCCGGCCGTACTGACGCTTACGATCAGTTCGCCGTTGCTGCCCGGTACGAGGTTGTCCAGGAAAACCACCTTGATGTCATTCTGGTAGCTGTTTAACTCGACTGTTCTCCCATTGCAGCTATAGTTCGCCGTTGTATAATCCGAATTGGTATTACTGCCGAAACAACCGATCCGGTACTTTTTACTTAGATCAAGATTCTGGAATTTCACCTGCGATGTCTGGCCGGCATCGGTCCAGTAATTGCTCACCATTACATTGGCGGGGAACACACCGTTCGCATTCACCCCGGCATACCCGGTGCCATTGAATTCCTTCGTGATCACCATTTCAAACCCGGAGTTGGCTAACTCTGTATTGATCAGGTTACTGAATGTTGCTCCAACGGTCGAAGGAGAACTGGTGCTGTTCCAGGGCGCAGCCTGAGCCTGAGCGGGTGAAACGTTTTGATTGATCAACACGATCTTCAGTGCCAGTATAGCATTGGCTGTGTTGCTGTAACCACTGGTTACGGCCCCGTTCAGCGCCCTGACCTTATAATAATACCGGGTATTGGCTGTCAAACCGGTATTGGTATAGGTAGTGACATTGGCGGCTGTTGTTGTAACAAGAGTGAACGGTCCGTTTGCCGACGTGGATCTCCATATTTCAAAACCCGTTTCATTGCTGCTTCGGTCACTCCAGGTCAGTTTTATCCTGTCGGTCTCGATAATCGTTTCAGCAAATAGATCGGCGGGTCTGATCACAGGATCTGCGGGATCATATTCCCTGATCACGAGGGCGTTCAGGCATAACGTGGTGTTGGAAGCCCCTTTGCTGATGGTAACCTGTATGGTACCGGATGCATTCGGCACCAGACCGTTCAGGTTGGCCAGGGTATTGGTATTATACCGGCCATTGATAACGACCGACTGCGCACCATTGGTGAAAGTAACCTGCGAATTAGCCCCGGTATTGGTATTGGTAAGGAAGCCGATACTGTAGCGTTTGGCAGGGTTCAACCCGTCAAATTGGATGATATGATTACCCGCATTATAATTATGGAAACTGGTCCGCATCACATTATCAGGGAACACCCCTTTATTATTGCCCGTGCGCATTCCGTTGGACAGTCCTCCATTCCACTGGCTCAAGAGCCGGAAGGACCACCCTGTCGTAACGCTGGCTTCATCCTTAATATTTCCGTATGAGTAGTTAGCAAAAGGATAGCCGAGGAAATTATTCCATGGGGCACCCTGCGAAGTGGCACCGTCCGGTCCGAAGTTCAGGAAAGCAGACCGTACGGTATTATCTGTGACCATCAGGCTAAACGACCGGGTCACGCTGGCGCCATAATTATCCGTTACTTTAACAACGATTCCATCATACTTACCCATAGCTTCAGTCGAAGGAGTAAATACGATATTTCCTGTTCCGTTGCCGGTACTCTGGAACACACCGAATGACGGAAGCCCTGTAACTGTAGTGGTCAGAATGTCACCAGCGTCATCTGTAGGCAGAATCTCTACGGACAGAGTATTCCCGGCCTTTACAAAAGCATCCGCAATACCAGCAAGTACCGGCGCCTTATTGGAGGTCGTAACACTTACGGCATCAGTCAATCCTGAGGTCCCGTTATTATTGGTAGCCTCTAATTTATAAAAGTACGTCTGGCTGCTTGCGACTGTGGCATCTATGTAGGTAGAGTCATTCGCATTGGATGCACCCGCATTAAGTAGGGTGTAAGGGCCGGCCGGGGCCGTTGCCCGGTGTACCAGGTAATTGTTCTCATTATAAGCAACATCCTTCCAGGTCAGTTTTACCGTACCGTCAGCCAAAGCCTGTGCAGCCAGGTTGATAGGTAAAACGGGAGGGGTGCCGTCTTCAAAAGGTTTTTCCAATACAATGGCTGTCACAAGGCCATAGGGTGTATTGGCCCCCTTGCTCATATTGATGATGATATTGCCCTGGGCATCCGGGTATATCGATGTAAATGTGACGGTATTCTGCTGATTATAGTGAACATACAATGGTTTTGCCACACCATTGATCGTGTAAATGGTCGTTCCAACGTTACCCAGTGCGGTCCAGGTACTGCTTCCAAACAAGGTTATATTGTATTTGGTTCCAACCGTCAGGCCTTTCAGCCTTACATCTATGGTGTTGGGTGCCCCATAAACGCCAAACCAGAAGTAATCTCTGATTACCGCGTCGGGATAAACACCGGAATTATTACCGGTAACAGCACCTGCATTTCCGGCATTCCAGTAAGTATTCAGGAATTCAATCCCAACAGGTGTTACGACTCCGTTGCCATTCAGCAGGTTATTCGTTGTAACGGTTGAGATATTATTCCAGGGTGCCGGTGCATTGGGACTTGTATACTTGGCGCTGAGGTACCATTTTTCAGTTGGTGGTTCCACATTTGTTACGGTCAAAGAGAAGGTTGCTGATTCCGATCCCCCAAACCCGTCATCCACCCGTACCGTAACAGGGTAAACGCCTGCATGGGAATATCCAGGTGTAAGGGCCAGCACTCCCGAGCCATTGCCGTTATCCGTAAGTTGAACAAAGGGCAGCGGAGTGGTAAGGCTCCAGGTTAATGTACTGTTTCCATCCTGGTCGGTGGCGCTTAAATTCACATTGGATGAAGTGTATTCCGCCATCGTGGTATTATTCAGCGCCGTGATGACCGGTGTGTAATTATCATTCACCGTCAGGTTGAAAGTAGTGGTGTCTTTGCCGTTATTCCCGTCCGTTATGATGGCGGAAATAGTATAAACCCCCTGGTCGGCCAGCAGCGGGCTGAATTGCAGCGTGCCGGACCCGTTGGATGTATTATTGAACACGGCAAAAGAAGGAAGCGGGTTAACAAAAGAAAAGGCCAGTATTTCCCCATCCGGATCGCTGGCGGTCAGGTTGATGGTCTTTTGTGATCCATGCCTCATGGTAAAGTCGGTTATTTCCGTAATAACCGGAGGATTATTGGCTGTTCTCACGAGCAGATCAGGAGTGAAAGCCGACGTACCGCCAACTCCAACGGCCCTTACCTTGTAGTAATAGTCATTGTTCGAAAACAGGTCCACGTCGGTATAACTCTTCGTGGCACCGGCGCCTCCGGGTATGGTGGCCAGGAGGCGGTACCCATTCAGGTTATAAGCGGAACGGTACAGTTCAAACATCGTTTCCGTGGTTGAATTATCATCCCAGGAAAGTGCGATCTGCGTGGTGCTGATATTGTCTGCATGCAGATTGGATGGCACTGCCGGGATGGCGGGCAGCGGTAAGGTGGTTGCCGAAACATAATTATTCAGGGTCCCGTTCATGAGACTGGCCACCTCCGCCTGTGATAAGGCATTTGAGAAGACCCTGAAATCATCCAGGCGCCCGTTGAACTGCCCTAAACTGGTATTTAACGCGTTATTGCCGTTATCGTCACCGATACGGGAGGCATCACTGGTGGCCCCTACAGAGGTAAAGCCCAGACTGGTATTGGAGGCCACCTGGACACCGTTGAGGTAGAGCCGTATTGTGTTCCCACTATAAACCAGTGCTACATGGTTCCACCCGGTATTTGAGAAGGCAACGGACAAGCTGCTCCTGCTATTGTTGCTGGCGATCCCGGCTATCAGGTTATTTGAATTGGTCCTCATCGCCAACCCGTCATCGCTGCCTCCAAAATCAAAAATGCCCATATTGTTTGCGGGCGCATCCGCCTTCATCCAAAAAGCCACTGTCTTGGAATTGTACCCGCCTCTCAGGTAATCACCGGAATTGGTGTTAACATTGATGTCTTCGTCGCTGCCGTTCAGGTCAACCGAATGGGAACCTTCCATCCTGTCGGTATTGAAAGTGGGCGAGTTATTCGGAGATAAGGTATTATTCAAACCCGATTCATCATTGTAGTTATTATTGAACGCCCATTTAGCCTGGGCGCCAAAATAGGGCGCCATGGCAGATTCACCAAACTGACCGATAGAGCGGATCTTGTAATAATAGGTCGTGCTTCCGGTAAGGGTGCTGTCCTGGTAGGAAACGGCATTGGCTGGTGCATTCCCGACTACCATGTATCCTGTATTGGGATCCGTACTTCTCCAGATCTCAAAGCCGGTTTCGTTGTTGCTGTTGTCCGTCCAGGTAAGGCCAATTTCCCTGTAAGAAACCACCTGAGCGTTGATATTGGACGGTTCCGATGGAGCCGATCCGTTATTGGGCGGTGTATCCGAAAACGCACTGTTCGGAATGGTCACGAAACTGGTGCCTGTCTGAGGGGTTCTCCAGCTTACGGTCATCGATTCACCGCCACCCTGTTCGTAAAAGGCAATGGCAATAGGGTAAATACCCGCTGTGAGTGACACAGCCGCGGAAGTTCTGTTCTGCGTGCCATGAAGCCCGTCATTATTCACCAGGGGGGTCCCTGAGAACGAATAGGGTGAAGTAAATGCATTCAAAGCACCTAACCATAACCGGCTTCCGTCATCTGAATTGGTCCTGAAATAATAAGTGCCCGATACCGGTATGATGATATAGCCCTCCCAGAGGAATGAAAAATTATCATTCTGCGTGCGGGGGGTTAACGCAATATTGGGCATGATACCGGTTGAATAGGGCGTCAGGGTGGTAAAGTCGGGCAGGTTGTTCCAGGTGCCGTTGAACGTATAATATTTGTAAGGGAGACCCGCCAGTACTGCCGAGGCGGTTACCTGGTTGCTGGAAGGGGATACATTCCCGGCTTCGTCAAGGGCCTTCACGCTAAACGCATACGTATTTAAAGCGGTGAGGTTGTTCACCGTAAAAACCGTATTGGTCGTAACATATGAGCGTTGCCCGTTTACATAAATTTCATATTTAACAACCCCTATATCATCCGTAGACGCATACCAGGAAAGGGATACCGAGCCGCGGGTCGTGCCGGTAACCGTCAGGTTACCCGGTGCAGTAGGTGGAGTAACATCGGACTTTGTGGTTGCATTTACCTCGGCACTTACTGCCGATGCGGCATTATTGTTTATTGCCCTTATAATGTAATAATATTTTGTATCGGCGGATAACCCCGCGTCAAGATATGACAGCACATCGGCTCCCGTCAGGGCAACTAACTGGTAACCGCTTCCCGAAGATTGACTCCTGTATATTTCGAAGCCGGTTTCATTATTAGCCGGATTCGGGTTATCGTTCCAATAAAGCTGGATGGAACTGTTCGACACCGCCACTGCCGAAACATTGTTGGCTGCATCGGGGCCGTTGCTGCCGTTTGCCGCGATAACGGTATAGGGGGCTGAAAATTCACTGCCGCACCCAAACTGTTCCGTTACCCTTATTTTATACTGGCCTACCGGGGCATCATAAGTATTCGTGGAACTGACCAGTGCATTATCAGATATCCGCCGCCATTCATAAGATGCGTAAGAGTCGGGTACAAAAAGAGGAGCCGTTGTACTGCCATCAGGCGCCGGCAGCACATTGCTGCTTAAGCCGTTTAATTGAATGTTGGGACTTTGAAGAACCTGGTTCTGCGAAATCACCACGGGAGTTGGCGACCATACCGACCAGTTACTGGAAGCGGTTCTTTTAAACCGTCCGCGGTATGTTCCATACGCGCTTACGATCAGTTCATTGCCAGTCTGACCAGGTATCGTTACCCCGTCCTTTTCCCATTCATATGCATAAAATCCGGCCTGCAATCCAAGTTTGGCATTGACGGTTTCACCGGGGCACCACTTGTCATGCTGGAAAAAAAGAAGCGGATTTGCCTTGTGTTGCGCATTGATAAAGGGCCAGTAACGAGGGTCGGCCCAGAAATTGTTCCAGACCCCATGTCCCTGTGTCGGGAAAAAAGCCTGTATAATACTTCCTCCCAGGTTTTTATAAGAATTGATGATATCCGTTACCGTAGACGCATAGGGTGCATTGTCGACACCTCCATTCGCAATAAATACGGGGATCGTGATATGACTGGCAAAATAGGGGACATCTTCATATTGGGCTGCGGAAATAGGCTCAATGGCGCAGGCAATCTTGGCGTACTGCTGTTGCTGGGGAAAATCCCAGGTTGCCTGGCCACCGGAAGATAAACCTCCGACATGTAACCGGTCGATATCCAGCTTCACATATTTTACCAATGAATCCATCAGATCCTTTAAAATCGGGAAGTAACTCTGCAAATAGCCGGCCTGGCTTTGCGGATAGATCATGAACCCGTCAAATGTCCCGTCATTGATTTTCTGGGCGTGTGTTTGCCCCCCGTGCAATAACTGGTATTCATTGTCCCAGATATTGCCCGGTTCTCCCAGGCCATGCAGGAACAAGATCGCCGGATAAACCTTGCCGTCATTCACATTGTGCTGGTAGGTCTTGGGAAATTTCAGACGAAAGGCCATCCCTTTGAAATAATAGGATTTATAGCCATAGCTGAAAGGGTTCCAGGAAAGCCTGTTACGGTGCCCCCATTTGCTGATCTGGTTATAAGGAGGAACGGCAGGCTGGTTGGTGCTGGTGAAGATCACATCAGGATCATTGGGATCCAGTACACCCGCCTGTCCGAAGGAAAGCTGGCTGCTAAAAAGAAAGAAGGACAATGCAAGAAGGAAGGATGAAGTTTTCATCATGGTGAGGTTTAAATTATATGAATTCTGCAATTGGAAATAAGGTTAATGTTAAGACCCCGGTTATGGAACACAAAATGCGCGAACCGGGTTTGGAAAAAATGGGATGAAAATGGATTTAAGCAGGAAAATCCGGACATGCCTGCCCTGTGCCCCGTTTTGCCGGTACCGGGCAGAGAAAGATTATTCCTTCCGGGACAGTTATCTGTAAAAAAATAACTGGTAATCCCTGGTGGGAAAGGATGGTTTGATGACATGGCCTGAAGCTTTTCTGTTCCTAACTCAGTGTTTCCAGGATCGGGGACTTTGACAGAAAATTGGATATAATGACAGCTTCAAGGAGGAAATTGGAGAGTTGTACCCGCTTTTGCAGCAAAAACCTGTAGCAGATTCTTTACAAAGAAAATAAAAATCGCTGATAAACAAACATTTCTTCAATGAAATTTATTAAAAGCGGTGGATAATTAATTTCACGGTTTCCCCTGCCTTTCCCGGTATTTCAGGGGTGAATAAAATTACCAGTTTTGCTGCCAGATCGGGAGGAATTTCTCAGTAGTTTGTAAATCAATGATTTGAAAAAAAACGATTCCTGTGTATAAAATTTCATGGTATGTACAACCGGTATTAGTTAAATGATCAACCAGAATCTGCTGTTTCCTGATCCTGAATTCCCGGATCAGGGTCTTTGGTTTTTTTTAGAACCGGTTGATCTGATGATGGCCCATCTGTTGAACGTCATGGATGAAATGATATCGAACACATCAACAGGAACCGGTTTTACAAATGTGATCAGGGTGCGGGCTTGCCGGGCCTTTTTGTTTTTCGTAGCGGGATGATGTGGCTGTTAGACAGAACCGGCAAAAAGCTACATTACAGGTGTTGTTGTACGTTTAAGTCAGATCCGGGTATGCGGGGATTCCCGGAAATGGCGCTGGCTGAGTTGATGAAATAAATTTGAAAAAATAATCCCCCCACTTATGGGTACTTTTAAGGGAAAATGTGACCATCATTACGAATACCCATGCAAGCTATTAAAGCAGTAACCTGGATTTGTATTTTTTTTATTTTCTACAGCTATATTGGCTACGCCCTCCTGGTTTGGGCCTATTTGCGCATCAGGGGGAAAAAACAGAACCCGTTTAGGGAAACCCCGGATTTTGAGCCGGCGGTATCCCTGATCGTTGCCGCCTACAACGAGGAGGATGTGATTAGAAAAAAAATAGAAAATTGCCTGGAAATTGATTACCCGCGGAACAAACTCAACCTGGTTTTTGTTGCCGACGGATCAACAGATAATACGGCGGCAATCATAAAGCAATACCCCGGTGTGGAGTTGCTTTACCGGCAGGAAAGGGAGGGGAAAGTGGCCGCCATTAACCGCGCCATGAGTTTGGTTCGTACGGAGTATGTTGTTTTTTGCGATGCGAATACCTTCCTGAACAGGGAATGTATCCGGGAGATCGTGAAGCATTACCAGGATGAGCGGATAGGAGCGGTAGCGGGGGAAAAAAAAGTTATCGCACCGGATGGCGTGAACAAACCGGTAAAGGACGGGGAAGGAGCATACTGGAAATACGAATCGGAATTAAAAAAAATTGACTCTGATTTTTACAGCGTGGTGGGGGCGGCCGGCGAATTGTTTTCCATTCGTACCCAATTGTATGAACCACTACCGGCTGATATCCTGCTGGATGATTTCATTATCTCGATGAATATCTGCAGAAAGGGATACAGGGTGATTTATGAGCCCCGGGCTTATGCCATGGAAACTCCTTCCCTGACAATGAAAGATGAATTAAAGAGAAAGATACGGATCAGTGCCGGCGGATTCCAGTCCATATTAATACTAAGGGATCTTTTGAATATTTTCAAATATGGCAGGTTATCGTTCCTCTATATTTCACACCGGGTATCCCGGTGGGTTCTTTGCCCGGTGTTGCTCCCGGTACTTTTTTTCTGCAGCTTTATCATTTCCCTCAACTCGGATTATGATGTGAACAGGATTTACCATATCCTGTTTTTCGCGCAGGTCGCATTTTATTCCATGGCCATTGCTGGCTGGGTCCTTTCCAAAAAAGGGATCCGGAATTCTGTTTTTTACATCTTTTATTATTTCGTCTTCATGAACCTGGCCTTATATAAAGGCTTCTTCCGGTTTATAAGTAAAAAGCAAACGGTTCTTTGGGAAAAGGCCCAAAGAAGCTGATGGGCCGGATGCAGGCTCCAAACGTAATTCCTGTTTGTAATCACCGGAATTGAAATGCCGGTTTATATCACCGTATTTTCCGAACCGATGACAGAACCGGGATTCATTTCCTCATCCGTTTGTCAGGCATAAATGCTGTTTGGTAAAAAGAGTTGATAGTTTTGAGGGACGAGGACTGAATTTAATATATAAAAGCATTATAAATTATAATATATTGATAATGAGCTAATAGTATGATTTTTTAATGTTCATAAAATTTTAATCAGCTAAAATTTTCTTTCCTAAGAAATATTTGCTTTAACTTGTGTAAGGATTTTCCTACGTGCAAATACTTACTGTATAGCACAAACTCCGACTTCCTACGCTTAAGCTACCCTAAATTCCAATTTTCTACAAAGTCTTCTATCCTGTAAGAATTGATTTTCTGAAAAGAAAGATTTCAGGACATGCCATTAACCTTTTCTCCTCCACCGGGGATACATGGGTATCGCAGATCCGGGAAAGATCATCAGATTATTTCCCGTACAAGTCGCTCTTGTGATTTGCCGTACGTCCATTATTACGCTCCCCTTTATCAGCTGAGAAAAGACGGAATGCTGATCCTGCAACACAATGGTTAAGGTTGAGATGCTGTGGCTGGCACCGGTGAATGTATGTACCGGGATGCCGCCAGCGGAAACAGTTTGAGGTTTTACACCGGTAAACAGGCTTTTTTACTGATGTATCATCCTCGGGTTGGCTTCCGGGTTTTTGAAGAAAACCATTTGAAGTAAATGAAAAGCGATCAAACCATTATTGAACCAACAATGCGAAAATCTATACTCATTATTGAAGACTCGAATTCGCTGAGTTATATACTCACATCCCTGTTCAGGAAGGAATACCATGTGTATACGGTAAAAAACTACGCAGAAGCCTTTTATTTTTTGCGGTTAAACCCGGTAGTTGACCTTTTCATCATCAATATTCCGGATGAGCGGTCCGAGAACTTAATGTTCCTGGCCCATATTTCTACCAGCAGCCTGTTTCATACCATACCGGTTATTGTGCTGTCTGACTCGAACGACAAACGGTTGGGTGATAAAACAAAAGCCCTCGGTGCGTCCCTTTTCCTCAGCACGCCATTTGATCCGCTGCCCTTATCCGAAAAAATTAAAGAACTCATCACGGAGCAGGAACAGCAATCCGTGCTCATAACAGGGCCGCGAACCCGGCAAGATGAAAAGAGCGTTCGGAAATCAGTGTACCGTAACTATGATACTGTTCACAACCACCTTAAACTATCTTGAAAATGAATCCTGCTACTCTAAAAAAGAAACCATTTTTTGAAGATTTCCCCGGTTCAGAAGCATCCGTTCCCGGGCAATATCTGTTTATCCGCCAGGTAACGGTTCGTCACTCAACGGTACCCGATGTTCAATTCCTTCAGCATGATACCGGCAGCCTGAAGGAGGCCAGGTTATTATTAAGCAATATGCCTGTCTCCGAATTACCTGAACTGATTATCCTGGACATTCCCCTCAGCTTAAATGAACTGACACAGTTCAGGAACTGGGTATCCCGGAATTTGATTCCGCCCATTCCTGTTATATACAAGGAAAGCTGGCTGAACCGTTCAGATATCATCAGGCTGTTTCATCTGAATTTAATCGATGATGTCATTCAGGATGTAACATCTGCAGTCATCCTTCAGGGAAAGGTCCGTTTCTTTAAGAACCTGGCCGTACAATCAATAGTGGGTCCCCGGGCTTTGCACGTAAACCGGGAAAAAAGGAGTACCGTCCGCAGCAGGCTTACCAAAAGGATGCTGGACATTGTGCTGTCACTCACCCTGCTGATTGTAATTTCCCCGTTACTGGCACTTATCGCGGTTTTGATCAAACTGACCTCCCGGGGACCTGTTATTTATAAATCCAAAAGAGCGGGTGAGGGGTATAAAGTTTTTGACTTCTATAAATTCCGGACGATGGTCAAGGGTGCTTCGGAAATGCTTGATTCGCTGGGGGACCAGAATATGTACCGTTCAGCAAAAGGCGCTCCTTCCTTTTTTAAAGTACTGGATGACCCGCGGATTACAAAGATTGGCCAGTTCCTTAGGAATACCAGCATGGATGAATTGCCCCAACTCTTCAATGTACTGAAAGGGGATATGTCGCTGGTCGGAAACAGGCCGTTGCCGCTCTATGAGGCTGCCACTTTGACGACGCATGACTGGGCGGAACGATTTGCGGCTCCTGCCGGGATTACCGGCTTATGGCAGATTTCAAAGCGGGGGCATCCCAAAATGAGCGCCGAAGAAAGAATATCACTGGATATCACCTATGCACGGGAACGATCTACCCTGAATGACCTGAAGATCCTGCTCCGTACACCGGCGGCAATCATGCAACGGCACAGTCAGTAATGCCCGGATGTTTTATTCCGGCTACCTTGTACTTATATGAAAACTCCTCAAACAGAAAATCCTTTTGTTTCAATTGTTACATTGAACTGGAATGGACTGGATGTTACATGCGAATTTCTTGAAAGCATGCGGCATTCAACCTACAGGAATTACGAGATCATTGTAGTGGATAACGGGTCGGATATCGACCCGACCGGGAGGATCATGGCGGGGGGTTATTTTAATACCCGGATTGTCAAAAGCCCGGTAAACCTGGGTTCTCCGGGAGGAAACAACCTCGGGATGCGTCATGCATCTCCCGGGTATGATTTTATTTTCCAGATCAACAATGACGCGGAAATCACTCCTGACCTGATCGAAAGATGCCTGGAGCCGTTTTATGAAGATCCTTCAATCGGAGTCGTATGCCCCAAGATCCGGTTTTATCATAACCCAAACGTGATCCAGTATGCCGGGTTTAACAAAATGAACATGTTTACCGGCAAGACCACCGCGGTGGGCAGCCTGGAAGAGGACAAAGGTCAACATGATGTGCCGGGCTATACGCATAGCGCGCACGGGTGTGCCATGATGGTGAAAAAAGAAGTCATTGAAAAAGTGGGCATGATGGAGGAGAAATTTTTTGTGTATTATGACGAATCCGACTGGTGTGCCAGGATCATTAAAAAGGGATACAGGATTTATTACCAGCCAAAAGGGCTTTGCTATCACAAAGAATCGATCAGCATGGGCAAACGGAGCCCGTTAAAGGTTTATTACATGACACGGAGCAGGATCCTGTATATGCGCAGACACGCCAGTCTTGCCCAGTTTACGGTTTTTGTTATTTTTTTTATTTTCCTTACTGTGCCCAAGAACGTGATCCAGTTTACCAGGCATAAGCAATTCGCCCATTTAAAGGCATTTCTGAAGGGGATTGGCTGGAATATGACCCATACAGGGAGATCAACAGGCTGAGAACTTCGCGGTATTCCAGCGGGAAACACAAAAGGATTACCCGGAGAGGCCTGATGTAGGGGGAAGTGAAACCGCTATAATATTTCTGTGTAAAAACTTAATTTTACGGAGGCCCGGCCTTTTTACGCCCTAATTTGAAACCACTATGAACTCTGTTTTACCCATGACCGCTTCAAAAAACACCGTCGATTATGAAGAATGGTATCATACAGAAAGGCATAATAACCATTTCAACGACGATTATTATAACGCGCGCGCCGCAATAGCCGTTACCAAGTTCTTCCGCGGGTTCGATATTAACAAGCGCGTTCTGGATTTCGGATGCGGGCTGGGACAGAATATTTATAAATTGCCAAATGCGGCAGGGTACGATATTTCAAAATTCGGGGTGGAATTCTGCAGGAAAAAGGGGATCAACGCCACCCATGATCTGCATGAAGTGCCGGATGAAGCCTTTGACATTGTTTTATCGGCACATGTACTCGAGCATCATCCCAACCCGAAAGAAATGCTCGGCCAGATATTTTCGAAATTGAAAAAGGGAGCCACATTGATTCTTGTGATCCCGCATGAAGTTCACGGGAAGCCCCGGATCGCACTTGACCTGAACCAGCATTTATTCAGCTGGAACTTTCAAACCATCAATAATCTTTTACTTACATCCGGCTTTACTGTAAAGAGCAACAGATACATAAGGGGGGCAGGCTATTTCAGGCTGTTATGGCTTTCCCGGATACATTTCGGGCTTTACAGGATGGCCACCAACCTGCTTTCAAGGCTGACCGGCATAAAGGAAATGATGATTATAGCGGAAAAACCTGTTTAATGTCCCGGGGCGGAAAAAAAATACGTGTACTGCAGTGTATCAGGCAGGGTCAGGTGGGGGGAGGTGAAAGTCATTTGCTGAGCCTGTCGGCGAATTTGAACAAGGATATTTTTGAACCGGTTGTCCTTTCCTTTACGGACGGCCCCATGATTGGGTTGCTGCAGGAGCAGGGTATTAAAACCCATATTATTCACACCGAAAAGCCGTTTAATTTTTTTGTCTGGGGAAAAGTTAAAAAACTGGTTTCAGATGAAAAAATTGACTTGATTCATGCTCATGGAACCCGGGCCCACTCGAATGTTTTCTGGGCGGCCCGTTCCCTGGACATACCGCTGGTTTATACGGTTCATGGATGGTCCTTCCATGATGATCAAAACCCGTTTGTTAAACGGATGCGGATCCTGGGAGAAAAATTCCTGGTATCCCGTTCGGATGTGAATATTTCAGTTTCCGAATCAAACAGGCAAACGGGCAGGAAATACATCAGGTCATTCCGGTCCGAAGTGGTGAATAACGGGATCAACCGGGAAAAGTTCAACCCGGCAAACCGGTTTAGGAATATCCGGGAAGATCTGGGCATTGAAAAAAATGCCCTGCTGCTGCTGTTTATTGCCCGGTTTACGTCGCACAAACAACCGCTTGCGCTGATACAGGCAATGGTCGGTGTAGTAAAGGAGATGCCCGGAATCAGGTTATTGATGGTGGGTGACGGCGATGAGAAAAGTAAGGCGCTTTTGCTCGCAAAACAATTATGCCTGGATGACAGCATCATTTTCGAGCCCTTCCGGCAGGATGTACCGGATATTCTGAACGCGGCGGATATATACATACTCCCTT
Organism: uncultured Chitinophaga sp.; assembly: GCA_964424155.1. Taxonomy (GTDB): domain Bacteria; phylum Bacteroidota; class Bacteroidia; order Chitinophagales; family Chitinophagaceae; genus JJ008. The sequence continues at coordinate 33,058 of CAYRHU010000003.1, forward strand.
CCCTGTGGGAGGGGTTGCCGATCGGTTTACTGGAGGCAATGAGTATGGGTAAAGCCGTTATCGCCACCAACGTCGATGGCACCTGCGAAATAATCAGGCACCAGGAGAACGGATACCTGATCCAACCGGAAAATGTGCAGCAGGAACTGACCCGTGCCATCCTTACGCTGGCTGCGGATCCGGTTCGCCGCGCGCAATATGGGTCCCAGGCGGTGGAAACAGTGAAAAATCATTTTGATGCCGGGCTAATGACCCGCCAGATTGAGCAAATCTATACCCGCTTAAGCAGGTAATTTTAATAAAGCGAATGGAATTCAAAAGAATTGCGGATATCAAAAGGTTGCGGTTCATCCTGTCGGCGCTCAAAGACAATCTGGCGCCCGGTGCGAGGGTGCTGGACGTTGGATGTGGAAACGGAGTCATATCCCGGAGTCTTGGGGAAGCCGGATATTCCGTGTACGGGATTGATATCAGCGATAAGGCGATTTCCAGGGCCCGGGAACTGAATAAATACCCGAATGTCCGCTTCGACGTGTTAAGCGCGGAACAACTCGCTGCCGTAGGCGTACAATATGACGCCATCATTTGCAGCGAAGTGCTGGAACACCTGAACAAACCGGGTGACCTGCTGGAAACATTGCACCAGTCACTGGCGGATAACGGTATGCTGATCGTAACGGTGCCAAACGGGAAAGGACCGCGGGAACTGTTCGTAACCCGGCCTGTTATCTGGCTGCAAAAAAAGAACCATTTTATCTGGAAAGGGGTTCTTCGGCTTAAGAAACTGCTGGGTTATTCGGGGACCACCGTTCAATCGGACGCCAGCGATCTTACCCATATTCAGTTTTTCACCAGGGATTCGCTTGGCCGGCTGGCGAAACGTAATAATTTCAGGATAATCCGTTTTGGTAAGACTAATTTTATAGAGGATGTTTTCCCGTTTTCTATTTTAAGTAAAAGACTGATCTTCCTGCAAAAAATGGACTGTGCCATTGCAGAAATCCTGCCGACCCGGTTTACGGGAGGATTTGTGACTGTCTGGAAAAAAAACAGCGAATAAATGGACATCCTTATTCTGATCCTGAAATGCCTGTACTACCTGATCTCCGTCCTGGTCGCTTTTTATCTTATCCTGCCGGCATTGCTTTTTGTTCTTTACCTCTTGGCCGGGGGAGGGCGCCACAGAAATCCGGTCTTCAGGTATCCGCCACTAAATGAAAAGGATCATGAATTTGCCGCTGTGGTTACGGTACACCGCGACACCCGTTTCGTTGCACCGCTGGTTGACTCATTCATTAAACAGGATTACCGCCATTTCAGACTGTATATTGTGGCGGATGATTGCGATACCCGTAATTTGAGGTTTGCGGATGAAAGGGTCATAATACTTACACCGCCGGAGGCCCTGCATTCCAAGATCCGGTCTATCGATTTTGCCATCAGCCATTTCCGGGCGGAACCGGATGCGCTGATCATATTTGACAGTGATAACCTGGTGCATCCCGGTTACCTGGCGAGCCTCAACCGCTATTTTCAGAGGGGATTCAGGGTAGTTCAAACCCACATGCTTTCCAAAAACACGGATAACAGGTATGCACAGCTTGATACCATGGGTCATGTGTATTATAATTTCATTGAACGTACCGTCAAAATGCAGCTGGGTATGTCGTCTGCCATTCTGGGACTGGGGATCGCCGTTGATTATCCATTGTATAAAGAGATCCGCTACCAAAATACGGTCGGGGGGTTTGATAAGAAGCTGCAATCGCAGCTGGCCCGGAAAGTCAGGCAGATCGCATTTGCCGGTGATGCCATTGTTTATGATGAAAAAGTGGAGGAAGGCGCCGTATTGCAGCAACAGCGGACCCGGTGGATCTATTCCTATTTCAGTCATTTTAAGGAGGGATGGCTCCTGATAAAGGCAGGATGCCGGAGCCTGAATCCCGGTCGGATTTTACTTGGTGTTTCCATGATTCGCCCTCCTATGATTCTTCTCATGCTGTCTTTGGTGATCCTGGTGCTGCTTGCCCTCTTCATGGATACCTGGGTGTTGACTGGCTGGACGGCTGTTGTATCCCTTTTTGTCGTGAACTTTATCCTTATCATATCCACGCAAAGCCCCCACAGAGGGATGTTGCGGTCGTTAAAATACCTACCGCTGCTGCTGCTGAGCCAGGTAAGGGCGTTTCTGCATATGAAAAAGGCCAAACAGGACTTTTTAAAAACCGAACATAACAGGGTAATATATATTGACGAATTACTGAGCAATGAGCGTTCTTAAATCCATTTATTATTCGGTTTGCTCCCTGCTGCCCATGAAACTGATCAAATCTGCCGGGCCGCGGGGAACCCTGTTTCCCTACCAGCATACGGTTAGTGATGAACCTCTTCCCCATATAAGACATTTATATGCCTGTAAGAATCAAAAACAGTTTTCGGATGACCTTGATTTTTTGCTGAAACACTACCAACCCGTAAGCCTGGCCGATATAACCGGCGCCATAAAAACGCACTCGGTATTGCCCCGGCGGTCTTTCCTGCTCAGCTTTGATGACGGCCTCAGGGGAGTTCATGATATCATTGCCCCCATTCTTGAAAAAAAGGGAGTGCCGGCCTGTTTTTTTATCAACCCCGCTTTTATTGATAACAGGGTGCTTTTTTACCGGTGCAAGATCAGCCTGCTGATAGAGGAATTACTGGAAAAAGGGGATAGCGTATCTTATTTAGGTTTATACCAGGGGATCCTGGGAACCGGGAAAAAAACATTGAAAGAAACCATCGTGAGCCTGCGCTCGATTTCGGAATCCAATGCGTGGAAGCTGGATAAAATAGCGGAAAACGCAGGTATTTCATTCGATGCGTTTCTGCGAACCAACCGGCCGTTTCTTACCCGGGACCAGTTGATCTCATTGCACCAAAGAGGATTCAGTATCGGCGCCCACAGCATGGACCATCCCTATTTCCAGCATCTGTCCATAACGGAACAGGTAAACCAGGTAACCGGTTCCTGCCGGTATGTGAATGATTTGCTGGAGACCGGTGATTGCTGTTTTTCCTTTCCGCACAGTGATCGCGGACTTGCTGCAGCCCTCTTCCGTGAATTGCGTGAATTGAACGTACCTCTTTTTTTCGGTGTACAGAACCAGAAGGAAGAGTTGGGCAACAGGATGGTCCACCGGTTTAACGCCGAACGGCCCGAAATTAAATTGGAATCCCTGGTAAAAGGGATCTGGCTTCTGACCGGGCTCCGGAAACTGGCCGGAATGAACCGGGTAAGACGTAATTAGTTTTAAAAACAAAATTCAAAGTTGCCGGATGTTAAGCACAAAAGTCAAAGAATCGCTCGGTCCTTTATTTACCATTGCCAATAAGATCAGGCTGGGTTACCTGCGCATCAAGTATGCGGGCAACCGGGTGGTATGCGCCTGTTGCGGGAGTACTTTCCGGGAATTTGCCCCCTTTGGTGGTAACCGGCGTAAGAACGCCTGGTGCCCTTCCTGTGAAAGCCTGGAACGGCACAGGCTATTGTGGATGTATTTTGAAAACAGAACGAACTTGTATACGGCCCCTTTAAAGGTTTTGCACATCAGCCCGGAAACTGTCTTTTTTCACCGTTTCAGGAAGCAAAAGAATATCGATTACCATCCCGTCGATATATATCCTCATATGTATCCCGAAGGAACCATTTTTTTTGACCTGCTGAACCCCGGCCTGCCGGACTACTCGTTTGACGTGATTATTTGCAACCATGTCTTTCAGTATATTGAGGATGATCAGAAAGCGATGCAACATGTATACAAACTGCTGAAAAAGGGAGGCTGGGGAATCTTACAGGTGCCCATTGACACCACACGGAAAATTACATACGAAGACCGTTCCATAACCGATCCCCTGGAGCGGGAAAAAGCGTACGGGTTAAAAGATCATGTTCGTTATTACAGTTATGATTACGCGGATAAATTACGAAGTGCCGGGTTCCATGTGAAAGTGGATGACTATACCGCGGAATTTACCGATGAGGAAATTCATAAATACGGCTTCTGGAAAGGGGATGCCGTTTACTATTGTACAAAATGAAATGGACACTTAACACAACGCTGATACGGATCATCTTCATTGGTAACTTGGGTTGCATCATCTTGTTGCTTTCCAGTAATATGGCTCCCTACCTGAACCCTTCAACATGGTGGCCTATTGCCCTGATGGGATTATTTTTCCCGTTACTCGTAATCGTCACCATGTTATTTTTCTTTTTTTGGCTGCCTATAAGACCCCTGAGAGCCGTATTCTCCCTGCTGGCACTGTTTCTGAGCATTCCAAATATTATTTCAACATTCGGGTTTTCTATGCCTTCGATACCCGTCGCAAAAAAAGACAAAGAGCATTTACGAGTTGTGACTTGGAACACAGGATTGATGAATTACACGGCTTTGGACAGTAATACGGCTAACCGAAACAATGATATCATATTCAGGAAATTGAGGGAGGCCGATGCCGATATCCTGTGTCTGCAGGAATTCTTTACGGCGGTTATCCCCCATCATTTGAATTTCATTGATTCTATTGCCCGGATGTTGCATTATCCCTATTTCTATTTTTCGTATGACAGGTCCAAGTTTGAAGGTAAATTTTATAGCGGAAGTATAATATTCAGCCGGTATGCAATTGTCGATACACAACGTGTGGAATACCCCTCCCCATTCATTGGGAGTGTCATTAAAGCGGGTGTTATTTTTTCAGGCGACACCATTGATATTATAACGACCCGGTTGCAGTCCGTGCACTTTCAGCGTGAGGATTACATGGAATTAGGGGGATTTAAGAGTGGGAAAAGCAGCGGCTTTGGCGGAGCAAAGCGGATCATCAACAAATTACGATTTGGATATAATAGTAGGATTGTTCAGGTACAACTAGTAACAGATATGATTAGTAAATCCCGGCGTCCGCTAGTTTTCACCGGCGATCTTAATGATGTGCCCGTCAGCTATACCTATACACAGGTGAAGAAAGGATTGGAAGACGTTTGGATTAATAAAGGGTCCGGGTTTGGCCGCACATTTATATATCTGTCGCCCACCCTTCGGATAGATCATATTTTTTACAACGGGCGTTTCAAGGGCAGGCACGTACAAAGAATACTTGCAGAAGGAGCCAGTGATCACAACGCCCTTTTAGCTGATCTAATATTTAATCAAAATGCTGAGTAAGGTAACAAATTCAAATTCCTGTGATTATATCCCCATAGCTATTGATTCATTAATATTAGTTCATGATTATCTGGCGACATATGTAAATTGAAGCCGTGTGTCTTATGCAGGTTCATTTGTTGAAAACTGATATGAATTTAAATGTATTTTCATCCATGAATGGTGCTAAAATTATTTGAAATATTATCGGGACTTTAAGAATTGTTCACAGTTTTTTCTTTTTAAATATTGATTCAGGGATGTTGGTAATAATCAACATGATCCAACGCCAAATCCATTTTACGAATATCCTATTCTTCTTATTTTGAATACCGTTGTATATTGCCCTTGCAACTTCAGCAGGCTGAGCTGTTAATGATTTTGGAAGTTGAAGATGGTCGGTCATTTTAGTCTGTATATAACCTGGCAATATTGTCACTACGTGTACATTTCGATGGTATAACTTGTTTCTTAATCCAGATAAATAGGCAATAAGCCCGGCCTTTGCGCTTCCATAGATATAATTACTTTGTCTCCCTCTCATTCCTGCCACAGAACTAACACATGCAATAATCCCCTGTTGTCGGTTTGCATATTCGGCTTCAATAATATTTAAAATGGAAACAATGCCCGTAAAATTTGTATTAATCGTTTTGATTGTTTCGGCCTGATTGGCAATTACATATTTATTTTCATTCATGTAACCAATAAAACAAATTGTTATATCCGGTTTGGGTGTAAGGGATTCCCAAAACGGGGCATGTTGGTCAAATAGTGTGACGTCAAATTCATGCAAAGTACAATGAATTCCATAGCGGATCGCTAAATCTGATCTACTTGGCTGCAACCGTTCAATATTTCGTGCAGCGAGTTGGATATTATACCCTTTAGAAGCGTACAATTTGGCTGTTGCGATTGCAATTGTTGATGAAGCGCCTAAGAATAGTACAGTGGCCATGAATTAAATTCTAGTTCCTGGTTAAAAATAAACGATCTGACTGTTGGGAACGTATTTTGGCATCCGGATTATATTTCTTTATTATTTCAATAAACTGTGGAAGTTTTATATATCCTTCTTTAAGAACTGCAGGTTTCATACGGGCGTCCTTTGACATATACAACCTTCCTCCATAACTCAATACAATCTGGTCTAATTCATCCAGAAATGTAAACAGTCCTTTGCGAACAGGAAAATCAAGAGCCAGTGTAAATCCTTCCATTGGGAATGAAATTAGGTCATTTTGTTTACCAAATATTTTTAAGACCGCCAGAAACGATCCCAATCCAGTTTCACTGATCCTTTTCAGGATTTCAATGAGACCCTGTTTACAGTTGAGTGGTAAGACAAACTGGTACTGAATAAATCCGTTTTTGCCATAACCCCGATTCCAGTTCAAAACAGCATCAAGCGGGTAAAAAAATGGTTCATACGAAACAATATTATTCGTTTCTTTTCTGATGTGACTTTCGTAATAAAGAAAGTTAAAAGCTTTCACGGTTAACCGGTTTAAAATAAATGAAGGAAGATTGAATGGTAAAACAATTTTCTTTCTGGCTGGAAGCTTCAATGGAGCTTGTTTTTTTTTCCTTGGCAGCTCATTTATTTTTGCGTGTTCGCCCAATATAAGAATACTCCTGCCGAGATGCTCCCCTTTCTTCAGGCAATCAATCCAGGCAACTGAATAAGTATAATGTTTATTTTCTTCAAACAGGTGAATGACCTCTTCTAGGCTGCGCGCTTTTAATTGCTTTTGTTTGATATAAGAGCTTTCTATTTCTTTCAAATTAAATTTAATTCGTGTTATGATACCGGTTAGCCCCATGCCTCCGCATGTAGCCCAGAAAAGATCTTTATGTGAAGAGGGGGAACATGTAACAATCTCTCCGCTAGACAGCAAAACATCCATTTCGCGAATATGTTGTGAAAAAGATCCTTCAACATGATGATTCTTCCCGTGTATATCGCTTGCAACCGCTCCGCCAACTGTAATAAATTTAGTACCTGGAGTAACAGGCAAGAACCACTTTTTGGGAATAATTACTTCAAGTATTTTATCCAAGGTTAAGCCCGACTGGCATTCAAATATGCCCAATTCGGTGTCAAACGAAAGGATATTATTATAATCTAAGGTGGAAATCGTTTGATTAGCAAGGGAGGCATCTCCATAACAACGCCCGTTCCCACGGGGTATAAATCCCTCTGTGGTCTTTGCATACTGCAGTGCCTCTTCTATATAAGAGAATTTTCTTTCGTCACTTTCAATAACCGGGTAATTTCCCCAGTTTGCAATTTTTTTCTTCATGTTATTGGGTTATTTCCAGCATACAGATGATAGTGATTAGGTGACGATCTATGGAAGAAGATAATTTAAAAGAAAAAAGTTGAGTGCAGCAATTTGCAGGTGAGTGGAAAATCTTGATTGAAATGATTCCGTAAAAATAGTATTTTTTTCATTTATTACAAAGGGTCTTCTCATACCCCACTTCTTTTGCAGAATTTGTATCTTTTGCAAGAAAATTATTATGAGTTTATAGTAATTAAAAATAATACTTTAAAATTAAAGATTTGACGTTCCAAAACCCGTCTGTAGGTGACTTGAAAAAGGAAATAATTATCTTGATTTTTTTTAACCTAAAAACGTATTTTGGGATACGAATAATCGAAAAATGAGCAAAGAAAGCCCTGTCTTGTACAGCGTTATTCATTAGCAATACTTATTCTTATTTCTGATTTAAAATTGTTATTTACATGAGGAATGGTTTTAGTTGGTATAAGAATTATTTTCCCATAGCGGAATTGGCAATTATTGTCATGCTGGCCAGCGTACCCTTGTTTTTTTCCTTTCCTTACAGGGTAAACATATTTCTCTCCTGGGAAGGGGCGTACCGGATTAGCAATGGGGAATTGCCATTCAGGGATTTTGGAACACCAATAGGGGGAATGTATTGGGTGGTCCCGGGCATTTTTTTTAAAATATTTGGTACGCAGATGATCACATTAATAAAAGCCCAGGTATTTATAAATATTATTTCAGGGATTGCTTTTAGATCTATACTTAAACATTGCGGAGTTCAACCAGGTATAAAATTTATTTCTGTGTTGCTCTATTGCATCTCTTTTTCTTTTTTCAATTTTTGGCCTTGGTATAATCACAGTGTTATTGTTTATGAGTTTATTGCCCTGGCTTTTATACTCAAAGCGATTTCTAGCGCAAGCAAAAAGCGGTCTGTTTTATGGATGGTATTATCCTCTTTCTTTACTTGTTGTTCTTTTTTGACTAAACAGGATGCGGGCGCAATGGCATTCATGTTATGCCTTGGTTTATGCATGTGCGTTTCACTTAAAGATAAGAATTGGCTGCCTCCTGTAATTTATACGGGGGCAACTGCAGCAATACTTTTATTGGTTATCACTCCATTTCTAAAATATGACTTTGGATACTGGTTCAATTATGGTCAACTGCCCCATACCGCACGAATTTCATTGTTTGATCTGTTGGATGAGTTTTTTGGTAACTCTCAATGGCTCAAGTTTTATTTTTTTCTGATCGGTATTCTCTTGATTATCCGGTTTCGGCACTGGAAAGAGATCTGGCTTCAGAAAAGTGAAATGTTGTTTTTATTACTAACACTAGGAATTATGCTGGAAGCTGCCATTTTCCAGGTAACTAGTTACACACCTCCTGACAATAATATATTCTTCCACGCATTCGCCGTCGCTTATATTTTAACGGCCCTGTCAAGATTGGCAAATACTAGTTTCAATAAAATAAAGCAGGTTTTGGCCATTTCTATTGGTTTGCTTATTTGGTGGAGCCCCGTATATTGGAAATATATACAACGTATTGTTGAAAGGGCGCTTCCATTGGATGAAGCTGCCGTGTCTAATTCCGGTGAAAATATTGTAAACAGAAAAACCTATGTAATCCAAAAAGAAGATACAATGGATATACCGGTTTCGAAATGGGAATTTTCAAAATTGAAATCTTTTTCCAAAATATACATGCCAAAGGCGACTGTATCCGGTATTTCGCGGTTGCTTCAGATGGATTTGATAAAGCAAAATAAAGACCTTAATGTTCTGAACATGTCTGAGCTGACACCACTTGCCGTTGAAATTCCATATAAATTAAAAAAGGGGACCCAATATCCTTTGTGGTATCATTTGGGCGTCGGAATGTTTAACAAACAGGCCGAGTTGTTTGAAAAAGAGGTCTCTGAAAAGGAATACGACCTTGTGTTATTCGAGCATATTCCCACCCTTAATAATTTTTATCCATTCCGTATCAGGGACTCATTAACCGTACATTACCGGAAGATTGATTCTTTCCCGGCACCCCGATGGGGATATACAAAGGGAATGATTGAAGTGTATATTAAGCCCTAATTATAATATTGAAAGGAAATGATGAACCACCTGGAGTTCATGATAATGCATGTACGAAACCAAGAAAATTCAGTTTAACCCGAATCGAAGATTTAGTGTCATTAATCTATTACTGTGAATGCTCAATCGGGGATCCAGTTTTTAATATTTACCCCAATATTTTACCTGAAAATAAGTGCTACAAAATATTCAATATCAGCTTGGTAACTAAATTCCATGTTCCACCGATTTTTGATCCGAGAATGGTAATTACTTTTTAACTAATGATGATTACTTTTGTTATGATATATAATTGATTTCTTCATGAATTAGTGTACTGAATGCCTGAATTTTATCATTCCATTTAAGCCTTAAACATATGAAAAAGCTAATTTTTACTCTAAGTGTTTCCATCTTTTTATTTTTTCCAGGGCTGACACAGCCCGCCACTGGGTTACATTTTGACGGAGCTAATGATTATGTGTCATGTGGCGGTATTTTAACTTCCTCCTATACAAAGGAGGCCTGGATTAATCTGAGTGACCCGTCAGGCTATCATAATTTCATTTCGGGTGGCTCAAGCGGTCAGCATGCTTTTTGGGCCCCCAGTTCGTATTCAAATAAATTATCAGCCGGTCATAATTTTGTTTTTGATGCCGTACAAGACCCTACCCCTCTTGCAGCTAACACCTGGTATCATGTAGCAGTGACGTATGATGCTGCGACCACCACTATGAAATTATATAAAAACGGTACTCTTGTCGCCACAAATACTTCAGTACCTGCTTATACGGGTGGAAACGATGTTAATATCGGGACTTATGACATTACATACATATTCTGGGGATTAATTGATGAAGTTAGGCTCTGGAACAGGGCGCTTTGCCAGACCGAGATACAGAACAACATGAACTGCGGGCTTTCTCCGGGCGGTCAGGACGGCCTGGTGGCATTGTATCATTTTGACCAGGGAACCATTGGTGCAGATAATTCAGGAATCACTTCACTTACAGATGCCAGCGGTAACGGGAATAACGGCACGCTCAACAATTTTGCCCTCAACGGGGCTACATCAAACTGGGCGGCAGGAACCGTGTCGGGAACCTGTTCCCCTTTCATACCCACTATACTGGCGGGTAGCCCGGGGGGCGGTACCCTGAGCACCACTGTTACGGTTGATCCTGCCGGCACCTATTACAACGCCAGTGATTGCGGGCTGATCTGCAGGGTATTGCCTTCCGGAGGTTCGCCGGTAAGCGGAAGTGTGACCAGTAAAGTGACCATCGATGCCACCGTTCAGTTTTTCAATACCAGTCCGTATGTACAGCGGCACTACGACATTGAACCTGCAACCAACCCCTCCAGTGCCACGGGAACGATTACCCTTTATTATACCCAGGCGGAGTTCGATAACTATAATGCGGTCCGGGGAGGGGCACCTGCGTTGCCGGTTGCTCCCGGCGATCTGTTAGGAATTGCCGAATTGCGCATAACCCAGTATCACGGAACCGGGACTGCCCCGGGGAATTATTCGGGATTATCTGAATTGATCGATCCCAGCGACGGGAATATTATATGGAATGGCAGCGCGAGCAGGTGGGAAGTTACATTTAGTGTAACCGGTTTCAGCGGATTCTACCTGCATACTTCGTATGGAGGCGTTTTACCGGTTAATCTCGTTAGTTTCAGCGGTACCAGCCAGGGTTCGTACAATTTACTGCAATGGGTAACGACCAGCGAACAGAACAGCGATTACTTTGACCTGGAGCGCAGTACCGACGGAAGAACATTCAGCAGGATCACCTCTGTTCAGGCCCAGCAAAATAGCAATAGTGTTAAAAACTATGCATTCAGCGATTTAAGGGGCGGAGATCCAATTTATTATTACCGGCTGAAAATGGTTGACGCCGATGGATCGTTCCATTATTCTGCCATCATACGCATCAACAGCAGGCAAAGCGGTATCCTGAGCGTTTATCCCAACCCGGCTTCAGACCTGGTTACGGTCAGTGTCAGCGATACTAAATTGCTTAAAACGGATATCCTTCTAACCGATATGAGTGGCAGGTTGATCCGGAAAATAAGATTAGACAATCCACGGCAATCCATCGATATAACCCGGCTCCAGCCTGGTTCTTATATACTGCGTTTTGCCGACGGGGGATCTGAAAAATTCGTGAAGCAGTAGAAATCGTTGCCCGGAAAGAGTATATACCGCGGTATTTTTTGCCGCGGTATTTTTTGAAGACAGACCCGGCCTAATATTAATACCGTTATTTATAAAGGAATAGGTTCCCTGCCGCAAACCGGTAAAAGGGAATAAACGGGTAACAGATAAATGCCGGGATATCACCGGATCATCAGCCTGGCAGAGTAATAAGAGACACCGGTATATATCTTTATAATATACATACCCGCTGCGATATTGCCCAGGGTGTACCTGTTGGAAACCGAGTAAGAATATTGCTTTATTATCTTTCCATTCAGGTCTGTCAGTGTAATTGCCGAAATCCTGTTTTCAGATTGGATGACGACTTCCCCGGAAGCCGGATTCGGTAATATTGAAATCGGGCCCGACCCCTGGAAGTTTACGTTTACGGTTCGGCTATAAGAAAATGAACCATTTTGATCCGTTTGTTTCAGCCGATAAAAGGTAACCCCTCTAACCGGATGGTTATCTGCCTGGTAATAGGTGTGCCTGCCGGGGCTGTTAAAGGCGGGTACACGGTCGATTAGTTCCCATGCCCCATTATTGTAAGATCTTTCTATCTCAAAATGGTCAATTTGGGCCTCATCTTCTGTTTCCCAGGTAAGATTTACCCGGTTGTTTTGTAAAAGCGCCTTAAAACTAATCAGTTTCAGCGGTAAAACGATATGCCTTACACACAAGGAATCAAGAATGCGTTCGTTCATGGTTCTTGTGTAAAAAAGATGATGACCGTTGTTATTGATATGGACGCCATCGCCAAAACTGTACAGAGGATTGATCGTGCCATCAGGGTTGGCAACATCGGTCCAGAAATCAATTGCTTTTCCGCCAAATCGCTGGTAGGTCCAGTCGCGGAATTCCATCAGGTATATTCTTTCCGTCGGACTTAATGTGTTCCTGGGTTGTGTAGTGGTGACCCATACCGGTATATTGGCCGAATCCGCAAGCCACATCGTACGTTCATAATTATCCTTGCTTTCCTGTTGCGGGATGCCCAGCGCTATGTCATTGGAGGGGAGGTTGATGATGATGGCATCCGGGTGGTGGGATAAGGCTTTTGTGATATTTCGGTTCGTATCCGGGAAAAACGGCCGGTTGGCCGGTGGTACAAATCCCGTGGGACAAAGTACGTGGTAAGTGGTCAGTCCCAAAGTGGCCAGGTTGATGATTGTATTCTGGGAGTTCTTGCTCTGAATGTAGTTTTTATATTTGTTCACAAACGAACTGTCGATCGGAACAGCCCCAGTGCCGTATGCCGTAGAAGAACCCAGCACAACAATTTTGAATGCCGGGCTGCAATTCAGGGAGTCGCCATTTTCAGGCAACTGGCCGAAATTCCGTACCTGGAAACAAAGGAGTAATACGGGTAAAATGAACAACTGGTAACGAAACAGTCGATACACTCCCGGTGAGTAACCGCAAATGAATTTCAACCGTTGCTGTATAATCCGTTTCATGTTTAAAGGGCTTTGATATTATTCGATATCAAACGAACCAGGAATTACAGTTCCCGGTCTGTTTACAAATACCGAACTGTTGAAACGATCCGGGTTTCTGCTAACTGAGTTGAATTCCCGGGTGCATAATTCACCTTATTGCCCTGAATAGCAGAGAGTTATTGTGGCGTAATAAAATTAAGAGAAACTAAGTGAATTTGTATTATTTGACGAGAGAATTTATTCAGGAAATATTACCGCCAGGTTATATTCAAATAAAAAGTTTACGGTCTTCAGTTAGCTCCCGGTGCCTGGTATCGGAATCCCCGCCTGCCTGATTCCCCCCGCCAACAGGCTGCCCTGTAACTGAAATCCCGGTGCCTGGTATCGGAATCTCTGCCTGCCTGATGGCAGTCAGGCAGGGAACCGATACAAGTATCTTAAATAAAATGTGCCCGGGATCGGAGTCGAACCGATACAGTATTGCTACCGCTGGATTTTGAGTCCAGTGCGTCTACCAATTCCGCCACCCGGGCGGGGCATGCAAAAATAGAGGTGAATGGGGGAAGTTGGAAATTTTTAAAAAAGTCTTGCAGCCGCACGCTTTCAGCCGTGCAGCCGGCACCTTTGACTGATTTGACCAATTTGACCCATATGACTAATTTGACCAATTTGACTTAACTACCGGCTGCCCGGTTGCGGACTGTAGACTCGCCTTCGCTAATACTTTACTGCCGATTTTTAAGACCTCTTTTGCTACGGCGGGCAAGCTGTGGACTGTGGACTGTCGACTGTGGACTGCTAACCTGTCAACTGCTCCCTTATCCTGTCGATATACTTCTTCTTAAAATAGTATTCTTTCACCTGCAACAGTTCTTTTTCGGTAGTAACACCCTCCTGATAATGCTCAATAATTTTTTTAACAGGCTCATAGATCTCATTTTGAAGATGATCGATCGCAACCCATACCTTTTCGGTCGCCTCTTTGTCCTCCGTATCCAGCAGGGCCTCATTGATCTCCATCACCTCCATTAAAAAGGCCGGCGGGAGTTCATATTTTTCCTCTTCTTCCAGGAGTCCTTTTAACTGCAGCACGTACCGGATGGTTTCATCAGGATCTTTCAGCACCCGGAAGGCCCGGTTCAGCAGGGCCGACATTTCCAGGGCTGTCGCCTGCTCCTCCGTGGAGGCCTGGGTATAGAAATCGGGGTGGTATTTCCGGCTGAGTTCAAAGTACTTACGGGGCAGGGCCGGGATATCCGCTTTAAGGGTTAGGGGTATTTCAAAGAGTTCAAAATAGTTCATACCATTTGTACATTAACCGGGTTCTATCTTAACAAATTATCCTTAGTTTAGGTTACAAAATTAACCTGTTTGGGTACAAATAAAGGACAAGGCATGGAAGTGATCCGGAACTACCCGGACGAGGAGATCGTAGCCAATCTCCGCGCCGGACGCCAGCTGGATCAGACGATAAAGGCGCTTTACCGGACTCATTTTGAGTCGCTGTGCAGTTATGTCAGGTTTAACAGCGGCAGCCGCCAGGACGCGGAGGATATTTTCCAGGAAGTGATGGTCGGGTTTATTGAACTGGTGCAAAAGGACCGGTTCCGGGGCGAATCCAGCATCAAGACCCTTCTTTTCTCGATGAACCGTCACACCTGGCTCAACGAACTCAAAAGGAGGGGTCGTCAACTGGCCCGGGAAGAGAAGTATGAGAAAGGACAGGAAAAGGATGATCCCGATGCAGCCGCGGTGATCGCCGGCCGGGAGGATAAGAACCTGGTCGCCGCCCTGGTGGGCGCGCTGGGAGAGACCTGCCGAAAGATCCTGGTACTTTTTTACTATGAAAACCTGTCGATGCGGGAGATACTGGAACGGACGGATTATGAGAATGAACAGGTAGTGCGGAACAAGAAATACAAATGCCTGAAACAACTCGAACAGATGCTCAACGAAAAACCACATATTAAACAAACCCTGAAAAACCTCCTGAATGGATAATTCTACACCTGGTATGTCTGATTTACTGGTACGGTATATGGACGGGGATTTGACCGGCGCCGAAAAAATAAAGCTGGAAGAATCGCTGGGCGGGGATCCCGTGCTCCGGGCGGAGTACGATAGCCTGCTCCAGACCCGCGCCGCGATCCGGCATTACGGGCTAAGGCAAAAAGTCGCGACCCTTCACCATGAAATGATGGAGGAGATGAAAACGCCGGTCAGGAAACTGAGCCCGGTGAATAAGACGTTTCGTTATGGCCTGGCGATAGCCGCCAGCATTGTCCTGCTCGTAGGGGCCTGGTTCGCCTACCAGTTTTTTACACTGTCGCCCGGCAAGGTTTTCTCAGCTAACTACAGGAGTTATGAACCCGGTACGCTCCGCGACGGCGGCAGCATGGAAACCACCGGCGCCGAAAACGCCTATCGCGAAAAAAATTACCAGGAAGTCATCCGGATACATGATGCGGGTAAAAACCTGACCCCCCGTATTGAATTCCTTTGCGGGGTGGCGGCGCTTGAACTCCATGATGATGCGAAGGCCATTCAATGTTTCCGGGAGGTGCTGCATGCAGATGCGACCACAGGTGAGGGAATCATGAAGGATGAAGCGGAATATTATCTTTCGCTGAGCTATATACGGAACCGGGATTTCGATTTTGCCCTGCCGATCCTTTTAAAAATCAAGAACGACCCGGAGCATAAATACAACAGCGAGGTCAGCTCCCGCCTGATCTGGAAAGTGAAGATGCTAAAGTGGAGGTAATATTGTCGCTAATCAATGAAAATTGAACATTGAGCGTTGAGCATTGAACATTCAACTTCCGCACGAAAATTAGGGTTCAAATAACAGGTCACACTCTTTCCCCTGGTCGCACTATTAGAATCTTTGCGGTTTACTCCCCCGCATTGCCTCTTTTACGAAGGGGCAGAAGTTTCGCCTTTAAAATATAGTAGAACAGAAGTATGGATACAATACCCAGGGCCACCCAGGGCCAGTTGCTGCGTTTGTGATCCGCTTCGTATTCACCGATCAGCACCAGGTGGGCCCAGTAATTAGGGGATTTTAAAGAAGGATCGATATCCGCGTTTTTCAGCATATCCAGTTTGGCCAGTTGAAGGGCCTTGTCTTTTGTTTCATTCTGGTTCAAATAAAAATGGAGCCGCTCCGTGATAAAGGCGGTTGTCCGGTCTTCCGCCTTCCAGAGCGAAGTGATGATATTGGGGCAACCGGCATAGGCAAATGCGCGCGAAAGGCTCATCAGGCCCTCACCTTTAACCAGTTTACCGGTACCCGTTTCACAGGCGCTCAGGATCACCAGGCGGGCGGTATCCAGTTTCAGGTCATAGATCTCCCGGGCATAGAGCCTGGAATCTTTGTTGCCTGGAAAAAATGAAATATAGGAATGAAGCGGGTCGAGGTTGTCGGCGCTGGCATGAGTAGCCAGGTGGATCACCTCGTGCCGGTTGGCCCATTTCAGGAAATTCTCCCGGGTGGCTGCACTGTCGTGCAGGTTAAAGCCATTCAGTTGCCGGGTCTCCTCACCCGATGAGGGCAACCGGTTCAGGGAAATCGCGGAATCCCTGTATCCCGATTGAACAAAGGGTGCGAATGACAGGATCCGGTTGGAATGCCGTCCCGGGTGTTTATCGCCCAGCAATGCGGTGGAATATTGGTATTGGATCGAAAATTTTTCTAAAAGGTAATTTCCCTTTTCATCTTCCAGCGCTTCAAAGGGTATATAGTGGAGTTCGTCATCGGGTATGATGATGAGCCGGCGCGTGGGAGTAAGCGATGAAAGCACCGGCCGGATGATCTGGCCGAATAACCACTGGGCATGACCGGACCCGGCATACCGCTTTTCTGCGGTATTTTGGTGCAGCGCCTGCCGGAATGATTCGGCTTCTTCGAAAAATTTTCGGTTTACAGGTACCTTGTAATATTCAAACCGGCTGGATGTGATCAGCAGGATCAGCAATTCTTCCTGCGAAAGATGCAGGGATATGAGGGCTGTAGTATTGTCCAGCATCCGGTGCAGCTGGCGGATCGAGGGTATTTTATCGGAAGCCAGCCATTGCTGGCTGAGCGGATCCGTCTTGATCTCCTCGCGGATCCTGTCCAGTTCGATCTCCCGGTCGCGCAGGCGTGCATGCAGATCCGCCAGCCGGGTGCTGTCTGTTTCCCCCGCGGCCTTGAGCGAAAGCCTGGTGATGGCTGTTTTCACAGCGGTCTCGCGGCTGAAAAGCGCCGGGTTCTTTCCGCCGGATGCCGCCAGCTCCTGCAACCGCAGGTTGACCGACAGCACCGAGGCCTTGTTTCGTTGATCAAAAAAATAAACTTCTTCCAGGTATTCTTTTTTCTGGGTCCGGCGAAACAACTCAAGCCCGGTATCGATCGGCCGGCTGTGCACCGCGTGCTTGATGCTGCCGAGGAACAATCGCGCCTCATCCGAATTATAAAAATGCTCCACGTGATCGGCCAGGTTGAATGCGGAACGATAGGCCGCCAATGCCGATTCAAGCGTGCTGATCTGCTTATCCCGGTCGTATAACTTTCGGAGGGTTTCTCCCTTAGCGGTCAGGGTATTGAAGAGGTTGATATAGGAATAAACGCCGTTGAACTGTTCCGGGTTGGACTGGGGATCATCTTGGCTGAAGTTGTTATCGAATTGCTGGATGGCCTGCTGGTAATAAGGAAGCGCTTCAGCGTATTGCTGTTTTTCGGCACGTAGATCCGCTTCATATTTCAGGATGAGGCCATAGGATATGTTTTTACGGTGACCGTTCCATTTCAGGTTTTCCGCCAGCGCGAGGTGGAGATAATGTTCGGCCGAATCCGGCTGACTCAGCCCGTTAAAGGCCATGGCAAAATGGAGATAAAGATCGGTCGTCTTCCGGCTGTTGCTGTAATTGACTTTTTTAAGGTACCCGATGGCCCTGTCATGATCCTTTTCCCGCAGGTAGATCAATCCGAGTTTGTGATACAACTCGTTATTGAAAACATTATAAGTAAGTACCTCCTCAAAGATCCGTTTGGCCGCCCCATACTCTTCGATCTTGAGCAGGGTGGATCCGATATTGATCTTGTAATTGGCGCGTAGGCTTTTTTCGGAAGGGCTTTGTTCGGAGAGCAGGGTCAGCGCTTTTTCAAAATAATTGATCGCCTGGCGGTAGTTACCGGTCTCGTAATGGATGACCCCAAAGAGGTTGAACAGCCGTTCGGAACCGTCGAGGCGACCCCCGTAGCGGGAATTAATTTGTTCGGCCATGCGCAGGTAAAATACTGCCGAGTCCAGCTGATCTTTCCGGTACAGGATGCTTCCGCTGAACAGGTGGGGCTTGAAATAAAAGGAATCGGCGACCCGGGCTTTGTTCATACCGGCAATAGCGCCTGCATAATGGAGCCGGGCCGGTTCCAGGCTGTCGAAATAATGAAAGATCAGTCCCGACTTAAGATGCAGGAAGAAGGCAAGAGAGTCGTTCCCGTTTTTTTCCGTTGCAGGTAAAAGCTGTAAAAAAAGACGCAGCGCGCGGCGGTATTCGTTATCGGCCGCATCGGTAAGCGATTCATCCGTTTCGGAACGAAGGGCCAGTTGCTCGGCCCGCTGGTAGACCTGTTCCGCGTTCCTGTAATCATTCAGCAGGGTGGCGGGAGAGGGGGGACTGTCCTGGCCGCCGCCGGGTAGTAGCAGCACCACAAATAAAAAAGATGACAGGATTCTCAGCATGATAAGCGAATGCCCGTCAAATTTAATGGCTGAATAGCATTAATGATCAACTATTATCACGCAGGGTGGGCGCGGTTTGGCCACCTGCTCTGCAAGCAATGTCTCACCGGCGCCGCTGCCGCGAAGGAACACGCCCTGGGAGCTGCGATCGCTCAGGATATCCCACACATATTGCGGCACATCGTTCATCGTATTATACCAGTAAAGAAGCACTTTTAGTTTATTGAGCGATTTGCCGCTGCCATCATTGATACGGTACCGGATCTCGATCTCTTTTTTGTCATCATTCTCGGGTGTGTCGCCGAATACGCCCCTGCGGATGCTTTCGGAAAGGTTGATCTTCCCGTTGTCGGTTTGCACGGAACAACCGCCGCCATTGGCCAGGTTGCCTTCGTCGAAACTGGATCCCTGCAGGGGCAATACACGGGAAGGATGAGCATTATAAACTGGATTGGCGACCGAATCACCGGCCGACAGGATGTAAAAATGATCGGTGAACGTGATACCGGATAGCACCACCATGGCGCGGGTGGTATCCCCTTTTGGCGACACATGGGTTATCCGGTAACGCAACCCCGTTTCGCTTTCCGATACATTGATCGCCCCGGTGGCTCCGTCGATCTCAATGCCTTCGGGGAAACCGGAATAGACCCCTTCGCGGTGGCTGACCGGGTATACGATATAATCACCCGCTGTGGGTTTCAGGTAAATGATGGAATCGCCATAGCTAAGCTGATATGGGCCGGTGTCGGCGGGAGTGCCGGATTTACTGCAGGCTGAAATGGTCAGCGCCAATAATGCCGTCGCGCAGATGGAATGGATTGTATTCATCCGGTACTTTTTGGTTGGTAACAGCAAAACGCAGAATTGTAACCTGTCATCTGCCGGGATTCTTAAAATCATTTTAAAGTTAAAACATTATTCCACCCGGGTAATTGACTTAAATCAGTTTGTTGGGGAATGTTATAAACGGCAACTTTGCCGCATTCTCAACCCATAATCGGCTGTATGACAAGGATAGGACTCATCCGGGAAGGAAAAATACCCGCAGACAACCGGGTGGCGCTGACACCGGCCCAGTGTAAATGGATACATAAAAACAATCCCGACGTTAAAGTATATGTACAAACTTCCGCTAACCGGTGTTTCTCCGACCGGGAGTACCTTTCGGCTGGTGCGGAAATAACGGAAAACATGGATGAATGTGACATTTTACTGGGCATTAAGGAAGTGCCGGTAGAGCAGCTGGTACCCGGAAAAACCTATCTTTTTTTCTCGCATACCAAGAAAAAACAACCCCATAACCGGGATTTATTAAGGGCCATACTGGATAAAAAGATCACGCTGATCGACTACGAATGCCTGGAGCATGAGGACGGACAGCGGATCATCGGTTTCGGCTTTTTTGCAGGGGTGGTGGGGGCGCATAATGGGATGATGGCTTATGGAAACCGAACCGGACTTTTTAGTTTAGACAGGGTGTACAAACAGCGGAGTTTCAGAGAATTGATTCACACTTATTTTGGACTTCGGCTCCCGAATGTCAAGATCGCGGTTACGGGTTCGGGGAGGGTGGCGCATGGCATCCTGGAGATCATGAACCTGATGGGCATCCACGAAGTGGAGACCGATGATTACCTGAAAAGGCGTTTTTCCTACCCCGTGTATACGCAATTAAAGGGAGCCGAATTATACCGTCACCGCGAAACGGGGAGATACAGCCGGGAGGATTTCCATGACCACCCCGGAAATTATGAGTGCCTGTTTCTTCCATACGCCTCCCAAACGGATATCCTGATGAACGGGGTGTATTGGGAAACCGGCATACCGCGGCTTTTTGAAAAGGAAAATGTAAAGACGGAGGATTTTATCATTCAAACCATCGCGGATATTACGGATGATGTGAACGGATCGGTGCCAATCAATATCGGCGACCAGTCCATGGAAGATCCGGTGTACGGGGTGGACCGGGTTACGCTTGAAAAAACAGCGCCTTATCTTCCCGGCTCGATCGATATCATGGCGGTGGGGAACCTGCCCAATGAACTGCCCAGAGATGCGTCCCGGTATTTCGGGGAGCAACTGATCAAATTCGTCCTGGAGGACCTGGTCGGCAACGGGTCGGCTATCATTGAACGGGCCACCATGGTGAAACATGGCGAACTTACACCCGGCTATGAATACCTGAGGGATTATGCCATCGGATCGGGCGGAAAATAAAAAAGCAAGGCCCGAAAGCCTTGCTTTGTCATAACTGGTACTCTACGTTTTGATTTCTACAGGATCAAGGGTATATTGATAAGACCCATCTCCGTTACTTCACCGCCTTTTACACCCACCCGGTTAATTTCCAGTGTTCCGTGATAGGTAACATCCCCGTTCTCAATTTCATAGGTGATTCCGATTGTATAAACACCTTCGGGTACAAATACGACCCTGAAATAACCGTCTGTCGTTACAGGTGAGGAAACAGAAAACTCGTCGTTAAACACTTTAATCAATGCATAATCAGGTGCCGGGTAAAGCTGACCTTTGATATGCCCCCCGGTATAAATGGGAGGTGCTTTAACCATAATGTCCGCATCAGAACCCGGATTAGGTACCAGTTGACCATCTTTTGAACAACCTGTCCAAAGGGCAAGGGCCATGAACAATGACATGAGCCGTACCAGGTATGTGCTTTTCATGATCTTATTATTAATGGTGAAAGAACTTGTTTCCTGTAGTTATTATATCCGTTCCATTTTTCTTACATCAGCTTCCTTTTTTTCCTTTCTTTTCTTTATGACTCAAATTTAATTGCCGTTGCTGCCGGTTTCCAATGACCTGAATTACATGAAGGCATGATTCTTTTCAGAAAACAGGGAGGACAAACCGGCCGGTAATCATGATCGGCCTCAATACAGAACCTGTGTGATCAAAGTTGCAGATAGAAATCCTGGAGTAACCCGGTAAACACGGCCGTGTACCTGTTGTTTTCATCCATGATGGACATCCCGTTATTTATTTTTCCGGGTAAAGCGGTTTCTCCTCTTTGGGCTTCTGTCATCAGCCGGAAATAGCCATGACCTTCCGTTTGCCGGACGGGAACCTGTTCGCAGATACCGAAATTTTCATGTTGCAGGAGCAGCCGCAAATCTTCATGTCGTTTGTAGGGGAGAAGCCAGTAAAAAAAACCACCCGGTCGCAGCCATTTATGAACAAGACCCGCTAATTCGGAAAGCAGCATGCCTTCATTATGACGGGCCAGGTTCTTTTTCACATCATCCGCTTTCAGTTCCTTTTCATAAAAAGGCGGATTGCTGATAACGATGTCATAGCTATCGTTGAATTCAAACTGCCTTGCATTACCCTGTATGATCCGGATACGATCCGCCCAGGGTGAAGCGGCCACGTTTTCCCGCGCCTGTTCCGCTGCGGCTTTATCTATTTCAATGGCATCGATCCTGCAATTCGGATTCTTCTGCGCCATCATCAGCGATAACAATCCCGTACCCGCGCCGATGTCGAGAACTTGTAAAATTCCTCCGCCTCCCGCCTCCGCATTCGCTTCGGCGGGCAAGACCGACTCCTGCCTACGCTGAAGCTTCGGCGGGCAAGCCCGACTCCCGCCTACGCTGAAGCTACGGCGGGCAAGCCCGACTCTCTCCGCTGCCCAGGCTCCAAACAAACAGGCATCGGTCGTTACCTTCATGGCACAACGGTCCTGGTGGATGGTGAATTGTTTGAATTGAAAATAGGTATTGGCCATAGGTTTAACTACCAGTCCGCCCTGGCGGAAGCGCTTACGGAAAGATCGGAAAACTGGCCGGCCAGGTATTTATAGTAGCCGGTGATGGCGATCATCCCCGCATTGTCGGTGCAATACTGGAATGCGGGTATATAGGTGTTCCAGTGATATTTTTTTCCCAACAGTTCAAAGTCCCTGCGCAGCCCGCTGTTGGCCGATACGCCGCCGGCAAGACAGATCTCTTTAATACCAGTCTCGATGGAAGCTTTTTTCAGTTTGTTCAGCAGGATGCTGATGATCCGCTGCTGAATGGAAGCGCAGATATCGGGGAGGTTTTGACGGATGAATTCAGCGCGCTCTTCTTCCGTAGCGGTAAACTCCGCCTTGTATAAATGGCTCTTGCCGGCATTCTGGAGAAAGTACAGGATGGAAGTCTTCAGCCCGCTGAAACTGAAATCAAGTCCCGGCACCTGCGGCTCCGGGAAGACAAAGCGTTTCGGGTTTCCTTCGCGCGCATAATTATCTATCAGCGGTCCGCCGGGGTAGGGAAGCCCCAGCAGCTTGGCCGATTTATCAAATGCCTCCCCGGCCGCGTCATCGATGGTTTCACCGATCACTTTCATTTTAGTGGGCGATTCACAAAGCACTATTTGCGTATGTCCGCCGCTGACGGTCAGGCAAAGAAAGGGAAAGGAAGGTTTGGGATCGTCGATCAGGTTGGCCAGTACATGCGACTGCATATGATGCACCGCGATGAGCGGTTTGTTCAATGACTGCGCCAGCGATTTGGCGAACTGGCTGCCCACCAGCAGGGAGCCGATCAGCCCGGGTGAGCGGGTGAAAGCTACCGCGTCAATTTCTTCCAAACCGGTGCCGGCCACTTTCATCGCTTCGTGCACCACGGGTACAATATGCTGCATATGGGCCCGGCTGGCCAGTTCGGGCACCACGCCGCCATATTGTTCATGGATGGTCTGGTTGGCGATAAAATTGGAAAGGATCTTTCCGTCACGGCACACCGAGGCGGAGGTTTCATCGCAACTGGATTCTATGGCAAGGATGGTAATGCTCATTATTTACTCCGGATAGCCACCACCGGATCCATGCGGGCGGCCTGCCGGGCGGGGATAAATCCTGCCAGGATGCCGACAATGATACAGATAACGATCGCCAGGATCATGTTGGAAGTGGATATGAATACGGGAAAATTCAACGCGCTGGTCAGCACTTTGGTAAGCAGGAAAACCATGGTAAGCCCGATCATCCCCCCGATAATGCAAAGGAAGGCCGACTCCAGCAGGAATTCGGCCAGGATCACCCGGCTTTTGGCGCCGACTGCTTTTTTCAACCCGATCTGGTTGGTTCTTTCCCTTACAGAAACGAACATGATATTGGCCACCCCAAACATCCCCACGATGAGGGATAATGCCGCGATGGCCCAGCCGCCGATATTCAGGCTGGAGAAGGCGGAACTGATCGCGTCGCTGAAATCGTTGATATCATTAAGGGCAAAATCATCTTCCTTGGTTGGAGGCAGTTTATGAAGCGCCCGCATCGTACCGGTCAGATCATCCTTCAGCGCCTTGCTGCTTAGGTTGTCCAGGCCCTGAACCAGGATCACCGGGTCGGCCCGGCGTTCATCCATCAGGTTGCGCGCGAAACGGTAAGCCATGACGATGCTCTGGTCGAACTGCCAACCGCCGATCATCGTGGATCCCTGTTTTTTGATCACTCCTGTCACGATCAACTTCTTTCCCCGGCTGCTTACCTGTTTGCCCACGGCCCGCTCGGCTGTGCCGAATAATTTCTCTGCAACTTCATTGCCGATCACGGCGGCGGCGCTTCCCTGGCTGAATTCCGCGTCGGACAAAAAACGTCCATAAGCGATATCGATGGGCTGGATCTCGCGGAAATCTTCCGAAATGCCGTAGATATTCACTCCCGTGAGCCGGTTATCCTCATAGTCGACAAAATCTTTTACATTGATTTCAAAGGCTACGAATTTCGCGCTGGGTGTTCGTTCCTTAATATGTTTCAGTTCCTCGAATTTGGGAGAGGGGCGGTTCACATATTTCCACCAGGGATAATCCGGTCCGCCACCGGCGCTGTAATCCCATTTGTCGATATAAATGGTATTGGTGCCAAGTGATTTTACCTCGTTCTGGATATTTTGCTCCAGGCTGTTGACCGTGGCCAGCACCCCGATGATGCAGAAAATACCGATCGTAACGCCAAACAACGACAGGAATGTGCGGAGCTTGTTCTTCCACAATTCCTGCACAGCCATTTTAAAGCTGCTTACAATAATCTCCACTGTGCGCCGGATCATATTGCAAATTTACCGGTATTAATGGAAGTAACGATAACTGGTTGAAGGCGGATGCCGTCCTTCGTTTCACTCAGGATGACAAGCGGCAATTCTCATACAAACCAGGCCGGCATGACAGTCGTATCTGCCGACTGTAGACTGTATACTGTAGACTGTGGACTGCGAACCCGCCTTC
>CAYRHU010000003.1:58317-80154 GCA_964424155.1 uncultured Chitinophaga sp.
ACCCGCCTTCACTAAAATATTACTGCTGATTTTCAAGTCCTCTTTTGCTACAGCGGGCAAACTGTGGACCGTCGACTGTGGACTGTGGACTGTCGACCCGCCTTCGCTAAAATATTACTGCTGATTTTTAAGTCCTCATACGCTACGGCGGGCAAGCTGCAGACTGCTTACCTTCGCGCAACCAAACCTCATGGAACACACACAATCAACACTCATTTCCCCGTCTGCCGGGAATGATTTCTTCCGGAAACGGCATACCGCCACCCTCCCTTTTGCCCTTGGCATATTGCTTTTCTTTCTTCCGTTTGCCGAATTCAAATGCGGCAGCATGACATTGATAGAGAATACAGGTTTTGGTATTGCTGCCGGCAGTAAATGGAAGATCGATGAGGGGTTCGGGACGAATGAGTTCATGAAAAAGCTGGATGAAAAGGACAAGACCGATAAGGAACTTATGAAAGAGGGACCCAACATTTTCGCCATTGCGGCCCTGGTGGCTGGACTTTTCGGGATCCTCATCGGGTTTACAAAATTTTCCTGGCGCAACCTGGCGGGCATGTGCGCGGGTATTCTCGGGGCCGTCATGCTCCTGGCGCTGATGATCCAGTTCAAACTGCTGATGAAGTCGGTACTTTCCGAAAAGGCCGCCGGAGAAGGCCCGGATTTTGACGTGGGCGGCATCCTCAAATTACAGTTCACCTTCTGGTACTTCCTTTCGCTTATGTCTTTTATCGCCGCGGCCTTTATTTATTACATGAAAGGGAAGATAGCCCTTCATGATGCAATGGAGCGATCGGTTGATTTCGAATTTCAGAAACAAGGGAACCAGGAATCAACCGGTAAACAATAAAATCACGATCAAACATTACCTTTGCGGCCTTTAAACAGCGTCTGTGGACCGTGGTCCGTGGACCGTGGACCGAAGTATGAAATACCATCAAGAGATACAACGCCGCAGAACCTTCGCCATCATATCACACCCGGATGCAGGTAAAACGACACTTACGGAGAAATTCCTCCTCTTTGGAGGCGCTATCCAGGTAGCCGGGGCGGTGAAGAGCAACAAGATCAAAAAATTCGCAACCAGCGACTTTATGGAGATCGAGCGGCAGCGGGGCATCTCCGTGGCCACATCGGTCATGAGTTTTGAATACAACCATATTCTCATCAACCTGCTCGATACACCCGGTCACAAGGATTTCGCGGAAGACACGTACCGGACGCTGACGGCCGTGGACAGCGTGATCCTGGTGGTGGACAGCGTGAACGGGGTGGAGGAGCAAACACGAAGACTGATGGAAGTGTGCCGGATGCGGGATACGCCCGTTATCGTGTTCATCAACAAGATGGACCGCGACGGCAAGAACCGTTTCGACCTGCTGGAAGAGATCGAAAAGGAACTGAGCATTGCCCTGCACCCGATGACCTGGCCGATCAACAGCGGCAGGGATTTCAAAGGGGTGTATAACCTGCACGACAAATACCTGAGGCTGTTCACGGCCAATACAAAGGCCGATGAGGACAGTATTTCCATTTCCAACCTGCAGGATCCCATCCTGGATGAAAAACTCGGGGAACGTGACGCCGCGCATCTGCGGGAGGATGTGGAACTGGTGGAAGGGGTGCATGGCGAACTGAATCTCCAGGATTACCTGGACGGCAAAGTGGCCCCGGTGTTTTTTGGCAGCGCGATCAACAATTTCGGGGTAAAGGAAATGCTGGACACTTTTATCCGCATCGCCCCCACACCGCGGAGCCGGGAAACAACGACGCGGGTGGTGGATGTGGAGGAAGAGAAACTCA
The DNA here is from genome assembly GCA_964424155.1 of uncultured Chitinophaga sp. Lineage (GTDB taxonomy): Bacteria > Bacteroidota > Bacteroidia > Chitinophagales > Chitinophagaceae > JJ008. Next base: position 60,121 of record CAYRHU010000003.1, read on the forward strand.
GCGGCTTTGTTTTCAAGATCCACGCGAACCTGGATCCCAAGCACCGCGACCGGATCGCTTTTTTCAGGGTCTGCTCCGGCCGGTTTGAAAGAAATAAATATTTTCATCATGTGCGGCTTGATAAGGATGTGCGTTTCAGCAACCCCTATTCATTCATGGCCCGCGATAAAAGCATTATCGAATATGCCTATGCGGGAGATGTGGTGGGTTTGTTCGACACGGGTAATTTCAAGATCGGCGACACGCTGACGGAAGGGGAGAATTTTTATTTCACCGGTATCCCGTCCTTCTCCCCGGAAATATTCAAGGAAGTGGTGAACAAGGACCCGATGAAGACCAAGCAGCTTGAAAAAGGTTTGTTGCAACTTACAGACGAGGGGGTGGCGCAGCTATTCACCCAGTTTGGCGGAAACAAAAAGATCATCGGATGCGTGGGCGAGCTGCAGTTTGAGGTGATCCAGTACCGGCTGCTGCACGAATACGGCGCCTCGGTGGTCTTTAACAACCTGCCATTTTACAAGGCCTGCTGGCTCACCAGCGGGGATCCGAAAAAGCTGGAGGATTTCCTGAGGTTCAAACAGGCCAATTCGGCGGAGGACAAGGACGGTCACCCCGTGTACCTGGCGCAGAGCGAGTGGTTCCTGAATACCGAAAAGACCAATAACCCGGATATACAGTTCCATTTTACATCAGAGATTCATAAATAAATTTCCTATGAGGCTTACGAATTAAGAGGGAATTCAGGACTATAGGACTCCTCCCAATTAACAAGAATCGATTGGTTAAATGGGGCAAATGGTCAAATGGGTCAAATGGTCATAGGATTTGATCGATCTTAAATAGGTAAACTGATGATATGAAAGACCCCAATTAACCAATCAACCAATTAACTAATTAACCACAATGGAAGGATTCGAAACAGCCCGTCTCCTCGTTCGCCGGCCCCGGCCGGATGACAAGCACAATTTCTTTCTGCTCAACGGCGACGAGAATGTGATGCGCTATATCAGGGCGGTCAGCACCCGCGAGGAAAGCGATGCCAAACTGGAGCAGATCCTAAAAGAGGAAGTGGACAATCCCTTGTCCAAGGGCAAGGGACGCTGGCTGATCGATGAAAAAGAAACCGGGAAATTTATCGGCTCCTTCGCCATCATTCCGATCCCCACGGAACCCGAGAAAATACAGTTGGGTTACTCATTCATACCCGCCGCCTGGGGAAAGGGCTATGCCACCGAAGTGGCGAAAGCAGGCCTGCAGTTTTTCCTGGACAATACCGACATACCGGAGATCTATGGCGTTTCGGAAACGGAGAATACCGCGTCGATGAAAGTATTGCAAAAAGCGGGTTTTGTTTATCACAGCACCAGGGTGGAAGAAGGGAAGGAGTTGACGGTGTTTATTTACAAGAGATAAAACTAATCGTGTCCCAGTTTTAAATTTTTGAACCACATAGGACATAGAAAACATAGATTAACACATAGTTAAAATCAATACGTCCTCTTCTATGTGTTCTCTTATGTGCTCTATGTCCTATGTGGTTCAAAAAGGCAAGACAAACATCTTCCCGGCCATAAATTGTAATAGCTAATACTTGGGCGGCATGCCTGTATAATTATGCGGGCTGATCCTTTTCAGTTCTTTTTTGACATCTTCCTTAATCTTCAGTTTCTCGATAAACTGGTGAATCGCTTTTTTATCGATCCGGTTATGGCCCCTCGTGAGTTCCTTCAAGGCTTCATAAGGCTGGGGGTAGTTTTCCCTTCTTAAAATCGTTTGTATAGCTTCCGACACCACGGCCCAGTTATTATCCAGGTCTTCATAGATCTTTGCGTCGTTCACCACCAGTTTGCCCAGTCCTTTTTCCAGTGAACGGAAGGCGATCAGTGTATGGGCGAAAGGAACACCGAGGTTGCGCAAAACCGTGGAATCGGTGAGATCCCGCTGTAGTCTTGACACCGGTAATTTGGAAGAGAGGAATTCAAAAAGCGAATTGGCGATCCCGAGGTTTCCTTCGGCATTTTCGAAATCGATGGGGTTTACCTTATGCGGCATGGCGGATGAGCCCACTTCCCCTTTTTTGGTCTTTTGCCTGAAATATTCCATCGATACATAGGTCCAGGTATCCCGGCAGAGATCGGTCAGGATCGTATTGATCCTTTTCATGCAATCGAAGTGTGCGGCCAGGTTATCGTAATGTTCGACCTGGGTGGTATGCTGCTGGCGGTTGAGCCCGAGTTGCGATACGAACTCATTACCCCATTTCACCCAGTCGGCTTTCGGAAAAGCCGCATGATGTGCGTTGAAATTCCCCGTTGCGCCCCCGAACTTGCCGGTGAACGGGATGCCGATAAACTGTTCGATCTGGTTTTCGATACGTTCCACGAAAACCATGATCTCCTTTCCGAGCCGGGTAGGGCTGGCCGGCTGACCGTGTGTATGCGCCAGCATGGGAATGTCTTTCCATTCACCGGCCAGCAGTTTCAATTCCGTATTCAGGTTGAGGAGTGAGGGAAGGTACTCATATTCGATCGCGTGTTTCCAGGCAAGTGGGATTGCCGTATTGTTAATGTCCTGGGAGGTGAGACCGAAGTGCACCCATTCTTTGGCGTCCTTTCCGCCCGACTTTTCCAGTTCATTTTTCAGGAAATATTCAACGGCCTTCACGTCATGATTGGTGGTGAATTCGATCTGCTTGATCTCCTGCGCGTCTTCCGGTCCGAAATCTTCCTGCAGTTTTTGCAGGTGTTTGATGGTTTTCCCCGGCAGTCTGAACAATTTCTTTTTTTCCAGGAACAGCAGGTATTCGATCTCCACATGCACCCTGTATTTCATCAGCGAGTATTCGGAAAAATATTCATCCAGGTGCTGCACCTGTTTGCGGTAGCGCCCGTCGACCGGGGAAATGGCTGTGAGTGTAGTTAATTCCATGTTGGTTGGTTGCTTCCCCGCCGTAGCTTTTGCGCAGGCGGGATGCTGGATGCTGGATACCGGCTACCGGAGTTTTGATACTTGTACCTTGTTCCCCTCCTTCGCTTAAGCTCCAGCCTTCGCATTCGCTTCGGCTGACAAGCCGGAGGGCAAGCTTGTACCTTGTACCTTGTGCCTTGTACCTTCTTCCAGTACCTTTGCTGCAAAATTAACCGAATTGGAGAAGATTAGGGTAGGTATTGTCAACTATCTGAATACAAAACCGCTGATATACGGGCTGGAGCGACCACCTATAAAAGATAAGATCATGCTGAAGGGCGATTATCCTGCCCGGATCGCGGAGCAATTGATGAACGGCGAAATCGATGTGGGACTTGTGCCGGTGGCGGCGCTCAGGCAGATGCCCGAGTATCATGTCGTGGGGGATCATTGTATCGGCACGGAAGGGGAGATCGCTTCCGTGGCGCTGTTCAGTGAAGTGCCGGTACAGGAGATTCAAAAAGTGTATCTCGACTACCAGAGCCGCAGTTCCGTGGAGTTGCTGAAATTCCTGATGCGGGAATACTGGGGTATCAGCCCGGAGTTGATCCAGGCAGAAAATGAAGGGTACCGGGATCTGATCCGCGGAAACACGGCCGGCCTGGTGATAGGCGACCGGGCGCTGGAGCAGCGCAAGCGATCCACTTTTATTTATGATCTCGGATCGGAGTGGAGGGCCATCACCGGGTTGCCTTTTGTGTTTGCCGTATGGGCCAGCAGGGAAAAACTGCCGGATGATTTTATCCGGGATTTCAACGAGGCCAATTCAATAGGACTGGAACGAATTGACGAGATCGCGGATGCTACACCATATGATTTGTACGATCTGAAAAAATATTACAGGCTTCACCTGAGTTACAGGCTGGACGAATCCAAAAGGAAGGGGATGGCGAAATTCCTGGAGCTTACCAGTTGAGTTCGAATGGAATAGGATTTCTTTTAAAATACCAATGGAAAATATTATTTTACATATTATAATTTTTAATGCTAATGACGCCCAGGCAAAGCCATAAACTTACTACACTACTGCTTTTAATTAGCCTGTTTTTTCAATCGTCCTTTGGACAAACCGGTGGAATTCCTACGGGATCAGACACAACATGTCTGAACGGGATATTATTGTATCAGAAATTTTATGGAGGGAATAAAGGTGATCTGGCTGAATGGCTGGCAGTGTCTTCAGACAGTGGTTACGTTATTGCAGGACAAACCAACAGTTTTGGTAATGGAGGATTTGATGGAATGCTGATAAAGGTTAATAAAAATGGTAATACAGTTTGGAATAAGGCGATTGGTGGAAGTAACAATGATGTTTTCTATGGAATCAAGCGGACCGTTGATAATGGATTTATCGTTGCCGGACAGACTAAATCGTATGGTAATTCTGCAGGAGACGCCTGGCTGGTTAAGACAGATGCGACTGGTAATATTCTGTGGTCCAAAAAATACGGGAATGGAAATGCGTTCGGGGATGCTGCATTTGAAGTGACGCAGTTGTCAGATGGCGGTTTTGCATTTTGCGGTGTACACCAGTATGCGGGCGGTGTTTCCCAGAGTTTAATAGTCAGAACAGATAATTCAGGTAATGTTATTTGGAGTAAGCTATATGATCAGCCGGGTTCGGATGAGGCATGGGGTATACTTGAGGACGGAAATTCACTGTTGGTTATTGGTTTTTACCGTGCTCCTGATCTTTATGACGGATATCTGATGAAACTGGATAAAACCAATGGTGCCGTTCAGTGGAAAAGGACTTATGATGCAGATTTCGGCCGGCATTTACTTATGCATAAAATCAGTACGACCAGTTCCGGGTTTCAAATATTGTCCTATTTAATGGATGATTTTAGTGGAACTAATCTTCAGCAGTGTGTATGGAACCTGGCTTCGGACGGTACCGTGTTAAATGTACGAAAGCTGGTGGTGCCAGGTATACAGACAAGCGGATATGGATGGACGCCCCTGACGGACGGCAGTTTTGTAGTTGCCAATGGCGAGAACAATAACGGAGCTGATATCATATTCACAAAAGTGAATGCCGGCGGAAATATTGAATGGTCTAAAAAATACTTACGAAGCGGGAGACAGTGGATCAGGGCAATGATCGCATCACCGGAAGGAGGCTATGCAGCTGTGGGAATGAATAATAATGCGGGGTTAACTACAGACAGTAATGACGTTAACTTAATCCGGTTTGATCATACCGGAAGCCAGGGATCCTGTACTGGAATAAATACAAGCGAAGTAGTGACAGTATCGCCTTCTTTTAGCAGTTCAGTGATCTCAGCCGGTGCACCCTCGGATTTGGCAATAAATAACCCTGTTATCACCACCGGATTGGTCAGTTTTGTTCCTGCAACTATTACGGCATGTACATATTGTTATATACCTGTTATTACTGACACATCTTGTGTAAACGGGACTTCTTTCTATCAAAAAGTATATGGAGGGAATAAGGATGACTATGGATTTTACCTGGCACCCACTTCAGACAGCGGGTTTGTAGTAGCCGGACGTACAGCAAGTTATGGTAATGGCGGTAGTGACGGGTTATTAATGAAAGTGAATAAGAATGGTTCGGTATCCTGGAGCAAGGCAATAGGTGGAACTGGAAACGACTACTTTCAAACAGTAATTCGGACCTCTGATAACGGGTATATCGCAGTGGGTCAAACAAAGTCTTATGGAAACCCTGCAGGTGATGCTTGGCTGGTTAAAACAGATTTTGCCGGTAACATTCAATGGTCCAGGAAATATGGAGATGGAAATGTGAACGGCGATATAGGTTTCGATGTGACAGAATTAACCGAAGGAGGTTTTGTTTTTTGCGGTACTCATCGTTATGCTCCGGGTACAGCAGAGGGGTTTGTAGTCCGTACAGATAATCAGGGGAACGTAATTTGGAGCAGGCAATACGGGAATGGAGGATCTGATCAGCTTTGGGGTATAACAGAAGATGGTTCTTCTGTAGTTGTTGCCGGTTTTTACCAGGCTGGATCATTCTACGACGGTTATGTTATGAAACTGGATAAAGTCAATGGAAACATACAATGGATCAGGGGGATAGACGGCGAAAACAGGAGTACGCAATTTTACAGAATCAGGAGGAACGGTGCGGGCTTTCAGATGATGGGATTAGGTATGGATGATTATAACACAACTAATCAGCAAAATTATATCTGGAATCTGAATGCGGATGGCACAGTTCAAAATGTCCGGAAAATGGTGATTCCGGGAATTCAAAACCTCGATTTTGGATGGTATCCCCGTTCTGATGGCGGGTTTATTTCGGTTAACGGTGATTATACGGCTAATTCGGATCTGTATATCAGTAATGTAAATCCGGACGGCAGTCTCGCCTGGTCTAAAAAGTATCTGCGGGCAGGACAACAATTCATCAATAACCTGATGCCCTCTCCTGAAGGAGGTTATGCCGGTGTTGGATATAATAACAATATAGGTGCGCTACCCCTGGACAGCAATGAAGTTTACTTGATTCGAATTGATAGTCTCGGAAATGCCGGGAATTGTTCCGGGATCAATACGGCTGAAGTGACGGTATCCTCACCTTCTTTTAGCTTGCCGACTCCTAATGTAGTTAGTTTGGGAAATGTTACCATAAATAACCCGGTGATCACAGCCGGAGTAGTAACTTTTGTTCCGACGACCAATACACTCTGTTTTTACTGCCAGGGAAAGCCTACCGGAACCGCCAGGCCTCAGAATACCGGAGAAAGGTCATGGGAGCCGCATACGGTGAATGTCTTTCCAAACCCAGTTATAAACGGTACGTTCCAAATAGAAATTGAAGCATTGTATGACGATAATGCCATTATTAGTATAATAGATTTAAACGGTAATGTTTTGTACACCACGTCTCCCCGGGAAATCATCAAGGGACAAAACCTGTTCAGGATTGACCTGCCTGTGCACGTGAGGAATTATTCCAATTATCTCGTTGGTGTACAATTTAAAAATTACACTACAACCTCAAAGATCTTTGTGATCCGCTAATATTTTAAACCAGCATTATATGCGAAAGCTCAATTTTATTCCCTTTTTGTTGCTATCATTAATAATCCTTAATGCCTGTCAAAAAACGGGTCCTGCGGGTCCGGCTGGACCCGCCGGTGCAGCAGGCCCGGCAGGCCCGGCAGGCGCATCTGGCTCACCTGGAGCTACTGGTGCGCAGGGCCCGCAAGGGCCGGCTGGCCCCCAGGGTCCGCAGGGTCCCCAGGGTCCTCAGGGACCGGTTGGAACAGCAAATGTTATTTATTCAAGATGGACCACTGGATCAACATGGACTCTCGACGGATCTACAGGTCTTGTTTTCTATAATATACCCACTGTATCCCTCACTCAATCTATTCTTAGCGGAGGCGCCATGCATATATACTGGGCCGTTTTAGGGGATACTATAACACATGTCAGACAACTGGCTTTCACGGAAAACATCGGGAGCACAGTATATTTTCACAACCCCAAATTTTCAGTTGGCAATATCAGGATCGAAACGAACAACGTAACGATGTCTTCGACAAACAGATACAGGTATATTCTGATACCTGGCGGAGTGTTGGGTGGACGAAGCAATATCGACTTCTCCAATTATCATGAAGCAATCAGGCAACTCGGTATACCTGAATAAGTGGCGCAGAGGGGGTTAACTGAAATTTTTAATATCCGCCTCCATCATTTCCCTGATCAGTTCTTCCAGTGAACAGGTAGGGGCCCAGTTTAGTTTTTCCCTTGCCTTACCGGCGTCACCCAGCAGCAAATCCACTTCGGTGGGACGGTAATAGCGGTCATCCACGGCCACCACGCACTGCCCGGACGGCAACTGGTACTGCGGGTTTTCACAGGTCACGACATAGGCCTTTTCCTTTTCGTTTTCACCCTCAAAACGAAGCGTTATCCCGCAATGGGCAAATGATTTGATCACGAAATCGCGAACCGTATGGGTAATCCCCGTGGCGATGACAAAATCTTCGGGTGTTTCCTGCTGAAGGATCCTCCACATGGCGTCTACGTAATCACGCGCATGCCCCCAGTCGCGTTTGGCATTTAGATTTCCCAGGTACAGTGTTTGTTTCTTCTTCAACACGATCTCCGCAACTCCCCGGGTGATCTTGCGGGTTACAAAAGTTTCACCCCTGACCGGGCTCTCATGATTGAATAATATGCCGTTGCAGGCGAACATACCGTAAGCCTCCCGGTAATTCACGGTAATCCAGTAGGCGTACAGTTTGGCGACAGCATAAGGGGAGCGGGGATAAAAGGGAGTTTTCTCGTTCTGGGGAATGGCCTGCACCAGCCCGTACAACTCTGAAGTGGAGGCCTGGTAGATCTTTGTTTTTTTCTCGAGACCAAGGATCCGAACGGCTTCGAGTATGCGAAGGGCACCGATCCCATCCACATTGGCGGTATACTCCGGTGTCTGGAAACTGATATGCACATGGCTCATCGCGCCCAGGTTGTAGATCTCATCGGGCTGCACTTTCTGGATGATGTGCAGGATCCCCGCCGAATCGGTAAGATCGCCGTAATGCAGGAATAACCTGACATTCTCCTCGTGTATATCCCGGTACAGGTGATCGATCCGGTCCGTATTGATCAGGGAGGCCCTTCGGCGTATGCCGTGCACTTCATATCCCTTGCTTAACAATAATTCGGCGAGATAGGCTCCGTCCTGACCGGTGATACCCGTGATTAACGCTTTTTTCTTCATGAATGGGTCTTGAGTGACCGGCGCAAAAATACAATTTTGTGCCTTACTTTATTTGCCGCTAAGTTTGCAGCAATTAATCGTTCAAAAATGGCCGAGACACTGGGTTCCCTCTGCGATAAACTCACCATTGTAAAGCTGAAACAATACCATTCGGAGGATGAGCAGAGACTGCAGAGCCTGCGGCAGCAGGAAATTCAGCTACAGGCGGAGATCGACGCATTTGTAGGTGATGCGGTTTCGGGTGTGATTCCTCCGGAGCGGTTGACATTCTCTGCCAATAAAGTGTATAAGCAGGAGGGCAACGAAACCCGTTCCATAACCGGGCAAATCGGGGAGGTGTTTGCCGAACTGGCCAAAGTGAACTGTGACCTCTGGCATGAGCAGGAAAAAGTGTATGAATTTGAAAAAGTGAAAGCCGATCAGAAAGATGCCGTAGTGAAGCGCCTCGCCATTCTCAACCTGGAGCGTAATAAATGTATCGATGCCATCGACCGGCAGTTCCAGCACCTGATCACCGGAAAATGAATCCCATGCCCCAAGCCCTGATATTCGGAATTAATGGCCAGGACGGATATTACCTGGACCGCCTGTTACAGGAAAAAGGCATGGAGGTGACCGGCGTTTCCCGTTCGTCGGGTAAATGGTTGACCGGAAATGTGGGAGATAAAAGTTACGTGGAGTCGCTCATCAGGGAATTGCGGCCCTCCTATGTGTTTCATTTAGCCGCCAGTTCGCGTACGGATCATGAATTGTTGTTCGAACACCAGGAAACGATCGTCGGAGGAACGCTGAACATACTCGAATCCGTTTACACCCATTCCCCCCATACTAAGGTTTTCATCACCGGGAGCGGCTTGCAGTTTGAGAACAGGGGGAACCCGATCAGTGAGAGCACCCCATTTTCCGCCGATGACGCCTATTCACTGGCACGGATCCAGTCGGTTTTTGCCGGGCGGTATTTCCGGACCAGGGGAATAAAAGTGTATACGGGTTACCTGTTTCATCACGACAGCCCCCTGCGCACGGATCAGCACCTGAACCGGAGGATTGCGGACGCCGCGGTGGCGGCGAAGGAAGGAAGGAAATATGAGTTAAGCATCGGGGATATTTCGGTCGAAAAGGAGTATGGTTTTGCGGGTGATATTGTGCAGGGTATTTTACACCTGGTTGAGCAGGATGAGATCTTTGAAGCCTGTATCGGAACCGGCCGGGCCTGGCGGATTGAAAAATGGTTGGAGCTATGTTTCGGGTTGGCGGGAAAAAACTGGAAGGATCATGTGCAAATCAGGGAGGGATATGAACCCGCCTTTAAAAGAATGGTAAGCGATCCCGCACGGATCCGGTCAACCGGCTGGAGCCCGAAAGTGGAGATAGAGGAACTGGCCGGGATGATGTTTAATTCTTCCACCAGGGAATAATGCCCAAAAAACAACCCCACATATTGCTCGGAATGCTGGTAGCCAACGGCGACTGCCTGATGGCGACCGTGCTCGCCAAACAGATCAAAAAGGATTATCCCGGCTGTCATCTCACCTGGGCGATCAGCGATAAATGCCGGCCCATGATCGAGCATAACCCGGATGTGGACGCGATCTGGGAAATTCCGCTTCGCGATAAGAAAGCGGGTGAAAATCAAGCCTGGTATGATTTCGTTAAACAGGCGGAAGAACGAAGGACACGGGGGGATTTTGATGAACTGTTTTTCACCCAGGTCTACCCTTCGAATGTTCATCGCTTTGACGGAACTACGCGCGGCACGATATACAATGCCTACCCGCGACCGGTAACGGTGGATCCTCGGCCCGTACTACGGCTGACGGAAACCGAGGTGCAGCGGGTAAAAACCTTTGCGGAAAGAAATAAGCTGCAAGTTTACCGGCATGTCCTGCTATTCGAGTGTTCGTCCTTCAGCGGACAATCTTTTGTTACCCCCGAATGGGCCATGGAGGTATCCACCGGTTTGGTAAACCGGCACGATGACCTGATGGTGATCATCTCCACACACGAAGAACTGCCATCCGGGCACCCGCGTATCATCACGGCAAATGAATTAACCCTCCGGGAGAATGCGGAACTCACCCATTATTGTACGCTCCTGGCAGGTTGTTCCAGCGGGATAACCTGGATCGCCACCACCGACCGGGCAAAACGACTGCCGATGGTACAGTTCCTGAAAAGAGGGATCGGGTTCACTTTTGCTTCCGTGGCCTATGATCACCGGTACTGGAAACTGGATGATTCGATGATCATCGAATCATCCCGAAGCGAAACCAATCATGCGGTCATGCTGTTGAATGATGTGCTTCTGAATGGAGTAGAGAGTTCAAAAGCAAAATATCACCAGGCGCTCAAACCCCGGTTTATATCATTATTGAAGTATTCATTTATGTTCTTCAGACGTTTGCAGTTTGCAAGATCTGTCGCGATCATCAGGCAGTTCATCCGCAGAAATTATTCCGGCAGGCATAATTAATCATCGGCTTTAATTGATTTTCTGCATCACCAATGTGGCGAAAGTGTAGGGGATGCCTTCGAACATGAAATCCGGCTGCGGGCAATTCCAGTTAGAATCGCCGTAAATACGGCAACCGGTCATGTTAGCGGGCAGACGCTGCTCCAGGTCTTCCCGGGTGTAAAAACGGAAGTCTACCCGGGGTAGCTTATCTCCTGGTTTGTAGTCCTGCTTGAAATCACAGGTAAGAATGGCAAAACCTCCCGGGTTCAGCATTTCAGCGATATCATGCACGAACTGATCGTCATCCTTTACATGCTCGATCACAGAAGTGGAGAAGATGATATCGTATTTCCTGTTCCGTACGCCGGGTTTGGTCATAAAAGTATGCAGGTCGTAATTGAGTACCGGGTCAATTCCTTCCACGGGCATACCGAGTTGCTGAAGACCCATAAAAGCGGTATCCTCATAGGATCCAACCGACAGGATGCGGGCAGATGAAAACTTCCGGGCCAGGTTCCTGACTGTTTCAAATACAAATGCCTGCTGGATATTTGCTTCGGGGATTTTGCGGCTCATTTCGTCAGGGCAAAGCTGGCATAGTAATTTGATAACGTCTGCATACTGGGAACGGGTTTGATTATCAAGAATCCGGTTGAATTTTGTTTCTTCAAAAAGAAGTTCTTTATCGGGGATTTTATAAGTCGCGTATTCCAGTTTTCTTGTGGCCGACTGTTTCGCAGCCAGCATCAGTTTGTCCCTGTTGATCGAGCGGGTAGCGAATTTCCTGAAACGGGTCAGTATCTTTCTGGCTGGGGTTTTTTCGATCAGTGACATGAGCGAACTTTTGACAGAAGACTGTATTTGAAAATTCTTTACTGAGGCGGTCACGATCCTTTCATAATCCCAGCACAGATTGTCGGCGTTCCATTCCGTTTTAAAGGGTTGCAGGGGAGCCGTTCCGTTTTGTATAATCTGCTTTAGCGAAAGATCCTCGATGCATACGGAGGGCCTGGCATCGGCGATATGGCGGAACATATTACTCCGGGTCACGGCAACGGGCTTATTCACTGCCAGGGCGAGGTCGGTAACGCTCGAAATTCCACGGTTCTTATTTTCTTCATAAAAAAAGCAGTTGATACTGTTTTGCGACAGAAAACCCAGTACCTCATCCTGCGAAAGAAAGTCGTGTGTAATTTTCAACAGGATGCCGGGTTTCCGGATCCGTTTCCTGCATTCCTCCGCATAAGCGCGGGCACCTTCACCTGCCGCGTCTCCAAAACGGGCAAAAGGGATATTAAACCTTATCAGGGCTTCATCAAATTCCTGTTGTACGGTTTCTATGATCCTGGTGTACCCTTTCCCTTTTGTTCCAAATCCAAAACTCCCGATGGTGAGTACAGCAGGGGCGAGAGTGGTATCGGTATATTTGGGGATCAGCCGGCCGGTTTTGAAAACGATCGGGTTTGTAAGAAGTACGGTAGGATCGGGAGCAATATGAAAATCAAAGAGTGCTTTATTCGCCTGGTTCACCCTCTCCTGGGTCACTTCATGTATGATCCCAATGTGCGGTAGCCTGAATTTCCGGGTGATCCCGCTGTTCAGCCATGGCATGGTGCTGCCATAATAATTATATATGATGGCCACCGGTTTGTGAATGGTTATATACCAGGTCAACTGTTCAGCGTTACTGCATTCGCAGTAAATGAAATTATATATTGCTGAGAGGCGAAGGGCCGTATGTACATTTTCCCCAAACTGGTGAACCCCGCATTCCTTTTCAGGATGGTTGATAAAAAGAACGGCCTCCTTCATGTTACACGATTTCGATAAAGGGCAATGGAAAGATAAATTTACCGCCCGCAGCCCTATACTCCTTTTCGCGGCCGAGGATATTGTTCCGGAAATGCCAGGGTAATACAAAAAGGTAATCGGGTTTCATGGCCCTGGCTTCCGCTTCGGAAACGATGGGGATGAGGGTGCCGGGCGTGTAGCAGCCGAATTTCTGTTCATTCACCTCCGCGATACAATCCAGGTATTGGGTGCCGATGCCGCAATACTGGAGGAGCACGTTTCCTTTGGTGGAGGCGCCATAGCCGATAATCTTTTTGCCATCGTTTTTAAGTCTGTCAAGCAGGTTCAGCAAGCTGTCCCGGTGTTCGGCTACCCGTTGGGCAAATTCCCGGTAGGGTCTCTCGGTGTTTAGCCCCATTTTGACCTCCTCTTCAAGCATCCAGTCGATCACGGCCTGGTTGGTCCGGTGCGCGGAACCCTTTTTGGCGGCCGTTACGGCAAAACTCCCGCCATTGATATCGTTCAGTTCCACATCAATGATGCGCAACCCGGCTTTTTCAAGGATATACTGAACGGAGATCATGGAATAATATTCCAGGTGCTCCTGGCAGATCGTATCATACGAATTGGTGCGCAGCATCGAAGGAAGATAGCTCTGTTCAAAATGCCAGATCCCGTTACCGGCCAGCACCGATTCGATATCGGATGCGAATTGCACGGGATCCTCCAGGTCGTAGAACATGGCGATGGAGGTCACGATCGTGGCCTTTTCATCCGGGAATATCTTCCTGAAATTATCCGCCGTAAAAAAATCGGGCACCAGCGAAATATCATCCGTATAAAACTCTTTGAATTTTTTCCCGGTGGGGTCGATCCCGATCCGGCGAAGATGGGAGGGATAAGATTTCAGCGAGGTGGCATCGTTGCTGCCGATATCCAGGATGATATCGCCCGGCTTTGTTTCCACTTTGCGCAGCAACATCTGCACTTTGTTTTGCAGGTGGTTCACCATGCCCTGGTTGAGCCCGGAACGGTACCCGTAATTATCCCCGTACATTTCTTCCAGGCTGTACGACTGTTTCATCTGCACCAGCCCGCTGTCGGGGCACCAGACCATGTCGACCGGGCCCTTCGTAACAGCCTGTTCGGGGGTGGAAGGGAAAACCCCCGTCAGGTATTGTTCGCCTAATGATAATACATTTACTAAATTGCTGCTGCCGCTGATCCTGCATCGGGTGATATCCTTGTACATTATTTATTACCGGTTTGGAAGCTGCGAAATTAAGTCATTTTCGACCAACGGAATGAAGGTATCTGTCATCATCATCAATTACAATACGTATGCGCTTACGGCGGACTGTATCCGGTCGGTAATGGAACACACCCGGGATCTGTCTTATGAGATCATCCTCGTCGACAATGCCTCTTCCGAGTGCGACCCGGATCGGTTTGCAAAGGAATTTCCGGGTATCCGGCTGGTAAAAAGTGCGATGAATGGCGGTTTCGCAAAGGGTAATAACCTGGGCATCGGGCAGGCGTCAGGAGAGATAATACTCCTTTTAAACAGTGACACCCTTCTCCGGGAAGACAGTATCAGCCTTGCTGCCCGTTACCTGGTCGCGCATCCGGGAACCGGGGTTTTAGGCTGCCGGATGACTTACCCCGACGGAAAAGTCCAGTACACGGCACGGCGCTTCAGATCCCTGAGTTGGGAATTGCTGGATATCTTCCGTTTCATACCGTACCTCATGCCTTATTCGAAGAGGGCCCCCCGGATGCTGGGAAAATATTTCCCGCACGATAAGGACATGGAATGCGACTGGCTCAACGGCGCTTTCTTTATGTTTCGCCGTGAGATCCTGGCCAAATTGACGGGTCAAAAACTTGATGACCGTTTCTTTATGTATGGCGAGGATCAGCTCTGGTGTGAGCAAATCAGGAATCTCGGGTACAAAAATCTTTTTTACGCCGGAACAACGATCGTGCATATCAACAGCGGCAGCACGGATCCTAAAAAAAGACTGGCATTACGTAAAGTAATGCTGCGGCATGAACTGGAGATCATGCGGCTCCGGAAAGGGAAGGGACCGTACTATTTTATTTTCAAAATGATCTATGGGTTAAAGGAGTCGGCCCGAAATTTCTTTAAATTTATTTATTCCACACTCATAGGGAAACCGGTCAGGTAAGCTTCCGCATTATATTCCTTACTATGTTTTCCCAGTTATATGCCTGGTAAAAGGCAGGAGGGGTTTCGTTGTGGGGGGCGCTGGCTGCGGTTTGCACTTTTAAGGCAAATGTTTTCCAGTCATCATCATCTGTAATCTGAAGTTTCCCGTTACAGTTTTCCGGGTTGATACCCGCCGCGCCGCTTCGGGTGGAAACGACCGTGGTGCCATTGGCGAGGGCTTCCACCATCTTTGTCTTGATCCCGCCCCCGGTCTGAACCGGATTCAGGAGTACATCGGCTGCCTTGTAGTAAGCGTCAATACCCCTAACGAATCCCGCGTAAATAATGTTGGATTGTGCATAGTCCTTCAGATCGTTCATGGGGGGAGGCAATCCCTTACCACAGACAATGATCTTGTATTTGAAACCGGCCTGCCCCAGCAATACCGGGTTGATTTTTTTCAATATCACCTGCAGCGCATCCAGGTTGGGCTGGTAACTCAGCAAACCGGTAAACAACAGGATCTTTTCATCAGGCTGGATATGCTGTTCACGGCATACGATCAGCCGGCTTTCTTCCCTGTCGGCCGGCGACTGGCTGACCGGGGTGCCAAAGGGGAGGTCAATGCATTTGCTCGCCGGGATTTGCCATTTCGTAATGGCAAAATTCATATCCTCCGGCGTGATAAAAAATATGCTGTCGGCTTTCCGGAAACATCTTCTTTCATACCATTTCAGCACCGGCCACCACCAGCGGCCCGTGCTCCGGAAGCGCTGGTATTCGATATTGTGCGTATGTATCACCGTACGCACGCCTGTTTGCTTCCGTACGCGAAAGGCCAGCCAGGCATAATAGGGATGCTCCCAGATAATCGTATCAAATCCCTTCTTTTTTACCAGCGCACTGATCTTTTGAACGAGGCTGAAATCGTAATATCTCGAAAATGAGGACTTGAGCAGGGGGATTGTTTTGTAGGTATGCGCCAGTGAAAAATCATTACCCGGTACGCTGATCACCGTCAGTTCCGTTTCCTTCCCGAGATAATGCAGAAACTCCGCGATGAATTTCTGTCCCCCGGAAAAATAGGGCAGGTAGGGGTAGGGCGCTATCGCAAGTACCTTTTTCATCCGGGCGCCTCAGGAGGGATAGGCCGGCTGAGTTTTTTTCCTGAAATGCATGAACAGGCCGCCGATGAAAACCAGGCCCACCACGATGGATGCGAGGAACATGATGGAACGTCCCTGCTTTACCGATTCGGGTTCGAATACGAACCGGATACTGTGCTTCCCGGCGGGAACCGACATCCCTCTCAGGATATAATTGACATTGCAGTAATCTGTTTTTTTACCATCGAGATAGGCATTCCAGCCCAGCGGGTAATACACTTCGCTGAACACCGCAAACTGGGGGCCGCTGCCATTCACCTCATATTCCACGGCATCATTATCAAATTTTGTCATTTTGATGGATGCGGCGGAATCCCATTGCGGTTGCGTGATCTTTGCCGCAAATGATTTTTCAACGATGGCCGTATCTTTCAGGTTTGTTCGGCCGATCGCGTTGATCGCCGCCACCCGGTCATCCACTATTTGTACATGCTTCACCAGCCAGCAGGGGCCAAACGCCTCGGGATTGGTGATCAGGGTTTGCTGCCCGGATTGCATATCGGGCGCGATCACATATTTAGTATTAAGCATGTTCAGGACATTGGGAGAATTTCTTCCGGAAAGATATTTTTCAATGATATCCTGGTAAATCCGGAGTTTGGCCGGGTGATAACCACCCACGGATTTGTGATAATAGGAGGTGCGTGATTCGGCAAAGGGGCCTCCGGAACTTGTTCCGGCCATATTGAAGACCCGGAAATTCGGGTCCTTGTCTTTCAGAATATCCTCATCGATTGCCGTCTTGCCGAAATTGGCGCTATCATAACTGTCTTTCGAAATATAATGTTCCTTCTCCTCGCTCAGGAAATCCTTGCTCACCCAAAGTATATCGGCCGTGCTGATAAGCAGCAGACCGATGGCTGCCACCTGCGCCTTCATTTTATCTTTGAAGAATAAATAAAGGATTCCCAACGCCAGCAGGGCCAGGGCCAGCGCTCTCAGCAACTGGCCGCCAAAAAGCGCCTTCCGGTCTGCTTTAAGTCCCGATACGACGGCCTTGCCGACCGATTCGTTCTGCGCCTGTTGTGAAATGCTCTCCGCGATCTGGCGGTCAAAGGGCGAATTGTAATTGACCACGAGGTACATGATCCCCAGCAGGGCAAACAAACCAGTTGCTGTGTATACAATCTTCTTCAGATCCTCTTTCTGTAATTTCTGGCCAAAAAGCAGTTGCTGAACCGCCAGCACGGCGCTGATGGCCACGGCAAATTGCGGTATCACCTGGGCAAAGGCCGGCGAACGGAACTTATTATACAGGGGAAGATTCTCAAAAAGGAAGGTGTTAAACCCGGGAAGATATTTTCCCCATGACATTAATATGCCGAGTAAGGTGGCCGCCAGCAGTCCCCAGCGCATCGGAGTCTTAAGCATTACGAAACCGATCAGTCCGAACAAACAGATAAGCACTCCGAGATAAGCCGGTCCGGAAGTATACAACTGTCCCCAGTATACTGGCAGACTTTGTGCCACCTGTTCGGCATTGCTGTCCGGCACGCCCAGCGCGGTGAGCTTTTTCACTACGTTCGACCCTTCATCGGCCATATTGCCACTATAACCGCCATACGCATACGGCATAATGAAGCTGACGGTTTCGCCGCGGCCCACACTGTATTCAAAGGCATAGGCTGTATCCAGTCCTTTCGTACTGGCCGCCTTTACGGTATCTCCCACGATATCGATATCTTTTCCGCCCCGCATGGTAAACTGGCTGTATTCGGAAGTGGTTTTCAGCACAAGCGCATTTCCCGCCAACCCGATGATCGCGGAGAAGATGGTCAGTCCGCCCGCCAGGCCGATATGTTTCCAGTCTTTTTCCTTAACCCATTTTACGAGGTAAGCGATGGTGATGATAAAGGCGATGATGACAAAGTAATAAGTAACCTGCAGGTGATTAACGCCCATCTGCTGGTAAGCGCCGTACGTGGTCAGCGCCAGGCCCAGCCAGTAATTTTTTTCATAGATATTGATCAGGCCCGCGAGTAATAAAGGCATATATGCCGTAGCCAGCATCTGGGTATCGTGACCCGCCGCGATGATCACCGGGTTATACGTCGAGAAGGCGAATGCCAGTCCCCCCAGCATGGCAATCACCGGTTTGATCCGGAGAGAGAGACAAAGGATATAAAAACAGATACAGGCAAGGAAAAAAAAGTTGATCGGTTTGGGCAATCCCAGCGAAAATATTTTCACTGTATCGGGCAATACGCTTTTCCCCTCCATGGCCACCTGGTAATTGGGCATTCCGCTGAAGAGATTGGGATTCCACAAAGGAAAATGTCCCGTCCGCTCTTTGTATTCAAACGCGTTTTGCGCCATGCCTTTCCAGCCCACATTGTCATGCTGGTTCAAAACGTTTCCGTCGAGCACCGGTTTGCAGAAGAGCACTGAAATTAGCAGGAAGACAAGGATGGCGAGCAGGTGGGGGAGGGCTTTTTTCAGCAGGGGATTTTTCATTCGGTTCCACGTTAATTAAGGTGACAAAATAATGCTATTTTAGACTAAATTCCCCGATGCGCTGGCTTTTATTTTTATCCCGACTGGCCTTCATCTGTGGCTTGTTTTTCGGGCTTACGCTTTCGTTGCTGGTGAAGGACTGGATCCGGGATGAAAGCCTGGTGTCCACGATCATCACGATCGGTTTTTTCATGGGGATGATTGTCGTACCGCTTACGCTGTTATGTTACCTCGTACTTTGGCTCGCGGGGAAAAAACCTGCTTCCATCGTGCCCCGCTGGCTGATCATCGGTAATATCATCGTTATGCTAATCCTGCTGGCCTATATCGTTTATATCAATTATCTCTATGCTCAAACTGAATTATGATCAAGACCATCATCGGCCATAAGCCCACCCGTCTTTTCCTGGTGCTTTCCGGCATCTTCATCACCAACGCGCTGATCGCCGAATTCATTGGCGTAAAGATATTTTCACTGGAATCCACACTGGGATGGAAACCGGCAGAGATCCATCTGCTGGGCGGCGTCTATTCCTTCAATCTCACCTGCGGGGTGTTGTTATGGCCGGTGGTATTCGTGATGACGGATATCATCAACGAGTACTATGGCATGAAAGGGGTGCGGTTCCTGAGCTGGCTGACGATCTGCCTGATCGCTTTTGGTTTTCTGATGGTCTTCGGCGCCATCCAGACGGAACCCAACGGATGGTGGATCACCAGTAAAAAGGAAGCGGGCATTGAAAACATGAGTGTCGCTTTCAATGGCATCTACGGGCAGGGTCTGGGCATCATCATCGCGTCCATGACCGCCTTCCTGGTCGCGCAGCTGATCGATGTGTTCGTATTTCACCGGATCAAGCAGGCGACGGGTGAAAAAAAGATATGGCTCCGGGCCACCGGCTCCACCGTGATCTCGCAACTGATCGACAGTTTCGTGGTGTTGCTGATCGCTTTTTATTTTTACCCGAAACTGGTAAAAGGACAGGGCGATCCATGGCCTTTCGACCAGTTAATCGCGATCTGTATCGTCAACTATATCTATAAGTTCATCGTGGCGCTGTTGCTTACACCGGTCATCTACCTTGTTCACGGATGGATCGAACGGTACCTGGGACATGAACGTGCGGCTGAGATGAAACGGGCGGCGATGGGGAGTTGAGCAGTCGACAGTCCGCAGCTTGCCCGCCGTAGCATAAGAGGACCTAAAAATCGGTAGTAAATTATTAGCGAAGGCGGGTCGGCAGTCCACAGTCCACAGTCGGCAGTCCACAGTCCACAGCTTGCCCGCCGTAGCAAAAGAGGA
>CAYRHU010000004.1:0-80025 GCA_964424155.1 uncultured Chitinophaga sp.
GACGAGAACAAGATATTTGACAAAGTGGAGATCGAGGCCAGTTTCCCCGGTGGCGACAGCAAATGGCGCCGCTACCTCGAAACAAACTGTAACGGCCAGGTAGCCTCCGATAACGGGGCTCCCGAAGGTACGTATACCACCCTTGTACAGTTTGTAGTGGACAAGGAAGGAAATATCAGCGACGTGCGCGCCCTCACCAACCACGGCTATGGCATGGAAGAGGAAGCCATGCGGGTTATCAAGAAAGGTCCGAAATGGACCCCGGCCATCCAGAACGGACGCCAGGTGAAAGCCTACCGCAAGCAGCCGATCACCTTCCAGGTTACTGGTGAATAATTATCTCTTTAATGAATTGAAAGCCCTTTCCGTTTGGAGAGGGCTTTTTTTATGATTTTATGAGAGGATGTCGTTGAATATTGAGCATTGATCGTTGCACATTGAGCATTTAGATTATTATGTAAGAAAATGTTCAATGCTCAATTTTCAATGTTCAACTCTCAGTTTCATTTTCATCCGGATCATTCATTTAATTTTGAACCATGAGCACCCCCGTGACCAGCTGGGATGATACGATCGTGGCCTTGGCGACCCCTCCGGGCGTTGGGGCCATCGGTGTCATACGACTGAGCGGTAAAAAATCGTTGGAAATAATTGACCGGCTGTTTACTTCAAAAAATTTATCGGAACAACCCACCCATACCCTGCATGTTGGCTATTTGAGAGAAGGGGAGGAATTGCTCGATGAGGTGGTGGTGTCCCTGTTCCGCGGTCCCGCTTCCTATACGGGCGAGGATGTCGTGGAGATCAGTTCGCATGGTTCGCCTTTTATCCAGCAGCGGATCATCGACGCCTGCCTGAAATGGGGGGCAAGACCCGCCAAACCGGGGGAGTTCACCCAGCGCGCCTTTCTCAACGGCAAGATGGACCTGGCCCAGGCCGAAGCCGTGGCCGACCTGATCGCTTCCAATACAAAAGCCTCGCAACGGGCGGCCCTGCACAATATCCGAGGGGGTTTCTCAGAAGATCTTAAGGAGATGCGGGAGCAGCTCATCCGGTTTTCCGCACTCATCGAACTGGAACTCGATTTCAGCCAGGAAGACGTGGAATTCGCCAACCGCCCGCAGTTGTATGAACTGATCGGTAAATTGTATGCATCCACCACCGGGCTGATCGACTCCTTCCGGCTCGGCAATGTGATCCGCCACGGCGTGAGCGTGGCCATCGTGGGCAAACCCAACGCGGGCAAATCCACCTTACTGAACGCCCTGCTCAACGAGAACCGTGCCATCGTGAGCGATATCCCCGGCACCACCCGCGATACCATCGAGGAACTGATCAATATCGACGGCATCCTGTTCCGGCTGATCGATACGGCGGGGATACGGAGTCATACCACCGATACCATCGAGGGGTTCGGGATCGAACGCAGCCTGGAAAAGATCCGCACAGCCGATATCGTGCTTTGTCTTTTTGACGCGGAGGAACCGGCATCGGAGGTAAAAAGACTGAAGACCGAACTCGAGCTGCAGAACCTGAATTCCCTGCTGGTCATTAACAAGATCGACAAAACCAATGAGGCGATTGTACGGGAAAAATTCGGCGGACTGGATGGAATTGTTTTCATCTCCGCGAAAGAGCGACGGCACCTGGAAGTGCTGAAGGAACGGATGGTGGACCTGGTGCTGGGCGGCAGTGTGCAAACAGAAGGCACGGTGGTCACCAATGCCCGGCATTACCATGCGCTGAAGGAAGTGCAACAATCACTGAACGATATCAAAACAGGACTCGATAACAATATTCCCGGCGACCTGCTGGCCCTCGATATCCGGCGCTGTCTGCATTACCTGGGAGAGATCACGGGGGAGATCACGAATGAGGATCAGCTGGATTATATTTTTAGTAAGTTTTGTATAGGGAAATAGGATAAAAGAATGTGTCAATTAATTTAGGGGCAGGTCATTTTTCAGCAATTCAAAAATAATTTCTTTGTAACCTCTGCCTAGGGGGATTTGTTTACCCCGCTGTCTGTAGTGTTCCAATTACTTCAGTTATATGTAGTGCTGGCCTGAGTCTGCGACTCAGGTCCGTGCATAGAAACCGTTGCTTTTCAGGAAAAAGCCCGGGTTCTTGTTGTTTTTCTGCTTGCTCGCAATGGGCATCGGTATAAATTACAGGATGAGCATTGGCGGTTATAAGATACGAAACAAGGAAGCTGCTCATTTCATCACGTTTGCTGTAGTGGAATGGGCCGATGTGTTTACAAGGAAATGCTATCGGGAGCTACTGGTGGATAGTATCGGGTTCTGCCAGCAGGAGAAAGGATTACGGCTGCATGCCTGGTGTATCATGAGTAATCATGTCCACCTGGTCGCATCAGCCTGCAACAATGACCTGAGCGAGATATTACGCGATTTCAAGAAATTTACCAGTAAACAACTGATCAAAGCAATACAGGAAAACAAGCAGGAGAGCCGGAAGGAATGGATGCTGGCATTGTTCAGGAGCGCGGGGGAACAAAACAGCCGTAATAAGGAATACCAGTTCTGGCGGCAGGATAATCAACCTAAAGAGCTGTACAGTTCTGGATTTATAGTTCAGAAGATCAATTATGTTCATAATAACCCGGTCGAAGCGGGCATCGTTGAAAGACCGGAGCATTATTTATACAGCAGTGCAAGGGACTATCATCGAAGGGAGAATGTAGGTTTATTGAAGGTGGACTTTTTGTAGCTTTTACCGGGCCTGAGTCGCAGACTCAGGCCCGCATTCCAGATTTCGGAGTTATCGTATTTTGTCAGAGCGTATGAAGACTACAGACAGCGGGGGATTGCGTTTTAATTTGTAAATTGCTTTTGATTTTAGGCAGCAATTACACAATATTTGGTCATCCTATCATAACAATCCGTCTATGAAACTTTCCTTTTTCTCCCTGCCTCTCTTAACACGGCGGGCATTCAAACTGTTGCAAACTGTATTGGTTCTGATTCTGCCCCTGCTCGCATCAAGCCAGCACAAACCCGTTACCATCGCCATCAACCCGGGCTCGCTGCTGATCAATGGCAGCAGCTTTACTGCCAAATCGATGCTGGCCCCGGGTTTATTGAAAGCGCTTGGTAAACCGGACACCATCGATACGCTCCGGGCTGCACAGCTAAAGTCGCTTAACGATTTTACGATGGCCACGCTGAACAAGTATACATCCAACGGCCTGATGCTGATGCAGGGTAAAAACACGGAACGGGTAAACCGCATGATGATCTACCTGAACCCGGTTGCTTCTAAGAAGTATATTGATTACGTCAATACAGCATTTAAGGGTAAGTTGACCGTGCTGGGTTTTAAGATCGACAGCAATACCACTATCCGGCAGGTGCAGCAGGCGATGGCAAAGCATGATTTTTATTTGTCAGAGGAGTATAAGAGCGGCAGCGTCACCCTCTTTGATCCGAAAAATGGCGCCCGCCTGCTGGAATTGTGGTTCAACTACCTAACGCCATCCGAAAGGATCGAGTCGGTGCGTATCACGGTTTTCCCCGCACAGGCGTTAAAAAAGCAGGTAGTCGAGTATAAGGGTGGACAGCTGTATATGAATACCCTGTTGCTTGACACCGCGGCGAACAAGATCGCCCAGTTGAAGAAGATACTGGGACAGCCCAATGCGGTGTTCGATATCAAATACCGGGCAACAAACGGTTATACCTATAACGCCCGCCGGCACCTGTACGATGATATTGCGGGCATCTCTCTGATCGAAAACCCGTTTAATCAAAGCCTGCTGGCTTTGCAGATGGATTTTTTAAGCCTGCGCAGTGAGAAAGAACTCGGCAACCCTCTTTTTGACATGGTGATCAATAAAAAAACTTTTCAGCCGGAGAATGCCGTACTCCGCGGACCGGATGACATGAAGACGCAATATGCGCTCGACTCCGTTTCAAAGACAGTGATGGAATCCGATGATAAAACCTATATCTCTGCCCGAAACAAATACGGTCATCTCGAATTTGAGTTTGCCGGAAAATATAACTTCACAAAACGGGTGTATTATATTACTTATCACCTGAACACGGTGCGTTCACAGGCTGAGATCGACAGCGAACCGGCAACCAAGCCGGAGTTGGTCATTTACGAAGGCCAGGTTTGGATGCAAAACAATAAAGGCAAGGTTTACTGGAACAGTCAGGCCAATGCCACTGATGTTTTCCGGGAGATCATCGGCAAACCGGATACAACAACAGCGAACGGGGTGAGCGAATACCCGGAAGCCGGGCTGAGGATGTGGGCAAAGGAAAACAAACTCAGTTCCATCCAGTTTTACCTGGCTCCCTACATCAACGCCTACAGCGGTAAAAATGATGAGCCGGGGATATATACCGGCAGCATCAAAGTGGAGGGAAAAAACCTGACAACCGGGAGTACGGTTGACCAGGTAATACAGGCGCTTTCTGTGTATAACCTGAAAAAAGCGTATGACAATAAGAATCACACTGTTTATAATGGGTCTTACAAAGGCGTACAGATCTATCTTACATTCCTGCTCACCAGTAAGAAGCTGATTTCTCTGAGCGTGTACCGGTAGTGATAACGAAAATCCTCCGCGTTGGGTTTTCTTTCCGTGGGGAGCTGCAGGAAAGAACCCGGTACCCGAAATGACCCAATCCCGGGAAAATGTTGTAATGGATTGATCGCGTTACAAGCCCGGCATATCGGGTGTTATGTGTTTCCCGCTTCTGTCGCTTATCATCCCGGAATGGCGCCGAATTCCTCAAATTTGCAGCATGCTTTACCTGGGAGGTATCTTCATCACCCTCTTTTTGGCCACCTTACTGCTGGCTAAGCGAAATAAAAATGCCGGCGACCGGATCCTGGCCACCTGGCTGCTGGTGATCGCCGGGCACCTGGCGCTGTATTACCTGTTTATCACCGGAGAGATACTGGAATTACACTGGCTCCTCGGCATTCATTTTCCTTATCCCCTGCTGCACGGTCCTTTTCTTTTTTTATACACCGCGGCGCTGACCAACCATCTTCCGAAAAAAAGAGCGGTTCGATTCCTGCATTTCCTGCCTTTCTTCCTGGCCTATATTCCCCTTTACTCCTTTTTTGTATCGACCCCGGCGGAAAAACTGGCGATCTTCAGGAACCGTGGAGCCGGATATGAAACCTATATGAATATCATGCTGTGGGCGATCATCGCGTCGGGTATTTTGTATGTTACGGCCTCTTTGCTGTTACTCCGGAAGTACCGGTATGCCCTCAACAATCAATTTTCCAATACGGAAAAGATCAACCTGGCCTGGTTACGCTACCTCGTTATCGGGGTGGCTGTGATCTGGTTGTTCGTCATACTGGGAAATGATCATATGATCTTCGGCATCGCCGTTTTTTATGTGTTTCTCCTTGGATTTTTTGGCATCCGGCAGGTGGGTGTTTTTTCCGGTACCGGTGCGCCTGCGGATAGCAGGATAAAGAAAATTGGAGTGAACAATGCTGATGATTTCATGGGAAGTGATCAGCCGGTTGATAACACGCCGGAAGAAGAGAGTTCCTCCCGTATCAAGTATGAAAAGTCGGGACTTTCCACACCGGATGCGGAAACCATACATGGCAAATTGAAGAATATCATCGGGGAGGAGAAGATTTTTACCGACCCGGACCTGACGCTGGCCGCACTGGCGGCGCGTATCGGTGTACATCCCAACCATCTCTCCCAGGTGATCAACAGCCGGGAAGGGAAAAATTTCTATGATTTTATCAACTATCACCGGGTGGAAGAGTTTAAACGGATCGCCCCCCTGCCAAAAAACGCTGAATACACCCTCTTATCACTGGCCTTTGAAGCCGGATTCAATTCCAAAACCTCCTTTAACCGGAATTTCAAAAAAGTGACCGGGATTTCACCCACCGATTACCTGCAGCAGCAGAATATCCTCCTGAAATAGGTGCCGGCTTTCAGGCAGGGAAGGCCCCGTTATATAGTAAGCTGGATTTCAATCATTCAATGAAACCCCATCGATCCCGGGAAACCGGTTTCAACTTATAGGCCGGGGCGCTATTGCTTTTCCCGGTCCCCATATTTGCAAAAATATTTTAGCCATGAAAAAAATCAATCTCCAACGGGGGCTGGCAGCGGCATACCTTATCCTGCTGTTATTTTCAGCCTGTACAAAACAACGAACCATTCATGAAGAGGGGAACCTGGTTCCCAAAACGGCGGAATACGATCCGGCCGTGCCGGCCATCCGGGTCAACGGAACGATCCTTCACTCGGAAGCCTTCGGGCACCCCGACAGCGCGCTCATCGTAGTCCTGCACGGCGGCCCGGGCTCGGACTACCGTTATCTCCTTAACTGCCGGGCCTTCGCCAGCCAGGGATACCGGGTGGTTTTTTATGACCAGCGGGGGTCGGGTTTATCCAAACGGCATGAGAAGCAGGAGTTTTCCATTCAACTGATGCTCGACGACCTCGCCGCGGTGATCGCCTATTATAAAACCAATCCCGCTCAAAAAGTATTCCTGCTGGGTCATTCCTGGGGCGCGATGCTGGCCACCGCGTATATCAATCAATATCCCTCCGCCATTGATGGCGTGATCCTCGGCGAACCGGGCGGCTTTAAATGGCCCGATGTGAAGGCTTATGTGGAACGGGCAAGAGAGATCCGTATCACCAGCGAACTGCTGAATGATCTCACCTACCAGGAGCAGTTTATCACCGGTAAGGAAAGTCAGCACGCGATACTGGATTATAAATTTGGGATGCTGAGCATCGCGGAAGGGGAAAAAAATAATCCGACAGGCAACGAAGGGCCTCTTCCTTTCTGGCGCAGCGGGGCGATCGTGAACCATGCATTGTTTGAGCTGGGGGACCGGGATAAACCCGACTGGACGATGAACCTGCACTCATTCGGCACCCGGGTACTTTTTGTTTTCAGCGAAAGAAACAAGGCATATGGTCAGTCGCATGCGCAGCATGTTTCTTCTGCCTACCCGGATGTTCAGTTACTGCGGGTGAACAATGCGGGTCATGATATGCTCAGTTTCCCCGCCGGGTGGAGCCAGTTCTTCCCGGTGGCTTTATCCTACTATAATTCTTTAAAATAATTATTATGAAAAAGGTAAGAGTAATCATTGCATTATTGGGTATGATGGCCGCGGGCAAACAGATGAGCGCGCAGGTGATCAATTGGGGAAATACAAAATCTTCCCGTCCGCATTGGATCCACGCGCAGACCGGGCTGGAGCATGGGCTGGTTTTCGGCGCCGGGTATGCGCAACGGCTTAAATCCCGGCTTCCCATCGTGCTGGGTACGGAATTTTCAACGGCCTCGGGCGAGAACCTCCTGGATGATTTCAAGGTGAAGATCGGGGGACAGGTGCGTTTGTACCGGGCGGGTAATGTGCAATTCAGCGCCCGCCTGCAGGGAGTATTCCGCAGGAATGAAAATACCCTTGTCCGTTTGTTGAATTTCGGCAGCGATATAGCCGGGGTAGCGGGTTATTACCGCGAACACTGGTTTGCTGCGGGCGAGGCCGGGTTTGACAAAGCCATCGTAACCCATTTTAAACACAGCGAAGAATATAAAAAGATCTACCCGGAGGTGCAAGACGGCTGGTTTGAACCTGCCACGGGCGGTAATTTTTATTATGGCATCCAGGGCGGGTACAGCTTCAGGAATATCGATATCACCCTGCGGGCCGGAAGAATGCTGACACAGGATTTCAAAACAAAACCCCTGGTGCCTTATTATGGCAGTATTGGTGTGAACCTGAAATTGAAATAATAAATAAGAGTGCCGGGAATTTGAGAGCCGGGTCAACAGGAAAAAACGATAATGGCCACCTCCGCGAATGACGGATTGGGGGCCATTATTTTAGTTTATTAAATGGAGTACGGGTAAAACCTGATAATGTGTGGCTGGCTAAATCAGCCCTGATCGCGGATTATTTTCATCAGTCCTGAAAGTTCCAGTGATTCGATTTTCTTCCTGTCTTCCGGATCCGGCCGGAACAACCCGTTTATATTTCCACGCACATGATCCGGGGTCCGGATACCCGGGATCACCACCGACACCTCATCATAACTCAATACATAACTCAGCGCCAGTTCTGTTTTGGAGCACTGATATTTTTTACAAAGATCCCAGGCCGGGGCAAGGGCGGTATTCGCAGCTTCAACTACTGCGGCCGTGATCCTGTTTTTACGATGATCATTTTTTTCGAAAAAAAATTCTTTGTTATCAAACTTCCCGGTCAGCAGCCCGAACTGAAGAGGCATCCGTGCAATGATGCCATATCCTTTTTCTTTTGCTGGATGGAGAAGGGACAGGGCCTTTTGATTCAGCATATTCAATACAAGCTGGAAACCGTTACCCGAATTTCTTTCCATCAGCCAGTTGGCTTCCGGTTCGGGTTCAAAGGTATTCAGCGACAATCCCCAGTACCGGATCTTGCCCTGTTGCTGCAGGGCTTGCATGGCTTTGACGCATTCGCCGTTTTCAAGATGATTGACCCGGGCCGTATGTAACTGGTAATAATCGATATGATCCCGTCGCAGCCGGCGCAGGGAGGCCTCGCAGGTCCGGATGATGTGATCGCCCGAGTAGTCAACAGTAAACTGGTTGTTCCGGGCCACATTGCCGGCCTTGCTGGCGATGATCACATCCTTGTTTCCGCTGAGCGTTTTTCCCAGCAGGGTTTCGGAATGCCCCAGCCCGTAAATATCCGCGGTGTCGAAGAAATTGATCCCGGCATCGAGCGCGGCGTGTATGGCTTTCACCGAAACCGCGTCATCTGCAATTCCCCAGCCGATGGCCGTATCCCCGATCATGGCCCCGCCGCCGATGGCCCAGGCGCCAAAGCCGATTTCACTGGTAAGCAGTTCAGTGTTCCCGAATACACGGTATTGCATACATTAATATCCTTAAACTGAGATAAACACAGGGTAATGGTTCTCACCTTTAATACATGGTTCCCCCGTGGTATCCATGAAAAAAACGCCCCGGATCAAATCCGGGGCGCTTATTCTTTATGGTTAAGATCAATAGGAGACGCTCATGACCACACGGCGGTTCTGCGCGCGCCCCGCGGCGGTTTTGTTATCAGCGATCGGTTGCGATTCGCCAAAACCTTCGCTGGTAAGCCTGTCTTCACTGATACCCTTGCTCACCAGGTACGCTTTCACAGAAGCGGCACGTCCATCACTGAGCTTCATGTTATACGCATCCGTACCTACCCAGTCGGTATGACCGTCGATCTTCAGTTTCAGATCCATGTTTTCATTCATGATCTTCACTACTTCGTTCAGCGGACCGAATGATTTGGCCAGGAGTTTGGTGCTTCCCGTGTTGAAGTAAACATTCTTCGCGGCGTATTCGATCTTCTTCATCACTTCTTCCGTGATCTCGGGGCAACCCTGCTGTTCCCTTACACCAGGTGTATCCGGGCATTTGTCTTCATCATCCGGAATTCCGTCCTTATCCCTGTCGGGAACGGGGCAGCCCTGGTATTTGGCCACACCGGGAACGGTCGGGCATTTGTCTTCTTCGTCGTTGATGCCATCACCATCCGTATCCGGAATGGGGCAGCCCTGGTATTTGGCGATACCGGGAACGGTCGGGCATTTGTCTTCCTCATCGTTGATACCATCCTTGTCGGTATCCGGAATGGGGCAGCCCTGGTATTTGGCCAGGCCCTTCACGGTCGGGCATTTGTCTTCTTCGTCGTTGATGCCGTCACCATCGGTATCCGGAATGGGGCAGCCGTCGTATTTGGCCACACCGGGAACGGTCGGGCATTTGTCTTTATCATCGGTAATTCCGTCACCGTCGGCATCCAGCGGGATCTTGGTATGTTTTCCAAAGAGACGCACTTTCACGCCGGCCTGGAAGTTGCGGTTTTCATACTCGATATTGGTGGGTGAGGGGTTGGCCCTGTTTTCCATATCGGTGAAACCGTGGATATATCTTCCGAAAACGGTAAAGCGGCCATGCGGGAATATCTCGATGCCTCCGAATGCGTTAAAGGAGGCCGAAGTGAGATTTTCCTTGGTGCCCGAACCCTGTTTGTCCTCCATGGACACGGTAATATCGACCTGCGGACCCACTGCAATCGCGAAACAATGCCCGATATGCAGTTTCAGGTTGATGGGAATGGAAACGTAATTGACATTCCCCCGGTTGAGTAACAGGGGAAGGGGAAAGGCAGTATAATACGTATAGGAATTATACTGTAACTGCGGTTCAACGGACCACCTGTTGGAAAGCGGGATATTGACCCAGGCTCCGGCCCCCCAGCTGGTACGGGCATTGTAATCCACGTTACCGGCATTGGTGCCAAAGGTTTTGAACTCGCTGAAATTGGCGGCGACCAATACCCCCCCGGAAGTATTATACTTCCATTTGTAGGATTTCTGCGCCTGTATGGCCGTGATCGTGATGACCGATAAAAGCAATAAAATGATCTTTTTCATAAAGAACTGTTTTGATATTTGGTAATTAATAATGCACGGTTTTTGTTTTCTGTTCAGACAGGATAGCACCCCATGAATTGTTTAATACACACTTCACTTACATCAGTAAGCGAACCGGATCGAACGCCATATTGCACGATGAAACCAGGTTGACCACACATGAAATACACTTTTAAGGCACCGAATGATGACCCTCACTGACCGGGTGCCTGTATTTCAATTATCCTGCCGGAAATAAGAATTGCAGGACAAAAATAAGGCAGAAATTTTTTTAAAAGCTGATTTTAGTGGGGTTCCGGGCTGATTTTGACCGGTATTTTCCAGATCTTTTTCCGGTAAAACCCTTATTCAGGCTGGTTTTCGACGCTTTTCGGCGATTTTGCCCTGCCGGTATAATGTTTAGTGTTTGCGGAAGCTGGGAGAATGTTTTATACTCCCCGAACGGAGGCATCACTTATTTGCCGGCAAACGGTAAAGCCCGGACCCGGGTATTCTCATGGATTTATCCTGTATACCCTTTGCGTTATCCGACAGCCTGTTGATCGCTGCCCTTGTTAAACAGTGTTAATTGCCGCATTTCATGCATCCGCTTACTCAATTCATGTACTGTCAGGTTGACCTCTCTTTTTACCCACCGCATCTTTGGGCCGGTTATTTGATCAGTTATCATTAACCTTTAAACCTTTTCACTTTCACGATTGACCATTAACTATTAACCATTAAACCTTATCAGCTATGCGTAACAAATTACTCATTACCGGGATCCTGGCCCTTGCCATCGGGGGCATCCTGGTCGCCTGCAACGACACTGCAGCCAATGAAAACGAAAAAAAACCGCTGACCCGGGAGGAACTGGTAAAGCGCGGCGATTACCTCGTGAACAGCATCGGTTGCGATGACTGTCACTCCCCCAAGCGAATGGGAGCGCACGAACCCGAGATCATACCGGAGCTGCGTTTCTCCGGATTTCCTTCCGACAGGCTTATTCAGAAAGCGGATACCAATACGGTGAAAAACGGGTGGATGATGCTGGGAACGGATCTGACCAATGCGGTGGGTCCCTGGGGCATGTCATTTGCCGCCAACCTTACATCGGATGCCACCGGTATCGGCAACTGGACGGAAGAGCAATTTATTAAAGCGCTCCGTGAAGGCAAGTATAAGGGAATGGACAACAGCCGGCCCCTGCTTCCGCCCATGCCCTGGTTTGTGTATAAGAATATGACCGATGATGACCTGCGCGCCATATTCGCGTACCTGAAATCAACCAAACCGGTATCGAATGTAGTACCCGCACCCATAGCCTGGAAAGACCTGAAGAATTAAGATTGAAGAATGTAGAATGCAGAATTTGGAAGTTGTAAGTCGTTTCATTTCTTATATCTGCATTCCTTGTTCAGAATTCTGAATTCGCCCTGTATCCAATGGCTTACCATACCCGATGAATGAATGAACCTAAAAACAGAACAACAAAAATTGCTACTATGAACAGGCAGATAACAGAGCAGCCTCTCGTACTGGTCACCGGTGCTACCGGTGCCCGGGGCGGCAGTGTGGCCAGGGCCCTGCTGAAAGATAAAAGATACCGCGTTCGGATTCTTACCCGGAATCCCGGTTCGCAGAGAGCACAGGTACTCCAAAGGGCGGGGGCCGAACTGGTCAGCGCGGATTACAACGACCGCAATAGCCTGGTGCAGGCCATGGAAGGATGCTATGGCGTTTTTGCGGCGCCACGGCTGAGTACAGATGCCGGTACGATTTTGCGCCAGGGAAAAAATATGGTGGATGCCGCCAGGATATCGGGGATTCGTCATTTTATCATGCACACATCTCCTGATTATAGAAAAATCAGCAACAACAAATACGCCGTACCGCGTTTTGATATGCTGGCCCTGCTGGAAGAATACACGAAACGATGCGGTTTGCCGGCCAGTTTTATTCACCTGTCTTTTCAGTATGAAAATTTCCTGGATCAGTTTCCCCTGCAAAAAGACAATAGCGGTGATTATTATTTCGGATTCCCGCAGGGGGATACGCCGCTGGCCATGGCCAGTGCCGAGGATACGGGACCGATCGTGAGTGCTCTGTTCAATGATCCCGGAACCTATACCGGCCGGACAGTGAAAGTGACCGGTGCGGTTGAGACCGCCGCCACCTATGCGGCCAGCCTCTCAAAAGGGCTGAACCGAAATATTTATTATACCTGGATCCCCCGGAATGTATATGCAGCCTATGATTTCAACGAGGCGGAAGAACTGGCGAATATGTTTGAAGTGCAGCGGTTGCACATGCCCGGGAAAAAGGAAGAACTGGAAGAAAGTTACCGGCTCCATCCCCCGATGCAGTCGTTTGAGGAATGGGTTGCCCGCAACAGGGCCCGGTTCATTCATCAGTTCAACACTCAGTTTGAAGTAGTTGTGATTTAATAGCCATGAAAAAGGACAGGAGCCTGTACAATTTGTACGGGCTTTTTGTCAGTTCATGCCGCCGGGTTGTCAACCCATGTGAACCGGGTATTGAAAATGCTGAAAAGATATTAATTTGTAGTAGGTTATGAAGCTCAAGTTGCCACAATATACCAGCAAGGATTACCTGGTCCTCGGGGTCGTTGTCTTTCCCATAAGCCTGATCATTAACAGTGTGATCTTTGAAGGTCGTTATTTCAGCAGCTGGCCGGTTTTCCTTTTCGCTACGGCCGTTACGGCCTTTGTCTTTTGTATTGACTTCGTCTTATGTGGCGCGTTTGCAGTAACGCTGAAACGTCGTTTTCCCGGCGATGACCAGGTGGTGAGAAAACTGTCCTGGATGATCGCCGCTTTCATTCTCTTCACCGGGTTATTCCTTTACCTGCTTTTCAAGGGGTATGAGTACTTTCCTTTTCTTCAATATACATTTAATGAGGCCGGATTTATATGGGCGTATATCGGCATGGCCATCGTCAATATCTTTCTCACCTTCCTGCATGAGGGAATCGCGCGGTATGAGAACTGGAAAGTCAACCTGGCAGAGACGGAAGAACTGCGTAAAGTGTACCGCCAGGGCCGGCTGCTGGGTCTGAAAAGCCAGGTCAATCCCCACTTCCTGTTCAACAGTCTCAATTCACTCTCCTGCCTGATCCACGAGGATGAAAGAAAAGGTGAAAAATTCCTCGATGAAATGAGCAAAGTGTACCGCTATATGCTGCAGAACGATGAGGAAGCCCTGGTCACACTCCGGACCGAACTCCGGTTTCTCGATTCCTATATTTATCTCCTGCAGGAACGACATTGCGGGGCGTTGCGGATCAACATGAATATCCCGGAGCAGGATAAGGAAAAGTGGATCCCCCCGCTTACCCTGCAAACGATCGCTGAGGATATCATCGGGCAGAATTCCGTTTGCCGCGAAACCCCGCTTGAAATCACACTGGGTACAGATGAATCGGGGAATTTGGTGATACGCCATAATATAAACCCGAAAATGGGCGCCGAGAACCAGGAAACGTCATCGGGCTGTCCGGGCCTGGATAATATTGTTCAAAAGTATCGTTTACTGAACCACCCGGGAGTGGTGATCGAAGACGGTATCGGCAGCCGAACGGTACGCCTGCCGCTGATCGCCGATAAAGAGGAGGTGGCATTATGAAATGGTTCAAGCCAGCACGTCTTCAGACATGGTCATTCCTGTTCAGTATGCCGGTGATCGACCTGGCCCTTCACCAGATCCTTTACCGGGAGCAACTCTGGCAGGACTGGCGGATATGGGTTTTCTCTTTCCCGCTGCTTTTCCTGATCGGTACGCTGACCTGGTACAGTCATGTGTGGTATGATTTTCATGCGGAGAAAAAATACCCCCGGCTGGACCAGAGCGCCAAAAGGATCCTTCGTAAATCATGGGTGGCTATTTTCATCATGCCCCCGGCCATCCTGCTGATATTTTTCCTCTATGATCATTTTCACATACTGGGATATGAACTTCGTCGGTTGGACCTTTTAAAGGGACTGATCCTTGGTCTCTGTGTGAACCTGGTTTTTGAAACGCTGTACGAAAGCGATTATATGCTGACCCAGTATAAGAAGGCAAGACTGGAAAAAGAGGCCCTCCGCCAGTTGTCACTTCAACAGGAGTTTGACACCCTGAAAGGACAGGTCAACCCGCATTTTTTATTTAATTGTTTCAACACGCTTTCTTCCCTGATCGCGGAAGACCGCGAAAAGGCCGAAGTGTTTCTCAATGAACTGAGCAAAGTGTACCGGTACCTGCTTCGCAATAACGAGGATGGTCTGACTACGGTGCAGAACGAAATACGCTTTATTGAATCCTATTACCGGCTACTGCAAACCCGGCACGGGGAGGCGGTGCAGCTGCATATTGATATCGACAAGCGGTACGATCAGTACCTGCTCCCATCGCTCTCCCTCCAGTTGCTGGTGGAAAATGTGGTGAAGCACAATGTACTTTCAAAGAACAAACCGCTCATCATCGATATCTTCACCACGGCGGGCAATAAACTGGTGGTCAATAACAACCTGCAGCGCCGGACCGTAAAAGCGCCCAGCAATAAAGTGGGGCTGGAAAATATCCGTTCCAAATACGCCCTGCTCAAACAACCCGGATTCCAGGTGATCGAAGACCGGAACAACTTTTCCGTCGTGCTGCCGCTGATCTGGAATAACAGTATGGCGGGAAAGCAATTGACAACAGTGGCAGAACATCATTAACGCTTAAATTGGAAAGTATGAAAGTGCTTATCGTGGAAGACGAGGACCTCGCGGTGAAAAAACTCCGCAAAACGCTTTTCGCTGTCGATGGGACCATCGAAGTCACCGGTGTAACAGACAGCATCAAGTCCACGGTGGAATGGCTGCAGGACAACCCGCAGCCCGACCTGATCCTGATGGATATCGAGCTGGCCGACGGGCAAAGCTTCGAGGTGTTCAATCTCACCGATGTGAAAAGTCCCGTGATCTTCACCACTTCATACGATGAATACGCACTGAAGGCCTTTAAGGTGAACAGCGTGGACTACCTGCTCAAACCCATCCAGCAGGAAGAACTGCAGGCGGCGCTCAACAAGTATAAGAAAATGACGGGCAGCAGCAAGGGAGAACTGAGTCTCGACAGCCTGGTGAAGGAACTGCAGCAAAAACTACAGCCGAAAGAATTCCGGAAACGGTTCCTGGTGAAGCAGGGGCAACGGCTGGTGAGCGTGGAGGTGGAGGACATCGCCTACTTTTACAGCGACGGCCGCCTGAATTTCTTCAAAACCGCCGACAACCGGAAATTCGTTGTGGATTATACCATGGATGAACTCGAAGACATGCTGGACCCCGCACAGTATTTCCGCATCAGCCGTTCCTTCTATGTTTCCGTCAACAGCATCGACAAGATCGAAGATTATTTCGGCAACCGCCTTATTCTCCAGTTAAAACCCGCCGTCGACAAGGAAGCCCTGGTGAGCCGGGAGAAGGTGACGGATTTTAAGAAGTGGATGGGGAAGTAAGTCAGGAGTCGGGAGTCGCCAGTCGTCAGTCGCCAGTCGTCAGTCGTCAGTCGCCAGTCGACAGTCACCAGTCGCTAACATCTTGCATCCAGTATCTAGTATCCAGCATCCAGCCAACCTCTTTAAAATATAAACGACCCCCTCCCGACTCCTGACTCCCGACTCCTGGCTCCCGACTAACTTACGGGCACTCTCAACGTAATCGCCGAATGACTCTTATGGAGGTCCACATCGATCGTGGCATGCATTTGATCCAGTCTTTTCTCCAGATCCTGGCGATGCAGCAGGTTGTGCAGTTGCTGCATGTCGCACTTGTCGCTTTCGAACAGCGTGGTGAAAAGGAGCCCGTTTTTTTCTGAACGGATATATACATGACAGTTGGCCGCTCCCAGCATGACCAGGTTCTTGATCCCCTCCTTGAATACGAGGAAGGCTTCGTGACGGAGTTTCATGTTCAACGGGAGGGATTCCACCTTTTTATCAACCGCGATATCGATATTCACGCCATGCCGGTTCTTCAGGGCTTCTATATACTCCCGCATGCGCGAGGTCGTTTTTTCCATGCTGTCGTTACCCGGGTCCAGGCTCCAGAGCATATCATCCATGGCGATGATCATGTTGTGGCTCTTGTTATGGATCTGTTCGATGTATTCCTTTGATTTCTCAGGATCCTTATCCGCTTTCAGGCGGGCCATCTCACTCAGAATATTGATATTGTTCAGGGCGGTGTTCACTTCGCTGTGCAGGTTGTCGGCAATGGTGCTGCGCATCCGTTCGATCGCTTCCTTGCGCTGCATGCGTTCCCGGTCGAGCCAGAACAGGAGGGAACCGACTGCGATGGCCAGCAGGCTGAAAAACCACCAGGATTTCCAGAAGGGCGGGTTGACCCGGATACTGACCGAAATGAATGCATCGCTGATCTTTCCTTCTTCATCGAGGGTTTGCATCAGGAATTTGTATTTGCCCGGAGGGAGGTAGGTGTAGATGGCCTGGTTATCCCGGCCGGCCATTTTCCATTCCTTATCGAGTCCTTCCATCATATACCGGATCATAAACCCGCTGCTGTAAACGAGGGGAGAAAATTCGATCTCCAGCGAATTATTATTATGCCGGAGAGTTACCTGTTCGAGCCGGAGCAGTGAATCCACCTGCAGGCTTTTATTCATCACCTTGAACTCCGTGATGCGGGGCTGAGGGGTAACCGTGGTGACCATTATCGCCGAAGGATCAAACAGGATGAACTGGTCGCTGCTGCCGAAAACGAGCCGGCCGTCGGGTAAGGAGTAGGAGGATGCGAGGATGAACCGGTCATTATCGATTCCGTCGGCCCGGTTAAACCGGATAAAAATCTTTTTTTGAATGTTCACCCGGTAAAGGCCATTCGTGGTAGCGACCCAGAGATGTCCTTTCATATCCTTCTCTGCCGATGCAATGAATCCCTGGATGAATTCCGGTTTGCCGATCGACTCTGTCTGTTTTTTATACCTGTTATAACGCAGCACGTAACGCGATGTAGTGATCACGATGCTGCTGTCATCGTAATCGAGTACGGAGGAGATTCCTTCTTCCGGCAAACGGTAAGCGTCTTTGGCCTTGTCACTGAAATGATGTACCAGCGTATCAGCGGCCGGATCGATCACGTATAACCCGTTCGCTGCAGTGCCAATCCATAAAAGACCCTTTCTGTCAACCATCAGTTTATTGATCATCACGGGTGGAATGGTTTCATACCGGTGAATCCCGTATTCCCGCCCGGCTTTTTTATCATCCGCTTCCCACCTGAACAACCCAAAATTGTTCATCCCGAGCCATAAATTCCCCAGTCGATCCTCCGTTACCTGCCGCATCGTGCGGTTATTTAGTACCGGGGGATTATAAAACCGGCTCGTTCGGGCCGACTGGTTGATCGCGTACAGACCGGGCTGTGCGGCTATCCAGATCGTATTACTGTCGGCAGATGCAGTCATGTTCCAGGCGGTCGGTCCCAGTCGGTTATCGATCCCGCTGATATTAAGAGGCTGCAGGTTTAAATGCTGATCG
Source organism: uncultured Chitinophaga sp. (assembly GCA_964424155.1). Lineage (GTDB taxonomy): Bacteria > Bacteroidota > Bacteroidia > Chitinophagales > Chitinophagaceae > JJ008. Next base: position 17,988 of record CAYRHU010000004.1, read on the forward strand.
TACTGGTAGATCCCGTCACCCCAGGTACCGGCCAGTAATGTGCCCCGGCGGGTTTTAATAAAGGAAAGCAGGCTGCCGTGACCCGGGTTCCCCGTAACACGGTAGGTATGCGGGATATTGGTAAAATACTGTTCGGCGGGATTGAACCGGTATAAGCCATTATTGCTGGTGCTGACCCAAATATTTCTTTCCCGGTCTTCCCAAAGTGAGGTCACCCGTTCATAAGTGATGCTTCGTTCATTCAGATAGCCGTTGTAAACAAACTCAAATTGTTTTTCTTTTTCGAGAAAGCGGGCAAAAACATTCAGCCCGGTTACCCAGATGGTGCCGTCCTGCTGTTCAAAAAAACCATAGGTTTCGTAATAGGTCTTCAACGTGCTGATGAATTCGAATTTTGTCAGCGGGGCGGCTCCGTTCCGGCTGTCGTAAAAATAAATCTCGGGATAACCGCCCGACCATACCTGGAACCATAACCGCCCCTTCCTGTCATAATGAAAATTATAGGCGCCGCGTATTCCGTTCATGGCGTTCACCACGGGATGAGCCTCCGGGTTATGCCCTTCGTAATTCAGTTGCCGCGTATCTTGATTAAACACAGCGATACCTTCCGACTGAAGGGAGATCAGGTACTGGCGGGTTCCGGGCAATTGAATGATATCGGTCAGCCCGGTGGCGGGAGGTGTCGAAAAAAAGTTATGCTCCCAGGAAAACTCATTCTTTTCTTCATTCCAGGTAACTATTTCATTGCCCCGTAATACCAGGAAGATATTGCCGAATTCATCCGGTATAAGTTCTTTAATAGCCGAGCGGAGCGACTCGGGTTTTCGGAGCCGCACCGCCGCTTCCCGGAAGCGAAACGTGCGGGTGTTAAAGATCCCGACCCTTCCTTCAGAGGTCAGCACCCAAAGATTTTTTTTATGATCCAGCAGTAGCTGCAGGACCGGATTGGATGGAAGGGAGGAAGAGTCACCGGCAACATGACGGAATGTTTTGAACCGGGTGCCATCGAAACGTTGCAGCCCGTCTACTGTGCCGGTCCAGATAAATCCATCCGCGTCCTGGATCACCGTATTACAGTCCGATGATACCAGTCCCGATTCGGTGGTATAATGAGTAAAGAAAAACTTTTTTACCAGCTGGGCCCTCGCAGGCTGCATGCATGGAATGCAGGTTAAAAAAATGAGATAGAAAATGAACCTGGACAAATCGGATTATTATATCAGTCAAATTTAATCAATGCCGGTTCAAACCGGAGTTTAGGGTGTATGAACTGTCGCATTCCGGTTCCGGTTGCATAACCGGATGTATGAACTGAAAACATCCAGGGACGCACATACGGGGTACCCGGTGTTAACAAATTTTTGAAGGTTAAGTTAATGAAAGTTAATTGATTACACTTTCAACAATTGATCGCAGGTTGAACTCATTTCATACATTCCGCCCTTGACTTTTGATTGTAAAGGAAGCAACTTTATTACGTCAAACCTGGCAAAGAACCTTAAATCCTGGAATATGAAAAAGATCATCGATTACACGACCTGGGCGATCAGCGCCGCCATCACGGCGGGCATCGCTTTTCATTTTGATGTGGGAAAAGAACTTACCGTGTTCTTAAAATTCGTGGCGCAAAAACTCGTGCCCTGGGTAAACGCGGTTATTTATTCCTGAACCATTTCATTGCGGGATCTGGCCCACCATGAGCCCGGATGCCCGGACCTGAAAATGACACCCCACTTCTTAAATAGCAGCGTACTGAGAAGCATGGATAAAATCAGCACCAGCAGCATGATTTCCGGCCGAAGCCATCGAAGCCAGTACACTTCAAAAAGCACGATGCCGTGCAGGAAGCAGATCAGCTTCGCGGCAAACCCGTGGCTGAAGCCCTGGCTGGTGAGCAGGTGATGTATGTGCGTCTTGTCGGCCACAAAGGGCGATCCTCCTTTCCATATTCTCACTGTAAATACTCTCAATGTATCAAACACGGGAATCAGTACAATACCCAATACGAATACCGGTGCGTTCGGAAGCGCGGGAATATCCACCAGGGTATTCACCTGCATCAGCCGGATGCATAAAACGGCGGTTACAAATCCCAGCAGCAAAGAACCCGTATCGCCCATGAAGATCCTGGCCGGGTTGAAATTGAAGTAAAGAAAAGCCAATATCCCGCCTGCCAGGGCGAAAGCGATCAGCGCGGTGTTGGCATCACCGCTTAATGTGAGAAACAATCCCAGTGTAATCAGGCTCATGAACCCGATCCCGCCAGCCAGCCCGTCGATCCCGTCGATCAGGTTGAACGCATTGGTGATGCCCGTAATGGCGAGAATGGTAATGGTATATTGCGCACTCACCGGAAGTTCATGCAATCCGAAAAGTCCTTCCAATGATGTAATGCGGATCCCCGATACGGCGATCAGGGAGGCCAGGCCGATCTGGATGATGAATTTATAACGGGCTGAAAGATCCCTGAGATCGTCCAGGATACCCAGACCAAACAAAACTACGACCGAAAAAAAGAAACAAACCTGCGCCGGTGTACCATTAAACGGGAACCAGAGTAAAAGCCCCATCATCATCCCGGCCAGGATCGCGATTCCACCCATCGTGGGAACAGGTGAAATGTGCAGTTTCCGATCACCGGGCATGTCATAAAGACGGAACCGGTTGATCAGGCTGATAATGGGAGGAATACTCATCATCGTAACCACAAAGGCGCTGAGAAAAGAGAGCAGGGCAAACTTGTAGTCGTGAAGATACAGGTCGATCTGCAAAAGGTGGTGGCTTTTCATGGTAACCGGTTTATCGGGTTGGTTGCTGGTTAATGGATTTGAAAAGTAAAATAGAAAGCATTCGTAAAAAGCACAAGGGTTTTTGGCCGGGCATACCCATACCCGCTGCTTTAGCCTGAGAATTAGCGGTAATCCGGTCAATTATTGGGATATTTGCTTTCGGCAAACCGTAATTTTCACATCCTTGTTTACGGGTCATTCGGACTCATTTTTTCTGCTGATACCGATGTTCCGTTTTTCCGTAATGCGGGTTATGGTATCCTGGTGCACCTGCTGAATAAAACGAGGGTGCTATTTGAAAAAAGACTACTGCCGTAAAGGACCGGGTGTGAGGGTATTACTTTTCAACCGTATCCTCGTGTTGTTTTTAACTCACCGGGAAAAACCGCACCGGAAGGTGTTGGTATAACCGGCCGGTATGGGTAAAACAGCCGATCTTGCAGTTTAACACTGGCACCCTAAACAGTAAATTTGCCGGAAAGCTCCTGATATAGCCACAACCCCCAACATATTAGCCAGCCCGATCGAGTATTTGAAAGGGGTTGGACCACTTCGCGCTGATCTGCTTAAAAAGGAACTGGGCATTTTCAGTTTCGGCGACCTGCTGGGTCATTTTCCTTTCCGGCATATTGACCGTACAAAGGTGAACCGCGTGAATGAACTCACGGCGGCCACGGATTTTGCGCAACTATCCGGGGTGCTGCTTCATTTTGAAGTGGTGGGCCAGAAAGCGGGAAAAAGACTGGTGGCGGAATTAAAGGATCCCACTGGTGTGATTGAACTTACCTGGTTCCAGGGACTAAGCTGGGTGCAGAAAATGCTGGAACCGGGACAAACCTACCTGGTATATGGCAGGGTTGGGTTTTATAACGGCCGGCCTCAAATCGTTCACCCGGAACTGGAACCCCTCCGGCCCGATCAGTCGGCGGGAAAAAACTATCTCGAACCGGTTTACTCCACCACGGAAAAACTGAAATCCAAGGGCCTGGGGGGGAGACAGATCGGCAAACTCACACAGGTGCTGATGGGTTTGATCCGGCCGGCCGACATCAGGGAAAACCTGCCGGAAAAAACGCGGCAACAACTAAAACTCATCGACCGGTACACGGCATTCCGCCAGATCCATTTTCCGCAATCTCCGGCCGAATATGAAGAAGCCGTGAAACGGCTGAAGTTCGAAGAGCTCTTTATCGCGCAGCTTCGCATGGCCATGATCCGGTCGGGCCGGCACCGGAGTTCCAAAGGGGTGTTGTTCGATAAGGTGGGCGATCTCTTTAATACATTTTACCGGGAACATCTTCCTTTCGCGCTTACGAACGCGCAGAAACGGGTGATCCGGGAAATCCGTTCCGATACCGCCCGGGGGAAACAGATGAACCGGTTGCTGCAGGGAGATGTAGGCAGCGGAAAGACCATCGTGGCTGTCCTGCTTATGCTGCTGGCGGCGGATAACGGGTACCAGTCCTGCCTGATGGCACCCACTGAAATTCTAGCGCAGCAGCATTACGGTACCATCAGCAAAATGCTGGCAAAGATGAATGTGCCCGTTCAACTGCTGACCGGTTCCACCAAAGCGGCGGAAAGAAAAAAGATTTTAAGTGCCCTGGAAGACGGATCATTGAAAATCCTGATCGGTACACATGCCGTAATTGAAGATGTGGTGAAATTCAGCAACCTGGGGCTGGTGATCATAGATGAACAGCACCGATTCGGTGTCGCGCAAAGGGCTAAATTATGGCAGAAGGCGGCCATTCCGCCGCATATCCTGGTCATGACCGCCACACCTATACCCCGTACCCTGGCCATGACGGCCTATGGGGACCTGGATTACAGCGTAATTGATGAAATGCCCCCGGGACGGCAACCGGTAACCACCGTTCACCGTTATGAATCGCAGCGAAGCAAAGTGATGGACTTTCTGCGCAGCGAGATCGGGAAGGACAGACAGGTATATATCATTTTTCCGCTGATCGAGGAAAGTGATAAACTCGATTACGAAAACCTGATGAAGGGGTACGAAAATGTAAAGGCTTATTTCCCCGAACCCCGGTACTGGATCAGTATGGTGCACGGAAGACAACCGGCCGAACAGAAAGAACAAAATATGCGGCGGTTTGTTGAACATGATACACAGATCATGGTGTCCACCACCGTGATCGAAGTGGGGGTGGATGTACCCAACGCCTCGGTGATGGTGATCGAAAGCGCCGAAAAGTTCGGGCTCTCCCAGTTGCACCAGTTGAGGGGAAGGGTGGGAAGAGGCGCCGAAAAAAGTTATTGCATCCTCCTGACCGGCGTTAAACTGGGAAACGAGGCCCGGGAACGGATTAAAGTGATGACTTCGACCAATAACGGGTTCGAAATCGCGGAAAAGGACCTTGAACTCAGGGGACCGGGAGAAATAGAGGGAACCCGTCAAAGCGGCGCCTTAAACTTCAGGCTGGCTAATCTTGTCCAAGACAGGCCCCTGCTCGAAATGGCGCGGAATATGGCGGCCGGCATGCTGGAAAAGGACCCGGATCTTAATTCGGCAGAAAATTTGCCGTTGAAAGAATTCCTGAAACAGGAGCGCGGTGGCGTTGTTTGGAGTAAAATTTCCTGATCAGCCGGGTAATAACCGGGTAAATCAACGATCACTCCGATTTTTGACAGAGAAATTACAATACCGGCGGAATACGTTAACAGAAGTTTTCAATCCGTTTCTGATGAAAATTAGTTATTTTAATACTGCAAAGACTACTACCCTGAAACGATTACTCATTTTTATTGCTGCACTGCTTTCCGTACAGGTCTCTCTTTCACAAGGAAGCATCGAATTTGTTGAAAACAAAGGCCAGTGGGACAGCCGGGTCCGGTATAAAGGCAAGGTCGACAACGGCGAATTCTTTATCCGGGACAACGGGTTTACCGTGGTCCGGTACGATCCCGCCGATATGGCCGATGTGATGCGGTTGCTGCATGACCGTACTCCCGGAATTCCCGATGAACGTTTCATGGTGCGCACCCATGCCTTTCATGTGGATTTCGAAGGGGCCTCCGCCACATCTGAAGCTGTGCCGGAAAAAAGGATGCAGACCGTAAATAATTACTACACCGGCAGCGATCCTTCCAAATGGGCGGGCGGGTGCCAGGTATTCCAGGCCATCACCCTGAAAGATGTTTATCCCAATGTGGATGTGCGTTATTACACCGACCGGGGATTTCTTAAATATGATATTCTTGTCAAACCCGGCGGGGATGTTTCTAAGATCGCGCTAAGGTACGATGGGGTCGATAGGCTACAGGTCAGGAATAAGGAATTGGCGATCACCACATCGGTGGGTGAGTTAAAAGAGTCGGCTCCCTTTACATTCCAGACCGGTATGGCGGGGAAGGAGGAGATCGCATGCAAATATGTCGTTAAGGATAATGTGGTCCGGTTTGATGTAAAACAATATGACCGGAATGCCACCCTGGTCATTGACCCCCTAATTATTTTCTGTTCCTTTTCGGGAAGCTCCGCCGACAACTGGGGTTATACGGCAACCTATGGAGCCGACGGCAGCATGTACGGCGGCGGCATTGTGCATGATCCGGGATTTCCCACTTCTACGGGGGCATTCCAGACCAATTTCCAGGGTGGTGATTTTGATATCGGTATCATCAAACTTTCGCCTAATGGAAGCGCCCGGATCTATGCCACGTATATCGGGGGCTCGGGAAATGAACAGCCGCATAGTTTAATCGTGGACAATAACGGCAATCTCGTAATGGCGGGCCGTACGAATTCTCCGCTTACGGGAGCCGGGGCTTACCCCGTTACAGGCGGAGCATCCGGTCTTGTGGGTCCCTGCGGGGATCATGATATCGTGGTCACCAAACTGAATGCAACCGGCAGCGCGATTATCGGTTCAAAGAGAATCGGCGGCTCTTCCTGGGACGGAGTAAATATTTCTCCCACCCGGAGCAAAAACTCATTACAGCAGAATTATGGCGATGACGGCAGAAGCGAGGTCATACTTGATGCAGCGGGCAATGCGATTGTGGCCTCCTGTACGCAATCCGGAAATTTTCCGGCGATCGGCTCTCCTTTCCAGGGCGCATTTGGTGGCAGCCAGGACGGGGTCCTCATCAAACTGACACCCGACCTGGGATCCGTTCTTTTTTCCAGTTTTCTCGGGGGAAATGCCAACGATGCGGCCTATGTGCTTTCATTGGCTCCGAATGGAAGCATCTATGTTGCCGGTGGCACGGAGAGTGATGCCAGCAGTTTTCCCGGAAATGAAACCGGCACTATCGGTTCAGTCAACAACGGAGGTATCGACGGTTTTGTGGCGATCGTCAACAGCGCGGGCACCGCTGTGATCAGGTCCACTTTTATTGGTACGCCCGGAACAGACCAGGTTTTCGGGATCCAGTTCGACTCCAGGGGCTTCCCCTATATTACCGGGCAGACAACAGGCAACTGGAATGTGCTGAATGCAGCTTACAGCAACCCCGGGGGCAAGCAGTTCATCGCGAAGATGCGGCCCGATTTGTCCGCTTATGTGTATTCCACCTGTTTTGGTTCGGGAGCGCCCAATCCCAATATTTCGATCACTGCATTCCTGGTAGACCGTTGTGAGAATGTTTATGTATCAGGCTGGGGAGGTTTCTATGGTACCGTCAACGCCTTTAACAGCGCCGGCACAACCGGGTTGCCTGTTACCTCGGATGCCATCAAGTCCAATACCGACGGAAAGGATTTTTACTTTTTTGTACTGCAGCGGGATGCCACCCAGCAATTGTTCGGGAGTTTCTTCGGGGAGACCAACCGGCCGGGCGCGGGTTGCGATCACGTGGACGGCGGCACCAGCCGGTTTGACCGGAATGGAGTCATTTACCAGGCCATCTGTGCCAACTGTAACCTCGACCCTACAGGAGGCCGACCCCTGTTCCCCACAACGGCCGGGGCCTGGTCCACCACGAACAACGCCAGCGGCGCCGGTTGCAACCTGGCCATGCTGAAGTTTGATCTTGAATTGTCGGGAGTTGACGGGGAACTGAGATCAGATATCAACGGCGTAAGGGATACGGCCGGATGTGTGCCGCTGAAAGTTGATTTTGTGGATTCGATTGGCAGGGCCGTTAGCTATGAATGGTATTTTAATTATGTGCCGGGCAGTCCACCCGATCTGACCACGTCGACACCAAGCGCCTCATTTACTTATAACAATGTCGGGGTGTACCGGGTTTTGCTCGTTGCCATCGATCCCAATACCTGCAACGTACGTGATTCTTCTTTTCTCAATATCAGGGTGGGCGATGTGATAGCCAACCTGCTTCCGGCCTGGCAGCCGTTTGGTCCGGATTGCCCCAAGTTTACTTACCAGTTCATCAATAACTCAATTAGCTCGGATATTACCAAACCCATACTGGACACTTCCATGGTCTGGGATTTTGGGGATGGCAGTCCCCGCGTACCCGCACTGATCGGACCCGCCAACGCGGTGTTGCATACCTACCCGGCAACCGGAACATACCAGGCCCGGCTGATATTAAAGGATACGACCTTTTGCAATAACCCCGATGACAGCATCATTAATATCAGTATCGCCGACAATGTGAAAGCGATAATTGAAACTCCATCCAACGGATGTGCGCCCTATAATGCCGTATTTAACAGCGCTTCGCTGAATGCGGTTTCATGGCTCTGGGATTTTGGCGATCCCGGTTCTCCTGATAACACATCCACCGATGAGAACCCCACGCATCTCTATGCCAGTCCGGGTACCTATATTATCCGGCTCACTGCCGCTAACCCGGGTACCTGCAACCTGACGCATGATACCACTTTCACGCTTACGGTTTACCAGGATCCCGTTCCGGGTTTCAGGGCTGATCCGGATCCTCCAATCGCCAATTCACCCACCATTTTCACCAATCTTTCCTCCGTGGACGCGGTTCGGTTCAAATGGGTGTTCGGTGACGGTGACAGCCTGTTCACGGATTCACGAGGATCGGTTACACACCAGTATAATGCCACCGGTACCTATGATGCGTGTCTAACGGCCTATAACGCGGTGGGTTGCGACAGCACCATCTGCCAGCCGGTTCGGGCACTCATCGAACCGCTGGTGGACGTACCCAATGCCTTCACACCGTTGAGTAATGACGAGAACAGCGTGGTGCTGGTCAGGGGTTTTGGCATAGGTAAAATGACCTTTACGATCTGGAACCGCTGGGGGCAAAAAGTATTTGAAACGAACAACCGCTTCCAGGGATGGGATGGTAAAGTGAAGGGAGTGGTACAACCCATGGATGTTTATGTATATACTTTGAATGTTGAATTTACGGATGGAAGTAAAACAACTAAAAAGGGGGATTTAACGTTAATAAGGTAAAGGGATTGGTTAATTAGTTAATTGGTTAATTGGGGGAGTGTTTATGATCAGAAAGGTCATCATAGTTTTCGGGATTTTTAATTTGTCTTTTGGGTTAACCCTCGGGGCACAGGATCTTCATTTCTCACAATTCTTCAATACGCCCCTGCTCACCAACCCGGCGAATACCGGCTTTATTCCCGACGGAGATTACCGCCTCGGGATCAATTACCGGAATCAATGGGCGTCGGTTACTCCTTTTCCTTATAAAACGATGAGCGCCTTCGGCGACTGGCAAACCATGCAGAACAGCGATAATACCGGTTGGCTGGGCCTGGGCGGGGTGATCCTGAGAGATGTGGCCGGCACCAGCGTGCTCACCTCCACGAAAATATACGGCTCGGTAGCCTATCACCAGATGATCAACGCCGGCAGCCTGGTAAGCCTGGGTTTCAATGTGGGCTGGGCCAATAAACGGATCAATACGACCAACCTCACGTTCCCCAGCCAGTGGAACGGTAAATTCTTTGATGTACACCAGACCGGCACCGCCCCCAAACTCGATGACAACAATATCAACTACCTCGATATGCAGGTGGGTATGAATTATGCCTATTTCCCCAATAATGATATTTATCTCAATGCCGGGGTATCCGCCATGCATGTTAACCGGCCGAAGGAAAGCTTCTTCGCGGAAGAACCCGGCGCCAGCAACCGGATCCCGGTGCGCTATACGGCTTTCCTGAACGGCAGCTTCAAGCTCAACGACCGGGTGATCGTCAACCCGAACCTGTACGGCTCGCTGCAGGCCAATGCGTATGAAATCGTTGGCGGATTCAACGCGCATTACAATGCCTCCGGCGACGGGGAGAAGGTACTGATCGCAGGTGTGTATTACCGTTACCGCGACGCTATCATTCCCATGGTGGGACTGGCCTACAAGGACCTCACGTTCACTTTCAGTTATGACGTAACCAGTTCCTCGCTCAGCAACTTCAACAACGGAAGGGGAGGGATGGAATTCTCCCTGATCAAACAGGGCGTGGTGGACCGCTACATGGGCAACCGCCGGGAATCAATGTGTCCTTCTTTCAAAACGTACTGACCGGTAAAAAACACTTATTCGCCTCAAACAGCCGGGTGCATAAACCTTTCAGATTATCCCTTATTTATCCGATTTTTACAGCCACAGCATTATCAGGTAATGGAAACCACAGCAGGCGCCACGCTCACTGCGGATCATATCCGCAGCTTTAAACAGATCACGGGAGATGATTTTGTATTATACGATGAAGATTCCATCCGGCATTACGGGCGTGACGAGACCGAGAACCTTTTTTTCCCGCCTGAAGTGGTGATAAAGCCACGCACGGCGGAGGAGATAAGTGCGATACTGAAAATATGCAATGTCCATAGGATCCCCGTCACCCCCCGGGGGGCGGGAACGGGTTTAAGCGGCGGCGCCCTTCCTCACCTGGGCGGCGTACTGCTTTCCACTGAAAGAATGAACAGTATCCTGCACATTGATGAACGCAACCTTCAGGTGACCACCGAACCCGGCGTAATCACGGAAGTGCTACAAAATACCGTCCGGGAAAAAGGGCTGTTTTATCCGCCCGATCCCGCCAGCCGCGGTTCCTGTTTCATCGGCGGCAATATCTCCGAGAACAGCGGCGGACCCAAGGCGGTGAAATACGGGGTGGTCAAGGATTATGTACTGAATCTCGAAATGGTGCTTCCCTCGGGAGAGATCATCTGGACCGGCGCCAATGTGCTGAAGAATTCAACGGGGTATAATCTTACACAACTGGTGGTGGGGAGCGAAGGCACACTGGGTATCGTGACAAAGATCGTTTTGCGTCTGATCCCTTATCCGAAATATGACCTGCTGATGCTGGTCCCCTTCCGTCAAATCGAACAGGCCGGTGAAGCGGTAAGCGCCATTTTCCGGGCCGGGTTCACACCCAGCGCCATGGAACTGGTGGAGATCAATGCGCTGAAGATCGTGAGCCGGATGGTGGAGAGCAGCGCCGTGCCGGTAACGGAAGATACCGCTGCCCATCTTATCATTGAGGTGGACGGGAACGATATGGATGTACTCATGAAAGAGATGGAGGCCATCGGCGAATTGCTGACACGATATGATATAGGCGAGATCTATTTTGCCGATGACGCGCAGCAAAAAGCGGAACTGTGGAAACTCCGCCGCAAAGTCGCGGAGGCTGTCAAGCTGGACGGTTACACCATTGAAGAAGACACGGTGGTGCCCAGGGCCGAACTCCCCGCGCTGATCCGGGGTGTGAAGGAAGTCGGACGAAAGCATGCTTTTGATGTGGTTTGCTACGGTCATGCCGGCGACGGCAACCTGCATATCCGGATCAAAAAAGAGGGGATACCCAACAGTCACGGCAATCCCGTGATGACCGCCGCCCTGCGGGAACTGTTTGAACTCGTGCATCAGCTGGGGGGTACCATCAGCGGGGAACACGGGATCGGGCTGATCCAGAAACCCTATATGGACATCATGTTCCGGGATACGCAGCTCGGGCTGATGAGGGAGATCAAAAAGAGTTTTGACCCGAATAATATCTTAAATGCGGGTAAAATTTTTCCTGCTGAGTAAACCCGAACTGTATGAATGGCGTCTGAAATTCGTTTAACGTCATTCCGATGCAGGAGGAAACCGGGGGAGTATCCGGTACAGACGCCCCCTGCCCGGAATGACAGAACCAAAAATTTTGAAGGATCAGTTCCTTGTTGAAAACTGAAAATAAATAATCATAGTGATGAAAAAATTAATTCTGTCCTTATTGTTGATCGTGCTCACCGTGTCTTTGTTGCACGCCCAGGATGAAGAGGAAAAAGGAGGCTGGAAACCCGATCATCTCTTTATCGGTTCGGGTATCAATCTTGGTTTTTCCAATGGTTTCATCATCGGACTGAACCCCGAAGTGGGATACAGCATCAACCGTTTCCTGGACGCCGGTATTGCCACCAACCTGACCTATATCACCCAGCGCAGCAATTTTGCCAACGAATCGCTGCGCTACCTGGCGCTGGGAGCAGGACCCTTCCTGCGCATCTGGCCGGTGCGCATGATCTTTGTGGGCGGGCAACTGGAGTTCAACGGCATTACCTACCGGGAAGTGGTGGACGGCGCAACCGTTTATAAAGAAAAATTCGACGCCACCAGTCTGCTCGTGGGACTGGGGTATGGCAACCGCATGATCGGGCATTCGCAGTTTTATACCAGCATCATGATCGACGCGCTGAATGACGTGAATTCGCCGTACCGCGACCAGTTCGGGCGCGTGCTCCCGGTATTCCGTACAGGTTTTATCTTTTACCTGGGTGGCGGACAAAGAGGAAAGTAAAATATTCGCCGGGGTGCCCGGTTTCAACGGGTAAAAAAATTACCACTCAGGGAATGGCATTGATCCCCGTGCCGGTTATCCAAAATGACTCAGCAATTCGCCCGGGGTGCTGACAATGCTGATTCTCTGAAGCGCTTCTTCATACAGGAAACCTTCCCTTTTCATTAATTCAATATGCTCCAGCAGGTGATCATAAAAACCACCGGAGTTTAGAATGTAAATCGGCTTGTCGTGAATCGTCAGCTGGTTCCAGGTAACGATCTCGAACAATTCATCCAGTGTCCCAAACCCGCCCGGCAATACCACCGCCGCATCGCAGACGCTGTAGATACGTCTTTTTCGCTCATGCATATCATCACAGGTGATGAGTTCGGTGATGCCCCTGTGCTGCACCTCCCATTCCAGCAGGATCCGGGGAATGAACCCCTGCACCTCGCCTCCTTTTTCCATGGCGTTGTCGGCCACCACACCCATCAGTCCGGCGCTGCCCCCGCCGTAAATGACTTTTATTTTTTTCTCCGCAAGCTGGCAGCCCAGTTCAGCCGCGTGCGCTGTAAACAGGGGATTGGTACCATTTTTTGAACCGCAGAAAACAGCAACTGATCGTATTGTCATATCAGGTATATTGTGGCAAAGGGAGAGTATTTTTTGCTATCTTCAAAATTTGGGAGCAAACGGGTTCGGATTTTCTGAACCACATAGGACATAGAACACAGAGGGGGGCAAATAGAAGAGGTTGTTTTGATAAGCTATGCGTTATTCTATGTTATAAATGTGCTTGAACCAAATAGAATAAAGACCAAAGAGGGGGGACACAAGGAAAATCCTGAATTACAGTTCTATGTGTTTTTCTATGTCCTATGTGGTAAAAAAATTGAAATTTCAAAAAGAACACAGCTCAAATTCATTGATCCCTGGTTGAAATACATAATGTTTGAATAACAGAAAAAGCTTTCTATGTCGGCAACCGTGCTTTTCTTTTTCGTGATCGGGTATTTCGTACTCCTGCTGGCCGTGGCCTGGTATACATCCCGGGGTTCGGACAATGAATCCTTCTTCATCGGCAACCGCAACAGCAACTGGATGCTGGTGGCTTTTGGCATGATCGGCACCTCCCTCAGCGGGGTGACCTTTGTGAGCGTGCCCGGAAGCGTGGGCAGCAGTAATTTTTTTTATTACCAGGTTGTGCTCGGGTACCTGCTGGGTTATATCGTCATCGCTTTCGTACTGCTGCCATTGTATTACCGGATGAACCTGACCAGCATTTACACGTACCTCGAAAAACGACTGGGCATCAATGCGCATAAGGCGGGCGCTTTTTTCTTCATTCTTTCCCGCACCGTGGGCGCCACGGCCCGGCTGTACCTGGTGATCAGCGTGCTGCAAACGTTTATCTTCAACAAAATGGGCATTCCCTTCGAGGCAACCGCCTTTGTGATCCTGGTGCTCATCCTGCTGTATACTTTTGAAGGCGGGGTGAAAACGATCATCTATACGGATACATTGCAAACAACAGGTATGCTGGCCGGCCTGGTGGTTTGCACCTTCGTCATCATCAAGGCCCTGGGCACTGATTTTGGAGGCGCCATGAGCCTGATGGCCGATAAGGGATATACGCAGATCTTCAACCCCGATGTGAAATCGGGTTCTTTCGCATTAAAACATATCATTGGCGGCATGTTCATCGCCATCGCCATGACCGGTCTGGACCAGGAGATGATGCAGAAGAACATCAGCGTGAAAAACCTGAAAGACTCGCAGAAGAACATGATGACCTTCACCGGGGTGCTGATGATCGTCAACTTTCTGTTCCTCGTACTGGGCGGCGTATTGTACCTCTATGCATCCGAGAAGGGGATCGCCGTTCCGCCGGATGATCTCTTCCCCACGATCGCTCTCAGCGAAGTGTTCAGCGGCACGATCGGGATCATCTTCATCATCGCGCTGATCTCCGCGTTGTTCCCGAGCGTGGACGGGGCCATTACCTCACTTACGTCCTGTTTTTGCATTGACATCCTCAACCTGAAGGAAAGAACAGGAACCGAAAAAGAGAAGAAGCGAACCCGGTTAAAAGTGCATTTCACATTCGCGCTGGTCTTCTTCCTGATGGTGCTGCTGTTCAAATGGATCAACGACAAACTGATCATCGACTTCATCCTCAAATTCGCCGGTATCACCTACGGACCGCTGCTGGGTTTGTTTGCGTTCGGCATACTTACCAAACGCACGCTCGACAACAGCCGGATCTGGTATGTGTGCATCATCGCCCCTTTACTGGCGCTTGGCCTCGATATGCTTAGCAACCCGGCCTGGTATGAGGCCAAACTGCATGTGAAACTGGGACTGGAGAATATTTCCCGATCCGTTTTCAATGGATATATCATCGGGAATGAACTGATCCTCATTAACGGGATCTTCACGTTTATCGGGTTGTGGATGATCTCCCGGAAGGGGGAGGAGAAATAAGGATGTCGAATAAGAATTTTGAATGCAGAAGGCAATGATTACTACTTCGACATTCTTAAATCCTTGTTCATCATTCTTAATTCAACGCTTAGGCAGATGTAACTTTATTAAAAATTATTCACGTGGACCTGATCCTTCCCCTTGCCGAGCAATATGCAGGGCATTATTCCTCCTCAGAGGATCCCCTGCTGAGGGAGATAAATGAATACACGCTACAGCACCATCCCGAATACCATATGCTCAGCGGCCACCTGCAGGGCAAACTGCTGGAAATGCTCAGCTGCATGATCCGGCCCCGCCGGATCCTGGAGATCGGGACTTTTACCGGTTACAGCGCCCTTTGCCTGGCAAAGGGCCTGGGGGATGCAGGGCTCCTGCATACCATCGAGATCCGGGAGGCCGACGCCCAAATAGCCAGGTCTTTTTTTGACCGGTCGGAATGGTCCGACCGCATAATTTCACACACCGGAAATGCGTTAGATATTATCCCGGAACTGGCCGAAACCTGGGATTTGGTGTTCATTGATGCGGATAAACCCGCTTATATTCAATATTTTAACCTCGTTTTCCCCTATTTGCGGAAAAACGGGTTTATTTTTGCAGATAATATCTTTTTCCACGGCCAGGTGCTGGAAGAAAAAGTGACGGGAAAAAGCGCAAAAGGCATACAGGCCTTTAACGAGTTTATCAGGAACCGGACCGACATCGATAAAATGGTACTGACCGTGCGGGACGGGCTATTTTTGATCCGAAAACTATGAAGAAATAAGAATGAAGATTGAAGAGGGAAGAATTTAGAAGTATCGGGTTGTTCAACTTCTTACTTCTGCATTCCCTGTTCTGTATTCGAAATTCACCCCGGACTATGCAAAAATTAAAGAACATTTTACTGATCGTTTTTCTGCTGGTATCGGTTACGTCTGCTGCGCAGCAATCCGAACTTGTAAAGAATTATATCAGCCAGTACAAGGACCTGGCGATCGCCGAAATGCAGCGTACCGGCGTACCGGCTTCGATAAAACTGGCACAGGGTATCATCGAAACCATGGCCGGCACCAGCGACCTGGTGATCCGTTCCAATAATCATTTTGGCATCAAATGCAAATCCAACTGGACGGGCCCCACCGTGAAGCATGATGATGACCTGCGGGGTGAATGCTTCCGAAAGTATTCCTCCCCGGAAGATTCTTACCGCGACCATTCGGATTTTTTGAAAAACAACCAGCGCTACGGGTTTCTTTTTAATCTTGACCCGGCCGATTATAATGGCTGGGCCTGGGGTCTCAAAAAAGCCGGTTATGCCACGAATCCCCGGTATGCCATGGCGCTCATTAAAGCGATCGAGGATTACGGGTTGCAGACCTATTCACTGATCGCGATGGGAAAGATCGCGGATATGGGTACAGAGCTCGCCGTATCGGATAACAGGGATGAAAACGGGAGAACGATCAGCATGACCGGTGACGCGGGTCCCGTTACAACGGAAACCCTGGTGAATGCGGAAACGACCGTAGTAACGAAACCGTCATACCCGGCCGGTGAATTCAGGATCAACGAAACCAAAGTGGTGTATGTACCCAAAGGCACATCCTACCTGATGATCGCCGGCGAATATGATGTGGATCTCGCAAAAATTTTTGAGTTCAATGAAATTCCCCGGGCGGAAGAGGTGGATAAGGACCGGCTGATCTACCTGCAACGGAAGCGCAAGACCGGTAACCAGGAATTTCATACCGTGCAACCGGGAGAAACGCTTCATGATATTGCCCAGCTTCAGGCCATCCGGCTGGAAAGCCTGCTCGAACTGAACTGGCTGAGAAAAGGGGAGATACCGGCCGTGGGTACCCAGCTCAGCCTGCAGCGTAAAGCGCCGGTCTCACCGAAACTGGCATTGAATTCCCAGCAAACGCTTTTACCCGGCGCCCCGGCAAGGGGAACCAATTAAAAACCACCCTTGTTTATGGGCACCGTGAAAGTGCATGAACGATCCTTTGAAATTTATCTTCCGGAGGACCGTATTCAGCAGCGCGTCCGGGAAATCGCTGCGCAGATCAATCTGGACTATGCCGGGAAAAAACCACTTTTTATCGCGATCCTGAACGGATCCTTTATGTTCGCCTCCGACCTCTTCAAGCACCTGACGATCGAAGCGGAACTGTGTTTTATCAAGCTGGCCTCGTATAAGGGAATGAAATCATCCGGTAAGGTGGTCACGTCGATCGGGCTCGAGGAGGATCTATTCGGAAAGGATGTGATCATCGTGGAAGATATCGTAGATACCGGCAAGACCCTGCATAATTTCCTGCCGAAGCTGGTACACCAGCAGCCCAAATCGCTGAAGATCGCCACCCTGCTCCACAAATCATCTGCCACCGAGTACCCGCTGCTGCTGGATTATGTGGGTTTTGATATACCCAACAAATTCGTCGTCGGCTATGGGCTCGATTATGATGGCCTGGGCCGCAATTTCAAGGAAATCTACCAGGTTGTTTCTACAGTTTAATCTCTCCCACAGGCTGTCGCAACTCCAGGCCTCATATTGCAGTTAATTTCTGACCGGTTCACGCTGAATATGAACGGCTTGAGGCTATCGCCCTTTTTTTGTACCTTATCGGGCAAAATATCCGTCTGAAGACCGCTTGTCATATACTTGCCTTTTTGCTCTTTGGTTCGTCCTTATGCGCCCAGCAATTCTACCTGCGCGGCGAGGTCAAGGATGAAGCGGGTAATATATTACAGAACGTCGCCATCCTGCAGCACAAGACAGGTTATGTATTCCGCAGCGGCACCCAGGGCACTTTCGGGATTCTCAGTCACCTGCAGGTAGATACATTCAGTTTTTCATTTGAAGGATACCGAACGGAGAAACTGCTGCTGAACGCCGATCAATACGCCAGTGTTAAACTCAAACCCCTGCCAGCCTCCGCATCCCAAAACCGGCGTGATAAGCTGGCTTCCCTGACACGGGATCTTGACAAGGAAGAACAGAAGGACTGGTACACCGGCGAGGAAACCTATGCCAGCCTGCTGGAAAATCATTTCGTGAGTGCGAAAAAATTTCCCAATACGGGAATGTCGCTCAACGTGGACCGGGCTTCCTACAGCAATATCCGCCGGTTCATCAACCTTAATTCGGTGGTGCCGCCGGACGCGGTGCGGATCGAGGAAATGCTGAATTATTTCAACCTGAATTATTCAGCGCCCAAAGGGGACGAACTGTTCCATATCAAAACACAGCTCAGTTCCTGTCCCTGGAACCCGGCCAACCAATTGTATTATGTAAATCTTTCCGCCAAAAAACTAAACCTCGATTCCCTGCCGCCGAGTAACCTGGTGTTCCTGATCGATGTGTCCGGATCCATGGATATGGTCAACCGGCTTCCGCTGCTGAAATCGGCATTCCGCCTGCTGGTGAATAACCTGCGGGCAAAGGATTCCGTGTCGATCGTGGTCTATGGCGGCGTTACCGGGATCATGCTTAATTGCACGAGCGGCGCCGAAAAGGAAAAGATCCTGAAAGCCATCGATGAACTGGAACCGGGCGGGTCCACCCCCGGTGAATCGGGGATACGCATCGCATACAGTGTGGCACGCAACCATTTTATCGAAGGAGGCAATAACCGCGTGATCCTGGCCACCGATGGCGACTTTAATGTGGGCGTTAAGACCGAACAGGAACTGGATGAGCTGATTTCTCTCCAGCGCGAATCCGGGATCTATCTCACCTGCCTGGGTGTGGGCATGGGTAATTATAAGGATTCCAAGATCCATACGCTGGCCAACAAGGGGAATGGCAACTTCGCGTACCTCGATAATTTTATGGAAGCGGAAAAAGTGCTGCTGAAAGAATTTACCCAGACTTTGTACGCGGTGGCGGACGATGTGTATATGAACGTGGAATTCAATCCTGCTTATGTGAAAGAATACCGGCTTATCGGTTTCGACAACAAGGTGGGCGCCCTTCGCGATTCCACTTCAGTGATCGAGGGTGGAGAGATCGGATCGGGTTACTCCATGATTGCCCTGTTCGAGATCGTGCCTACCGAAGAAAACCAGAAAGTGTTGAAGCAGGACCTGGCCGGGGAACGATTTGCCGACATTATCATGCGGTACAAACATCCCAACAGGGAAGAGGAGCACCAGTTCGGGTATAAAAGCTACCTCGATTTCCGGCATTTCGAGGACCTGGATAAATGCTACCGCTTCTCCGCTTCCGTAGCCATGTTCGGGTCCATGCTGCGCAATTCACCATTTGTTAAGAACAGCAGCTGGAACGATGTGATCACCCTCGCGCAATCCTCATCGGGTACCGACGACCTGATCCAAAAGGAATTTGTGAACCTGGTGCAGCATACCCGCACGTTGTATTCCAAGGTAAAAAAGAAAAAAGGGGGAGGAGCGCAGTATCATTGACCGCTCGTACAATTCGGGAGGATCATGAAAACATCTCCTTGATCCTGTCGAAGAAATTCTTGCCACCCTTTTCGGGATGGGGTTTAAAATTGGGCGACTGGCTTAATTTTTCGAGCAGGGCTTTTTCTTCTGAACTTACATGCTGGGGTGTCCAGACATTCACCTGGATAAGCTGGTCGCCTTTTTGATAGGAGTTCACGGCGGGAAAACCCTTTCCTTTCAGCCGGAAGATCTTTCCGCTCTGGGTGCCGGGTGGTATTTTGATTTTGGCCCGCCCGTCGATGGTGGGCACTTCGATCTGGGTGCCGAAAACGGCATCGGTAAATGAAAGATGCAATTCGTAAGCCACGTTCAAACCTTCCCGGTGAAGTTCTTTATGCGGTTCTTCCTCGATCAGCACGATGAGATCGCCGGGCATTCCGCCCCTTTCACCCGCGTTACCCCGGCCGCCCACATTCATCTGCATACCTTCCTGTACACCCGCGGGAATATCGATTGTAACGGTTTCTTCTCCAAACACTCTGCCTTCTCCTTTGCAATTGGCGCATTTGGCCGTGATGCTGGTACCCTCGCCGTTACAGGCCGGACAGGTGGTAACGGTCTGCATCTGCCCTAAAAATGTATTCTGCACTTTTCTTACCTGGCCGCTCCCGCCGCAGGTGCTGCAGGTCTGCACGCTCCCTTTGTCCTTAGCGCCGCTGCCATTGCAGGTCGTGCAGTTCACATATTTTTTGACCTTAATATTCTTGGTCACTCCTTTGGCGATCTCTTCATACGTGAGTTTCAATTTGACCCGGAGATTGCTTCCTCTCACCCCGCGCGCCCGTTGCCCGCCGCCTCTTCGCTGTCCACCGCCGCCAAAAAAACTGCCGAACAGGTCATCCCCGAAAATATCCCCGAACTGGCTGAAGATATCTTCCATGTTCATGCCGCCGCCGCTGTATCCGCCCCTTCCGTTACCGCTTACGCCCGCGTGACCGTAGCGGTCATACTGCGCTTTTTTGTCCGCATCGCTCAGCACTTCATAAGCCTCCGCCGCCTCTTTGAATTTCTCTTCAGCGGATTTATCGCCCGGGTTCCGGTCCGGGTGGTATTGCATGGCTACTTTCCGGTACGCCTTCTTGATTTCATCCGCGGAAGCATTCTTGCCTACACCCAGTATTTCGTAATAATCTCTCTTGGACATATTAATTTATCTATGCGCTCGCCACTTGCAGCTCAAAGCCCGTGGCTCACAGCTTTATTTCCCCACCACCACTTTCGCGTGACGGATGATCTTTTCGTTCAGGTAATATCCTTTTACCACTTCATCAACTACTTTTCCTTTCAATTCCTCTGATGGCGCCGGGATCTCCGTGATCGCTTCATGCAGGTCAGGATTAAATTCCCTGTTGATCGATTCCATAACCTTTACCCCCCTTGCCTGCAGGGTATTACGCAACTTGTTAAACACCAGCAGCACCCCCTCTTTAAGAGCCGTGGCGTCTTCGTTGTTTTCCATTTGTTTCTGGGCCCGGTCGCAATCATCCAGCACATCCAGCAGGTCGATGATCACTTCTTTACCGGCCGTCTGGATCAGTTCCCGCATTTCTGCCGAACTCCGGCGCCTGTAATTCTCAAACTCCGCCATTTTGCGAAGCAGTTTATCCTTTGCTTCATCCAGCTGCGCCCGTAATTTTTCAATTTCCGATTCCTCCGCCACCGGTTCATTCAGGTGCGTGGTGCCGCTCAGGTTCTCATCGGTATTGATATCGGGTATGGCGGTATTTTCCGGGGTTCCGTTTTCCTTCTCTTTCATGTCTTTTTCTGCCATTTTTTCAAATTATAACCCGCCCCGCGACAAATTGCGGGTTCGGGCCTGCAAAGGTACGATGGACAAGAATACTGCCAAGCCCCGGGTTTGGACAAATTGACCTTTCCGGGTGCTTTTTAGCCTGAAGTTGACTTTTATTTGCAGGGTATTAAGAAAGGGAAGTCTTTTCAGGAACAGATCCCGGCCCCTCTTACAGGTACCCGGTATCCTGATGAAACAGTTGGCAGACGACAGTACTAGGAAAAATACAGGAAATTAATCGCCGTCATACCTGTTCCTTTTTACCATTCCTTAAACCTTTCCTTACCTTGCCACGATGAACAAAATCAGTCTCAAAAGAAAAATATCGCCCCGGATCGCCAATGGTCATCCCTGGATATTCAATAACGAAGTGGGCGTTGCGGAACAGGACATGGTGGCCGGCGAGATCGCGGAAGTGTTTACACATGATAAGAAATTTATCGGGAAAGGGTATGTAAATCCCCGCTCGCAGATCCAGATCAGGCTGCTCACAAGGGAAAAGACCGAGGAGATCAACGATCTGTTCTTTTTGAACCGGATCCGGGAATGCTGGGAGTACCGGAAGAAGATCGGGTATACGGAAAATTGCCGGCTTGTATTCGGGGAGGCCGATGGTTTACCCCAGCTCATTATCGATAAGTTCAACGATTATTTCGTGATTCAGACCCTGGCGCTGGGAATCGATACATGGAAACACGCGATCGTTAAAGCGCTGGAAACAATCTTTTCACCCAAAGGGATTTATGAACGGAATGACGCCCCCGTGCGGGAACTGGAAGGATTGTCCCAGCAGAAGGGTTTTCTTTCCGCGCCTTTTGACACCCGGATCATCATCAATGAAAACGGGCTGCGATTTTATGTAGACCTGGAAAACGGGCAGAAGACGGGTTATTTCCTGGATCAGCAGGATAACCGCAGGGCCATACAGCATATTGTAAAAGGGGCGGATGTACTGGGTGCATTTACCTATACCGGCACCTTTGAGATCCATGCGGCGCATTACGGAGCCCGTTCCGTACTCGGACTGGATATTTCTTCGCAGGCCGTGGACCAGGCCAATGCCAACGCCAAACTAAACGGGCTCGACCATTTATGCCGCTTCGAAGCCGCCAACGCCTTTGATGTGCTGAAACAATGGTCAAAAGAAGGACGCCGGTATGATGTGGTCATGCTGGATCCGCCTGCTTTTACCAAGAGCAGGGAAACGATACAAAAAGCCATCACCGGTTACAAGGAGATCAACCTGAGGGGAATGAAACTGGTGAATCCCGGCGGCTTTCTTGTCACCTCTTCCTGCACCAGCCTGGTGAGCCCCGACCTGTTCCTCCAGGTCATCGACATGGCGGCCCGTGATGCGAGAAGAAGGATCAGGCAGGTCATTTTTCAATCACAATCGGCCGATCATCCCATCATCCGGGGAATGGACAACACACAATACCTGAAGTTCCTGATAATACAGGTGCAGTAAGAAAATCGGAAAATGATTGATTAGCGGGAAACCTGGAACTTTCCGGATTCAATGATCCGGCCCCCGGCATCGCTGACATGATAGATGTAAACACCGCGGTTGAAATCGCTGAGATCTACAGTTACTTTCGAAGGAGTATTGACCGATTCATAAACTTTTTTCCCGAGCACGCCATTGTATACTGTGATCGTAAGACCCGCCCGGTAGTTTTTTTGAAGATCAAAGGTGATATAAGTTGTGGCCGGGTTGGGATATAATTTCACGATCCTGTCCTGCACATCGGCAGTTGGAGCAGATCGTGAAGATTGGCCCTGCGACTGAATGGCAATCAACAGAATAAAGGATAGTATGGGTAGAATTCGTCTCAACGAAACAAATTTACTTTTATTATTCGAAAAGTAGGCCATAAATTTTATATGCGCAACGTAAATCTACGACCCAATAAAATCAATTATAAATCAGCATTTTAAGTGAATCCCTTGCCAGCCTTTTAACGAATTATTATTTCAATTCTTCCAGCACCTCTCTGATCCGGCCGAAATCCGGGATTTCCCCGGCATTCTCCAGAACCTCCGCGTAACGCAGGATTCCCTCCCTGTCGATGACGAAGGCGGATCGTTTGGAAACGCCCTTCATATTATATCCGAATAGTTCATAGATGGAACCGTATGCACGGGAAACTTCTTTATTGAAGTCGCTCAGCAAGGTGAAGTTGAGTTGCTGTTCTTCCCTGAAACGGGCAAGTGTATGCAGCGCGTCGACGGATATCCCAAACACGCGCGCGTTCACATTATTGTACCAGCCCAGGTTATCGCGCACTGAACAGAGTTCGGCCGTACATACGCTGGTGAAGGCAAGCGGGAAGAATAACAGCAACACATTCTGTCCTTTTAACTCAGAAAGAGTTATGGGTTTCTTTTCGCTGTTGTACAGGGTAAAATCCGGGGCGGGCTGACCCACTTCTAATGACATTTTGAGGATGGCTTAATGTGAATAATTCGGGTTTCGTTCCATGTTTCTTTGGAATACCTTCAAAGTAACAAAGTTTAGCCCCCCGGGTTTATTACCGTACCGGTTTTTTTAACCAGTTGCCGTACCGGTCCCGGCAGGACGGCAGCCTAAACCACACGTTTATGAAAAAGTTTCTGGCCGAATTAATCGGCACATTCTCTTTGGTATTGTTTGGTTGCGGAGCGGCGGTCATAGCCGGTGTTTCCACATCCGGTCCTTCGGGTATCGGGTTGCTGGGTATCTCGCTGGCATTCGGTTTGGCTGTGGTGGTTATGGCCTATTCAATCGGCGGCATCACCGGTTGTCATATCAACCCGGCCATAACGATCTCCATGCTGGTGGCGGGAAAGATCAAAGCCGGGGATGCATTGAATTATATTGTTGCGCAAATGGTTGGCGCCACACTGGGTGCCGGGGTGCTTTACCTGATAGCGAAAGGGGCGCCCGGATTTGCCATGGGGGAATGGGCGCTGGGCTCCAACGGATGGGGGGAGGGATACCTGGCGGGATATAATTTGACTTCGGCCTTCGTAACGGAAGCCGTTCTCACCTTTCTTTTCCTGTTCGTGATCTTTGCCACTACCTCCAAATGGGGGAACGGTACTATGGCGGGCCTGGCAATCGGCCTCACCCTGGTGCTTATTCACCTGGTGGCCATACCGGTAACCGGAACATCGGTTAACCCCGCACGCAGTTTCGGGCCGGCTATTTTCGCACAGGGAAAGGCGCTTACACAACTGTGGCTATTCTTCGCGGCCCCCATTGCAGGCGGTATTGCTGCAGCCCTGGTTTGGAAAGGTTTGTTTGAAACGAAGGAATAAAATTCCACATGTTATATGAATTACCTGGTGAATACCCGGGGATTTGCATAAAGAAATGACACGCAGAGAAGAATCATACTGAGCCCTGCGTGATATTTCCCGGAAACCTCGCACAGGGGGAAAAGAGAAAATAAGACGGTAACGGACCTACGCTCTGTTCTCCTTTTCTCTTTTTTCTCTGTGCGATGAAAAAAAACTCAGCGTACAGCATCCGATATAACTGTTCTATTCGTGTGAAAAAGATCATCACACAGAGGGTGCCGGAAACGCAGAGTTAAATCAATTCTTCTGCAAACGGGTTTTCCCCGGGAGGCAATCGGGGAATAGTTCTCAACTGGTCAGAATTTGGGACAAAGCAGGTATTCCCCCTTTTCTTTTCGTGACCCCGTGTAAGTAATCGAAATCTCAAACCCGCCCCGCCCGTAAGTGGATGGTTTCAGTTTGGAAATATTGGCGTCATAACTGAACGAAACGGAATAAGGCGCATAATCCAGTTTCAGAACGGGGATCAGCGCGTCATTCCATCTGAGGAAGGTGCCCGCATGGATCACATAACGGGGATTGTCGGGATCATCGCCCAGTTTGAGTCCATACATGCCGCCCGCTACCGTTTCCATGTGACCGCCCTGCCGTGAATGATCGGCCAGGATGGTGATATAGGCGTAATCCGTCACGCCCATCCGGAAACCCCCGGAAAAAACCCACTTGGGTTGCAGTTCGATCGTGGCGTTGCGGTAAAATGAATTCTTGGGCCGGTTGAAATGATGATAGGCGGCGCCGAGATAATAATTGTTATTCGGGTTTTGGCCCAGGCTGGCATTATAACTCATACCCACGCTGCCGTCGAGATAACTGTACTGCGTATGCATGAAATTCTCACCCAAACCACCGCCCTCATATTGTGTATTGGTGGTCACTTTGGACGGGTCGAAACGCCGCTGCACCCATCCTCCCATAAAACCCAGCGAGAGGTAACTGTTTTTTTCAGTACTCAGTGATTTATGATAGTTGAGCGCGGGCAGCACATGCGTGGTGGTCAGCCCGATGGTGCCCGCCCGGTCATACAATACCTGCACCCCGGCCGTTACGAAATCATTCACGTTTCCCACCGGCATTTTGATCTCGGCATTCACCGAGGCGGTGCGGTAAGCATCCGTTACATTGTTCCATTGATCCCTGTAAACCGCCTGCACGCGGTAATCACCGGTGAAGATTCCGGCCAGTGAAGGGTTTCTCCACAAGGGCGTTTCAAAGAATTGGGAAAAATGAATGTCCTGTCCGGCGGCAGGGAGCAGGTAGCCTCCTTGCAGGAGCATTAAAAACAGGAATCGTATCGTCCTCCTCATTTTCATACCGGTTATAGGATCAGGGCAATATTGCCGTTCAGGGTGATGAGTTGTCCGTTTTCGCAGAATACCTCGGCCTGGTACACATAGACATCCGCGATCGGTTTACCGCCTTTAAAGCTTCCGTTCCAGCCTGCGGACGGGTCATTGACCGGCACATCCCTTTTTTCAAACACCACTTCACCCCAGCGGTTGAAGATCCGGAGCAGTTTCACACGGGCCAGTCCCTTACCCCGGGGATAGAATATTTCATTGCTTCCGTCGCCGTTGGGTGAAAATGTATTCGGGATAAACAGGTTCGCATCCTTGCAAATCACGTCTACCCGGATCGTTCCGAAATTCGAACAGCCGTTCGAATCGGTGAAAATGACCTGGTAAAGGGTGTTGAATGCCGGACCCGCGTCGGGTGTGGGGCAGGTGGAGCAACTGAGTCCAGTTGCCGGTGACCAGGACCAGGTAGCCGTATTGGGAGAATAGGTAGCCGGAATGGTAACCGGGAACCCGTTCTGTACCGTCATTTGAGCGGGCATATTCACCACCGGCAGCGGATTCACCTGGAGGCTTTGCGTGGTGGTGTCGCGGCAACCCGTACTGTTGGTAGCAATGGCGGTAATGGTAAATGAACCCACGGTAGCGTAGGTTTGTAGCGGCGGATTCTGTAGCGTTGATACATTACCGTTAGGAAAGCTCCACGACCAGGTCACTGCGGAAGTATCCGGCTGGATAAAGATACCGCTGTGCGTAAGTGAGTTGTTGATGCACAGCACCGAATCGCCCCGGATATCGATCAGGGGTCGCTGCACCACCGCAATCAGGTTTTGCCGGGTTAGGGTATCGGTGCAGCCCTGTTGAGTGTTCACGATCAGCCGGACCGTATACAAACCGGGACCGCTGTAGAGATGGGAGGGATTTTGCAGGGTGGAAGTTCCCCCGTCGCCAAACGCCCAACTCCAGGAAGTAATGGGATCGTTATAGGTGGTGGAATCGCTGAAGTTCACATTCGCGAAATCGCAAAACAGGCTGTCGCTCTGGCCAAACCGCGCGGCGGCCCCCACGGCAAAGACTGTATCCAGTCCGGAAAGGGGGATCTGGCAACCGGTGGGATCCTCCATGATCACTTTGGGAAGGAAATTACCGTATGAAGTATACACGTGAGTTATATTAGGTGTTGAGGAAACCGCCGTGTTGCCGTCGCCGAAATCCCAGAAATAGGAGGCCATCGGGCCCGGGCTGAAGGTATTCAGACTTACACTTAAGGGTTTGCATCCGCCCACGGGCAGATAACTCATGGTCGAACCCACCGTGTCAAAGATCGTTACGAACCGGGTGAGCGAATCGGTGCAGCCGCCCGGGCTGGTGATCACAAGTTTTATCGGGTACGTACCCGCTGTATTGTAAAAATGGGAGGGATTATTAAGGGTGGATGTACCCTCTCCCGGGCCGAAATCCCAGAATGATGAAGTATAAAAGGAGGACGTATTGGTCAGCTGCACTTCCATCGGCGTGCATGAACTGATGGAATCATTGAATATAAAAGAAGGAACGGGCACATCCACACGGATGTAATTGGATTTAGTAACCGAATCGGAGCAGCCATACGCGTCGGTGATCCTCAGTTTAATAGCATACAGGCCCGTGCTGCCGTATGTATGGGTGGGGGATGTTACAGTAGAAGTGTTTCCGTCGCCGAAATCCCAAAAACTGCTGAAACCGGGAGGGCCCGAAGTATTATTGAAAGTGACCAGGGCATTGGGGCAGGTAAGCGTATCGGCGGATGTAAAATCCGGAATGGGATCTGTGGCCGTAACCAGGTTGCTCAGGGTGATGCTGTCGCGGCAACCCGCCCCATCGGTAATTACCATTTTTACAGAGAACGTGCCGGTTGTATTATAGGTATGCTGGAAAGGGGGCGCGGAAAAGGTTTGCGTTATGCCATCACCGAAATCAAACTGCCAGCTGGTAAATGGATTAACGCCGTCGCCCGTTGACAGGTCATTAAAGGTGGTGATCAGGCCGGTGCAGCCTGTTGTATTTGTGGCGCTGAACCCGGCCACCGGCCCGTTGATGCGGATATAATTGTTGATGGTGCGGGTATCCGTACAGCCGTTGATATCTGTGGTTGTGAGCGTAACGGTATAGGTGCCGGAATTCACATAACTGTGGTTGACGACGGGTGCCGGCATTGTGGTGGTTGCACCATCGCCAAAATCCCAGAAATAATTACTGATATTGGCGGTATTGATATTAATGGCGGTAAAGGCGATATCAGCGATGCGGCAGGCGGTGGTCGGACTGGCCGTAAAATCGGGGTTTTCATCCACCGCGTTCACGGTTTGATAGATCGTATCCGCACACCCTCCGTTTCGAACGATCAGGCGTACATTGTAACTGCCCAGCGAAGGGAAAATATGTACCGGGTTCTGTACGGTGGATGAATTACCGTCACCAAAATCCCATTCCCAGCTAAGAGGAAGGATCGACTGATCGGTAAAAATAAAACGCAGGCGGTTGCTGCAGTCGGGTGTGATGGTAAATGCAGCGATCGAGGGCATTACGTAAATGTAATTGTTCCTGGTAATGGTGTCGGGGCATCCGTTATTGAAAGCGATCAGGCGCACGGAGAAATAACCGGTATCGTTATAGGCATGCGCCGGGTTTTGCATCGTCGACGTGGCGCCGTCGCCAAAATCCCATGACCATTCATCTGCCGGTACGGAAAGATCGGTGAACTGCACGGGCTGGCGTGCGCAGATGGGATTGGGCGCCGCGCTGAAATCGGCGACCGGTTTTGAGCCCACCCGGATGGCATTGGCAAACGTAGTATCATCAGTGCAGCCCGAACTGGTAGTGATCGTAAGGGTTACATTATACGTTCCCTGTGTGGTGTAAGTATAGGTTGGGTTGGGAAGCGTGGAACTGCCCCCGTCGCCAAAATCCCAGCTGTAGGAAGTGACCGCATCAACTGATGTGATGATGGGGTTGAAATTGAATGAAAAAGGGATACAGCCCCGGGCGGGTAAGCCTGGAATGCTGACCTGCGCCCTGCGCACAATGATAAAATCAGGCCGTATCAGCGTGTCCCTGCACCCGGATGCATTGGTTACTATGAGTTGTACGGTAAAATTCCCATAACTGGTATAAGTGTGCGCGGGATTCTGAACGGAGGACGTTCCCCCGTCACCAAAATCCCATTCCCAGGCCACGGCTCCCCCGGTGGAAAGATCCTGGAAGTTGACCGTAAACGGGGGTTCGCACTTCGATGTTACCGGTGCAGAAAAATCCGCCACCGGGTTGGAGTTGACCGTAATGCTCTGCGTTACCGAATCGGTGCAGCCGGAATAGGTGTTGATGAGTTTGACCAGGTAAACACCCGGGGTACTGTAACTGTGCGTGGCATTGATTGTGGTGGCTGTGGCCCCGTCACCGAAATTCCAGACCGAACTCACCGGGGCCGGTGTGCTGGTATTGGTAAAACTGGCCGGTTCACCGGCACATACCTGGGGCGGGTAATTAAACGATGTGGTGTAATTGCCGATCAGGATCGGGTTGCTTCTCGCGGTATCCTGGCAACCGGCTGTGCTGTAAGTTACGAGGGTTACTATATAACTCCCGTTAACCGTATAGGTATGTACCGGGTTGGCTGCAGTGGAAAAATTTCCGTCACCAAAATTCCAGAGGTAACTCAGGGTGGGGGGGCCTGTTGAACTGTTCGTAAAACTGATATCCGCCGGAGCCCGGCAAACGGTTGGCTGGGTATGCGTGAATCCTGCCGTAACCCCGCTGGTTACTGTAATATAGTTTGTCCGGCTCAGAACGCGGGTACATCCCTTGTCATTTGTAACCCTTAGCGTAACGGAGTAGGTACCGGCGCTGCCATAAGTAATGAATGGATTTTGCAGCGTTGAAGTTGTTCCGTTCCCAAAATCCCATAACCAGGAAACATTGGTATTGCCTGTGCCGGCCGTAGAGAGGTCCTGGAACTGAACCCTCAGTGGGAAACAACCGCTCACCGTACTGGCTGAAAAATTTACTGTGGGCGATTCATAAACGGTAACATATTGCGTGCGTGTGAGGGTATTGGAACCGTTGGCATTGGTGACCGTAAGTGTTACCGTGTAGCTGCCCGGTGTAAAATAGGAGGCTGTAGGGTTTCGAAGGGTCGACGTGTTTCCGTTCCCGAAATTCCAGTTCCAGGCGGTCGGGTTTCCGGTCGACAGATCCTGGAAAACTACAACCAGCGGAGAACAGCCCGTAAGCGGACTACCTGAAAAATTTGCAACCGGAGCCTGACCAGCAACCAGGTTGATTGTGGATAAGATAAATGACTGTAAAACAATTAGTTTTGTAAGGATATTGTAGTAGTGCTGCTTCAAAGGCACCGGTTTATTAAGTATTCCGTTATGAAAACGTTCTGTTATATCAAAAATTATTCCCCAAATCCGGTTTTTAAACTGAAAATGGATAATGACTAACTCCCGGGGGCCTACCCCTCAAATCAAAACCAGGATCTGAAAAACTGTGACGATGTTAATGCAAATATGTTTAAAAGGCAGGGGGAACGGATCGGAACAAAGTTAATTAAAACCGGGACGCAGATAGTTATCTTATTGTTTATCAAGACGCATGATCCGTGTTTCACTTCCTACCGTCTGGTAGGCTTCTACGTAGGTCCAGCTGTTGCGTGTAATGTTCCAGGTTCCGTTGATAAGCATAAGGGGGTATACCGCACCGTTGAAATTGGCCCAGGTGGTCATACCAGAAGAATTCCCGCCCCAGTCACCGGTTTTTTCAACCGTACCGCTGTTAATAGCATCAACCTTTTTGGGATTGTTGTAATATTTAAAACGATATACCGAGAAATCGGAGGTGATGTTAACGCCCGCATTGGTAAAGCTGGTGATCGCCCATTGTCCGTCGGTCATGGCTTTAATGACCAGGTCCTCCTGAATATTTTCGATGGTTTTCTTGCAGCCTGGCAGGATGGTGATCAGAAATATGAAAATCAGAATAGGTTTCATAAAGGTATTATGTCGTTGCACAAATTACACATTATTCATTGTTGAAGCAAGGAATCGATGCAAATACCGTCAAATGCCCGTGATGGAATGAATTGTATTTTTGATGTTTATTATCAGGCTATTAACTTCACATTTTATTGGTGATGAAGAAATACTTTCTGTTTATGTGGTTGCTCATCACCCTGCTTGCAGGCCGGGTATCCATCGCACAGCAACCGGAAGAGGATTTAGTGCGGTGGGCGATGCGTCACCCGATTGAAAAAATTTTTCTGCATTTTGACCGGGAAGAATATGCGGCCGGGGAAACCGCCTGGTTCAAGGCTTATTTATCATCGGAATATTTGCCCGATACAATCAGTACCAGCCTGCAGGTCGAATTTTCCGGGGAAGGTTTAAAAGAACCACAGCGTTTGATCTTACCCGTGCTGTTGGGTACTTCGGCCGGTCAATGGGAGATTCCCGACACGCTGCAAACCGGCATGTATACGGTTTACGCCTTTACCCCCTCCATGTTAAAACAGTCGCCCGATTTCCTGTTTAAAAAAAGTCTCTGGATACATGGCAGGGAAAGGAAGACAAACACCACCGTCAAAGAGCCGGAATTGCAGATCCTTTTTTTCCCGGAAGGCGGAAACCTGGTTGAAGGTTTAAGCAATAGCATTGCCTTCAAAGCTGTGTATGATAACGGGCTTCCCGCGAAGACCAGGGGGAAGATCTATAACCAGAAAGGAGAAGAACTCGCTACATTGCAGGAGGAACATGATGGCATGGGCGTGTTCGGGCTGAACCCGGTTGCCGGTGAAAAGTACACGGCTGTCATCACCGAACCTGTTACCCGGAGAGTGGAACTTCCCGGAGCGGTTAAGAAAGGAGTCGTGATGTCGGTCATTCCGCATCCCCGCGGCAACTTTTTTGAAATAAGACATTCGGCCGGTGACCCGGTATTTGAACCGGCCTGGATGATCGGCCAGATGCAGCACCGGGTCGTTTTCCGGCATGATTTCCCGGCCGGTAAAAATGCGTATGAAGGGTTGATCGATACCCGTCATCTCCATTCAGGCATCCTGCAGCTGACGGTTTTTAACAGGCAGGGACTACCGCTGGCGGAACGTCTTTGTTTTGTCAATAACCAGGAATATTTGCAACCCGTGATCCTGGAGGAGGATACGGTCAGCTTTTCTCCCCGGGGTAGAAACCGTTTCCGTCTTTCCTTTACCGATACCGTCCAGGGAAATATTTCCATTTCCGTAACGGATGCCGATTTTGAACCAACCGGTTCGGGCGATGAGAATATCTTCAGTACGTTTTTACTTACGTCCGATCTTACGGGATATGTTCACCGACCGGCCTATTACCTTTCGGACGTTTCGGATTCGGTGAGATCGGCGGCTGACCTCCTCATGATGACCCATGGCTGGCGGAGATTTAAGTGGACCGCGATTCCACGGCCGGCAGATACAGCAACGGGTGATAATGTTTTTATCCAGCTTAACGGGAAGGTGACGTTAAGGGGCACCAGCAAACCCTTCGCGGATAAGGCGCTGCTGATGATGATCAATGACGTGGGTGGCCGCATCCGCAGCACGCAAATGCTTCAGACCCGAACCGATGGAAGTTTCATGATCGATTCCCTGATCTTTTTTGACAAAAAGTTACTTCTGTTCAGCGATGTGAAAGGAAAGAAGAGCCAGTATATCGACGTGCAACTCCGGGAATATGCTCTTCAACGGGGCATTGTTTGGCCCCGTACCCAATATATGCCCGACCGTATTACCCGTGCTGATTCCAAATTGAAATCGTGGAAGGCGATTTATGAGGAATTCACCCGCGCCAAGGGTCTGATGCTGGATGAGGTCACGATCAATGTAAAAAAGAAATCTCCGTTGCAGGAACTGGACGACCGCTATACCAAAGGAATGTTCAGTGGTGAAGCGACCCGCACCATCGACCTGGTGAATACGGAGGAAGCGCTTCCGTATAATAATATTTTTGATTACCTGCAGTCGAGGGTAAATGGTCTTACCATTGTACAGGATGGACCCGACTACGGGCTTTTTTACCGCCAGGGCCCCACCATCAGTTCCATGGGCAATATTCCCATGACCCTGTTCCTGAATGAAATCGAAACGGATGTGTCCGTGATCGCGAGTATTCCCGCCAACCAGGTGGCCCTTGTAAAATTGTACAGCACGTTTGCCGGCGCCTGGGGCAATGCACCCGGGGGCGTACTCTCCATTTATACCAGGAAGGGAAAAGACTTCCTGGGCAATGCGGGTCGTGCCAATACCGTGTATTATGAAGGGTATTCCGTTGTGAAAGAGTTTTTTTCGCCGGATTATGCCACCCCACAGTCTGCGGATAAACCGGATAACCGCCTAACGCTCGACTGGCGCCCCGCTGTATTCATCAACAATTTCAATCCCCGGATACCATTCAGTTTTTATAACAATGACCGTACCCGGAGCTTCCGGATCGTAGTGGCTGGCATGACAGCAGCGGGAAAACTGATATGGATGGAAAAGAAATTGTCAGCCAAATAAAATCACGGGTCTTACCGGATACCGGGAGACAATTTCATTTGTTGAAAAACTACCTGGCGGGGAAACCCGGGCTGCTCATCACTTCTTTCATTTGCTGGGTATGCCTGTTGCAGTGTGCGGCCAGCATCAGATACAGCTGGTAACCGTCGATGGTGCCAAAGGGCATGGGCACCACATGATTACGCATATCTTCCGTGGATGTTTTCATGTAACGGATATGATCCGTACGGATCGTCTTGAATTCGGACATGGCTTCCGCAACGGTCTGGTACCGGATATTTTGAGGCTGGAAGGGTTCAGCTGCCTGCACCTTGCGGCTTCTGTCCCTGATCAGGGCCACGAACTCCTCGTCGGTTAATTTGATTTCCGAACGTTTCTCCGGGTTGACGGGTGATTTCATCAGGCCTTCCAGCATAGACCCTATTCCTTTTTCCGTTGCCACGATATGGTAAAAGCATTCTTTCACCGACCATTTTTCAGGGGAAGGTTTGTAGTTAAGCTGTGATTCGGAAAGATCCCCGATCGTTTTCAGGACTTCTTTATAGGAATCCTTCATCAGGCCGATGGCGTATTTTCTTTCGGATTTGGAAAGGGAATTATTATTCATCGTACCTGCCAGCCCGGTGATGACAAGCAGACTGAGCAGCAAACGGCCGGTCGTTCTTTTAATCATATACGATCATTGTTTTGAAAGCTGGATAAGGGAGTTATCCAAAGGGCGGGAACCCGACTGCCGGCAGGCAGGGGGAGGAAAATTACAAAAGTTTTCGAATCCGGCAAGCCTGACTTCCATACCGGCATTCGCATTGGTTAGTGCAGCGGTTTTTTCTTCACCATGCCGCCTTTTGTATCCCGGATACTCTGCATCACGATAAAGGCATGCGGATCGATCTTTTCGATCTCGCTGTTCAGCCGGCTGATCTCCAGGCGGGTTACTACCGTAAAGATGATATCCGTATTCGTATCCGATTCTCCTCTTTTTCCATATCCTCTTTTACCGGAATAAATGGTCAGCCCCCTTCCCATTTTCTGTTTGATAAAGGCGGCAATCTCGCTGCTGTGCGGGGAGATGATCGTAACACCGGTGAACTCTTCGATACCATCGAGAATAAAGTCAACCGTTTTGGCAGCCGCCAGGTAAGTAAGTATGGAATAAAGCGCCGTTTCGATGGTCAGCAGGTAAGCCGCCACGGAAAAGATGATGATATTGAAAATGAGAATAAAATCACCTACAGACAGGCTTTGTTTCCGGCTCAGGAATATGGCTAGGATTTCCGTGCCATCGATCACACATCCACCCCGGATACACAAACCAATACCGGCCCCGATGAAAAAGCCGCCGAATACCGCCACCAGCAGCCTGTCGCTGGTTACCACCGGGTAGGGCAGAAAAGCCACCACGGCCGCCAGCAGCGCGATGGCCCCGATGCTTTTCAGGCTGAAGATCCGGGAGATCTGTCTGGAACCCATCAGGATAAACGGAAGATTGATCGCCACGATCAATAAGGAAAGCGAGATACCGGTTTGTTTATTGATCAGCAGGGAAATTCCCATCACGCCGCCGTCGATCAGTTTGTTGGGGATCAGGAATCCCTGCAAACCGAAACCGGCTGAAAGCACGCCCATCAGCATCAGGGCCAGGGAACGCAGTTCCCGGTTGATCATTTTCCGGATACGCCAGGCCCCTTTGGCCAGTTCATATTGGCTTATCTCTTCATTGCCTTCTTTACCGATGGATTTCCGGATTTGCCGTGAAATAATCTTTTTTTGTATCAGTTTAAGCGGCATGATTAAAGATAGGGAATGAGTTGCTTTTTTAAACGGGTAGTCATCAAATTCTTAACTTGGCCGAATGAAAATCCACGAGGTGATTTCCTTTTTGGAGCGCAAGGCGCCTCCTGCGCTGCAGGAAAAATATGACAACACCGGTCTGATCACCGGTGAGGCCCAATGGGAATGCACGGGAATCCTTTGCGCACTCGATGCAACAGAAGAAGTGATCCGGGAAGCGGTTTCCCGGCAATGCAATCTGGTGGTGGCACATCACCCCATTATATTCGGCGGACTCAAAAGGATTATCGGAAATAATTACGTGGAGCGAACCGTGATTACCGCGATTAAAAATGATATAGCCATTTATGCCATCCATACCAGCCTCGATAATGTGGCGCAGGGTGTAAACGGAAGAATGGCGGCCGTGCTGGGTCTGCAGCAAACACAGGTACTGCTCCCGAAAACCGAAGTGCTCCGGAAACTGTTCACTTTTGTACCCGCCGATTATGCAAATATGGTGCGGACATCGGTGTTTAACGCCGGGGGAGGACATATCAGCAACTACAGCGAGTGCAGTTTCAACACGGAAGGTACCGGAACATTCAAAGCAGGTGAAGGCACGCAGCCTTTCGTGGGTGAACCCGGCCGGCAACACCAGGAAAAGGAAATCCGGATAGAGATCATTTATCCGGCTTATGCCGAAGAGGGCATCATCGCCGCCATGAAAAAAGCCCATCCTTATGAAGAAGTGGCTTATGATATTGTCAGTTTATCCAATTCTCATCCCGGAATTGGTTCGGGCCTCATCGGCCGGTTGCCAGAACCCATGCCGGAAAGGGAATTCCTGGAGAAACTCAAATTGGTTTTCAGGATACCGGTGGTGCGACATACCCGGATGCTCAACCGGCCCATCCAGCAAGTCGCCCTTTGCGGCGGCGCCGGCAGTTTCCTGATTTCCAGGGCATTAGCAGCCCGTGCCGATGCCTATATTAGCGCCGATATCAAATATCATGAGTTTTTTGATGCAAACGACAGGCTGCTTCTTTGCGATGTGGGGCACTATGAAAGCGAACAGTTCACCATCGACCTGCTGCAGGAGGAACTGCAGCAAAATTTCCCTACCTTTGCCGTCCTTAAAACAGGGGTGATAACCAACCCGGTAAACTATTTCTAACAGGATACCCAAACGGCCGGTGAGGGAAAGTGCCCCGAACTTTTAACCCCAAACAGTAAATGCAGAATGGCAAACGTCAAAGAATTTTCAGTCGAAGAAAAACTGACCTCACTGCTGACCCTTCAAAAAATCGAAAGCAAACTGGATGAACTCAAGATCCTGAAAGGGGAGCTGCCCATG
The DNA here is from genome assembly GCA_964424155.1 of uncultured Chitinophaga sp. Taxonomy (GTDB): domain Bacteria; phylum Bacteroidota; class Bacteroidia; order Chitinophagales; family Chitinophagaceae; genus JJ008. Next base: position 54,536 of record CAYRHU010000004.1, read on the forward strand.
GAAGTGGCCGACCTGGAAGATGAGATCCAGGGATTGCATGCCCGGCAAACCCGTATTGAAGAGGAGATCAACGGGGTAACGGATTTCATCGAACAGCGGAAAAATGCCATTAAGGAAGCGGAGGCGCTCATTAAAAAATACGAAAAGCAAAGTACCAACGTAAAGAATAACCGCGAGTTTGAAGCGATCAACAAGGAGATCGAAATGCAGCAGCTGGAAATGAAACTGGCGGAGAAACACATCAAGGACGCCACGGAAGAGATCGCGGAGAAAGCCGTATTACTCGATAAGGCAAAAAAGAATATTGCGGCCAAAGAAGGGATACTGGCGACCAAGAAGGGCGAACTGGAAAAGATCATCGCGGCCAATGAGAAGGAAGAAAAACATTTCAATAAAATGGCCGTCGATGCCCGTGAACATGTCGATGAGCGGCTGCTCGCCGGATATGATAAGATCCGCCGGAGCTATCGGAATGGCCTGGCCGTGGTGCCCGTGGAAAGAGATGCCTGCGGTGGTTGTTTCAACGCGATCCCCCCACAAAAGCAGAGTGAGATCCGCCAGCACAAGAAAGTGATGATCTGCGAAAACTGCGGGCGCATCCTGGTTGACGAGGACCTGAATAACAAAGTGTCCATCAGCTAACTGGTCCTGAAAAAAAATTGGGAAAAACCGTTCCGGGACAGGAACGGTTTTTTTATTTACCCGTTATCCCGGAAAAATAACGGGCGGCCGGGGATTCTTCGGAGTGAAATCTCACCGCAAAAAACTAATTTGCCACCCGTGCTCCAGCGTTTGCTCATACAGAATTATGTCCTCATCGACGAACTCGAGATCTCCTTTTCCCAGCATCTGAATGTGATTACAGGTGAAACCGGTGCCGGAAAATCCATCATTGTTGGGGCGTTGGGCCTGATACTGGGTGAAAGGGCCGATGCCGGCGCACTGGGGAACAGGGAAAAAAAATGCGTGATCGAAGGGGTCTTTGTTCCGGATAAAAAGAAATCAGTATTGCAATTCCTGGCCAAAAATGAACTGGACGGGTCCGATGAACTCATTCTTCGCCGGGAGATAGCGGTCAGCGGTAAGAGCCGCGCTTTTATCAACGATACCCCGGTGAACCTGTCGCAACTGCAGGAGCTCAGCCGGCAACTGGTCGACCTGCATCAGCAGTTCGATACCCTGGACCTGGCCACCAGTGATTTTCAGCGGGAGGTGATCGACGCGCTGTCCGCACAGGGAAACCGGGTGTCGGAATATGAATCGGCCTGGCGGAAATGGCAGGAATTGAGTAAAGAAACAGAGAGACTGAAGGAAGAGCAGCAGCGGTTTGACCGGGAAGCGGATTATCATCGCTTCCAGTTCTCCGAACTGGAGGAAGCGGGTTTCCGGGAAAACGAACTGGAGGAAGCAGAGGCCGAACTCAGGCGGCTCAGCCACTCGGAAGGGATCCGGTCGGTGGTGGGTAACGTGTACCACGAACTGTGGGAGAGTGACACACCCCTGGTGCAGCAGCTGAAACATTTACTGAACCAGTTGCAACCTTTTACGGAATACCATACCGCTCTTCCCGCTTTAACGGATCGGCTCCGCTCGGCACAGATCGAATTGCAGGATATAGCTGAAGAACTGGACCGTATCAATGACCAGGTGCAATACGATCCCGAACGGGTTGAGCAACTGCAGGAACGGCTGTCGCTGGGATATAAACTGCAAAAGAAACATGGGGTGCGGTCCACCGCGGAATTGCTTGGTATAAAAGAGGAGCTGGCAACCAAACTGAAGACGGCGCTGGATCTGGAAGAAAGCATTCGACTGAAGGAACAGGAAGCGGTTCATCTTTACGGAGTGGCTTCCGCGCTGGCCGATGCGATCAGCGCCGGGCGGAAAAAACAATTGCAGCCGCTGGAGAAAAAAGTGAACAGCCTGCTCGTAAAAGTGGGCATGCCCAATGCGCGGCTGAAAGCGGAGATGAAAACGCAGCCTGAACTCAATGCATATGGAAAAGACATCATAGAATTTCTCTTCGATGCCAATGTACCGGCTTCAGAATCGGGTAAAGGGGCACAGTTCCAACCCGTTCGGAAAGTGGCGAGCGGGGGGGAACTCAGCCGGTTAATGCTGTGTATAAAATCACTGGTGGCCCAATCGGTGGACTGGCCAACGATGATATTCGACGAGATCGATACCGGTATTTCCGGTGAAGCTGCCCGGCAGGTGGGCATTATTATGAAAGACATGGCGGCCAGCCGCCAGCTTATCTGTATCACGCACCAGCCACAGATCGCCGGGATGGCGGATGCGCATTTCTATGTATACAAAGAAACCAGCCCAAACGCCGTACATACCAGCATCCGGCTTCTCGATAAGAATGAGCGGATCACGGCGATTGCCCGGATGCTCAGCGGGGAACAACCCTCGGCCGCGGCGCTGGAAAATGCCCGGGAACTGCTGAAAAACTGAACCGCCCCAGGTTTTCCCTCGTAATTTTCCCGGGTTCACTTGAAAAAATACCCCGTGTCGGGTTGTGCAGACAGTTCTGCACGGTTGTTGCGCCAATTATCCCAACAACTAAAATCCGACTTATGAAAAAAAATGTACTCAGGCTGCTTTTGCTCCTTCTTCCATTATTGCTGGCCATCCGGTTCAGCGCATCGGCTCAAAACACGGCAAAAAAATCAACGGCGCGTAAGGGTTCTTCCGAAACAAGTCTCAGTTCCGTTATTCCGGGCGAAACCATCCAGTGTTATTACAGCGAGAACCAGGTTGTGGTGAACAAACTCAAACCCGACGAGTTTGACAAAGCGGCGGTGTATAATATGCAGGGAGCCCCGGTGCTCCGGCACCGGATTACGGCGGCTACGATCCGCATGGACGCGACCCCGCTGAATGAAGGCGTTTACCTGCTGGTGCTGAGTTCAACGATGTCGCTGCGGGAAAAAAGCTTTAAAGTGGTGGTTCACAGACATTGAAACCAGCCTTACCATAATTAATAAGAGACCCCGGTATTTCCCCTTACATAAAAAATACCCTGAAAGTAGTATTGACTTCCGGTCGCGTCTGACGGATATTACAGTTATTCCCCAACCGTAAATTACCGTCTATGCCTTATTATCCCGGTCTCAATTACAGCAAACAGCTTACCTGGGAAAAGAAATTCGTCCGCGACCGGCTTTTATTGCTAAAGGATAAACTGGCCGGTGCGATTCCAGGGAAAACGGTGGATGAGACCCTCCTGCTGGCTACCTGGAATATCCGGGAATTTGATTCAGAGAAATATGGTGCGAGGCTGGAAAGCACCTATTATTATATGGCGGAGATCATTTCCCATTTCGATCTGGTGGCCGTGCAGGAAGTAAGGGATGACCTGACGGCGTTCAAAAAACTGATGCGAATCCTCGGTAATGACTGGGATTACGTGGTGTCGGATATTACGGAGGGTAAGGCCGGTAACGGCGAAAGAATGGCGTTTGTTTACGACAAGCGCAAAGTACAGTTCAAAAGAATGGCCGGTGAACTGGTGTTGCCGGAAAAAAAAGGAGGTGTTACCCTTCAGTTTGCCAGGACACCCTATATTGTTTCGTTCCAGTCGGGCTGGTTCAAATTCAATATCACCACGGCCCATGCCTATTATGGAAAAGGCAAACCCGGAATGAAGCGAAGGGTGAACGAGATCCGTGAAGCCGCCCTCTTCCTCAAAGCCCGGGCGGCGAGGGAGGCAAAGACGGTGCAGCAAAAAAAAGAACTGGTGAGCCGCTGGGATAATTACAGTTATGTGCTCCTGGGAGATTTCAACATCATCAACCGGGAGGATGAAACATTCAAAGCGTTGACGAAGGGAACCAATTTCTTCATCCACGAAGGCGTGTTGAAGAACCAACTGGAGGGAACCAATGTGAAAAGAGACATGTACTACGACCAGATCGCTTTCCTGAAGAAGGATGATCTCCTTGAAATGGGACAGGGTGCCGGGGTCTTTGATTTTTATGAATTCATTTTCACGGAGGAAGATTTTTCCCATTATAAAAGTAAAATGAAGACCTCTTCGGCCAAAACGTTGCGAACGTACCGGGACTGGCGCACCTACCAGATGTCGGACCACCTGCCCATGTGGGTGGAGATGCGGATCGATTTTTCAAGAAAATACCTGGAAGCGGTGAAGTAACGGGAAAAAGGTGTCTGTGACCCGTTCATTTTTTTATCACTGGTACCATTGCCGGAGAAAATCAACCCCGTTGCGGTAAAAGATATTTTCCAGCAATGTGTCCGGGTCCGTAAAGTCTGATACCCGGAATCCCGTTTCGTCATGATCCGCGAATTCCTCTTCCCAAACCCGGAAGTTCTGCAGCAGTTGTTCTCTGAATGAGGTCAGTTCCGTTACATTTTTACAACAGTCAAGGGGATTGATCATCCCGTCGAAGTCGGATCCGATGCAGATGCGCTGCGCCATGGTGGCGTCCGGGATGCCGTACCTCCTGGCGATCACAAAGAGATGAAAGACCTGGTTCATGAAATGACGGGCATGAAAACGAACGGAGTTCTGCCGGTCCGTGGTTCGGATATCCTCCGGTTTCAGCACGGCTTCGTCCGGTACCGGGTTCCGGTTCAATGAGCGGTCACGGAAAAGTTCCTTCTCGCCGGGGCTGATCACTTCCTGTTCATAGATCTCATCCAAATAATCGGGCGAAAGCATCCCGTCTTCGGGGGTGCCCAGTATCCGCTGGTCCATTGAGAGCCCGATCAGCCCGCCGGAGCGGACGATCTCCGCCACGTCATCATCATACAGGTTGATGCTGGAAGCGTTGAAAGAGGTACCCTGCAGGTAGCCGGTCGGTTTATAATGTTTGACCCGCAGGTAACCTTCGCCGAAACTGCGGCTGTGCAGGAAGTAGCGGTACCGGTTCTGCGAATGGATGCCGGTGAGACCCGCGTGGGTGCAAACAAGCGGCCAGTGAGGTCCATGCAATCCCATCGCGTAGATCTGTTGTCTTGCCATCAGGCTGGTATGCTTGATATCGCAGAGTATTTTTTTCTCCTTCATGGCGAGCAGGAGTTGCAGGCCTTCATTGGAGATCAGCGTGCCGCCCGGGAAAAAGGGTTCGGGTTTGAAGATCTGGATCCCGAATGCATGGTTGCAAAAATCATTGTTCTCCAGGTGGGCGATGTTCATCGCGAAGATCCGGACGTTCCGGGTTTCGGTGAAATGACGGAAGTTTTGCCAGAATTTATCCATGATTTGTGCCGGCGTTTGGCCGCTGCGTTGTCCATAAAATGCATGAGGCCCCTCCACGTTGAGGATCGCGTGCACCGTATTCATGTCTGTTGGATTGTATTCGCTGAACCGGCGGATTAATTTTAATTGTTTCCCCTGGCGGGAAAGATTTTGTTCCAGGTGGTCCAGCTCTTCATTCAATAAAGTGGAATAAATATCACCGGTGCCGATCAGGTCCACTTTATCGTTATCGATATAACTGGTTTGTTCTTCTTCAGCTATCTTCTGTATCAGGCCGTCGCGCATCATGGCCGCTTCCGGCGGGTGAAGCGCGATGGCGACCAGGTTAACGCCGCCTTCGATGAGTTGGGTGAGACTGGCCTGCGAATCCACCACCTCGTTGATACCCTGGCATTTCAGCAAACGCAGTAACAGGTCGGGGTCGCGGAAACGCAGATGAATCAGGTCCCAGGGAGAGGGCTTGTTACCGGGAGCCGTGAATTGGGCTTTCAGGGAGGGGTGGAGGTGAAAATCAAAAAATGCCATACGGGAGCACCGGTTTTGGCGACAAGCTCGGTTTTTTTGGAAATAACAGCAATAACCTCTTTGTGGTATTTATATAAAGAAGACCCGGTCAAACGGGTCTTCCCATTGATGAATTATTTGGTAAAGTATATGATTCAGTCCGGGTGGGTCAGGCGCAAAGTTCCACCTTAAAAGCCAGGCTGAAATAAGAGTAAAACCGTTCCCCTATCCGACCGGTATCGCTGCTCCAGGCCTGGCCGAAGGCAAACGGCCGGTGGGCATGGCTGACGGCTTCCCCGATCCCAATGATCCCTTCCTGTGTTTGCAGGCGGAACCCATAGTGATTGTCCTGCTGCAGGCTTACCGGGTCCAGTTCAAACCGAAGCCAGTGGGAGACATCGTTCCGTTCAATCGCCAGTCGGCTCTGGCCGATAACGGGTCCCCAGGTCTTTGCCGCCGGGTCGAATTCATGAAGGGTAAGCAACACCTCACCAGGTTGGGTAACAGCAGATGTATAAACCTGGATATTGTTGATCTGCCCGGATGAAGGACAGGAAAATGTTTGTCCGGCCAAACGGTCGTTTGTGTCATTGGTAATGTGACCGATCCAGAGCGTGGTGTTTTTTTCGGTCTGGCTGAGAACGGGACGGCTGCCGCGGGGCGTAGTTTTCATGATCGCTTTTTTAAAGGTTAAACAATGAAAAGCAGTCATTTTGGTAGGGTACTATGGTCAAATAACTCCATCCGCCCCGGTTTATTGCGCAGGTAACGAAAATCAGGCGCCCCCGGTATAATTTTATGCACTCATGTGCTGATTTTTTCGGGGTTTTTACGAGGAATTGGGGTAAATTGAAAGAGACTTCGGGATACCGGGACCTTGTGGATAACCCACTGCGGGCAGGTGAAAAAAAGGTGCAGAAAGAAAAAGTTATAGCAAATGAAAATCGGTAGGTGGGCAGCCCTTATTTTCGCTTTCTGACTGACGGAAACATTCCACTAACACAGAAATAACGATTTCTTAAAGCAAGACCGGATATGCGCCTAAAGTCATTGGTCAAAACAATCAATGGTTAATTTTTTATCGCCGTTACTGTACAATGGATCTGACAAATCTCAATAAAGACCGCAAACAAAGAAGAAAATCCGCACTCGATCTCGGCACCATGGTTTTTGGAAAAGTGCCCCCGCAGGCAAAAGACCTGGAGGAAGCTGTTCTGGGCGCCGTCATGCTCGAAAAATCAGCATTTGATACAGTCGTGGAGATCCTGAAACCCGAATGTTTTTACGTGGAGGCCCATCAGCGCATTTTCAGGGCCATGCAAAGCCTGAGCAACAAAAGCCAGCCCATCGATATCCTTACCGTGGCCGAAGAACTTCGTTTCCGCGAAGAACTGGACATGGTGGGCGGCGCGTATTATGTTACCAAGCTGACCAACGCGGTGGTCTCTGCCGCAAATATCGAAGCGCACTCGCGGATCATCCTGCAAAAATTCATCCAGCGCGAACTGATCCGCATCAGCGGGGAGATCATTGGCGACGCGTACGAGGATTCGACCGATGTGTTTGACCTGCTGGACGATGCCGAAAGCAAACTGTTTGAGATCACCAACAATCACCTCCGGAAAAATTTCGATACCATCGATTCTGTGCTGGTAAAGACCATTCAACGGATCGAAGACCTTCGTCATAAGAATGAAGATGTAACCGGTGTGCCCAGCGGATTTCCATCGCTCGACCGGGTAACATACGGCTGGCAGAACACCGACCTTATTATCCTGGCGGCCCGTCCCGCCGTGGGTAAAACGGCCTTCGCCCTCAACCTGGCCCGCAACGCGGCCATGAATCCCGCCAAGCAAACACCGGTGGCCCTGTTCTCGCTCGAGATGAGCGCGGGTCAGCTGGTGCAGCGTATCCTGGCCGCGGAAAGTGAGATCTGGCTGGAGAAGATCGCCCGGGGGAAACTGGAGGAGCATGAAATGAAACAGCTCTATGCGAGAGGTATCCAGCGCCTCGCACAGGCGCCTTTGTTTATCGACGACACACCGGCGCTGAACATCTTTGAATTGCGGGCCAAGTGCCGCCGGTTGAAGAACAAGCACAATATCGGTCTCATCATCATCGACTACCTGCAGCTGATGAGCGGTACCGGCGAGAACCGCAACAGCAACCGGGAACAGGAGATCAGTAATATTTCACGCAATCTCAAGGCGCTGGCCAAAGAACTGAGCGTACCCATCATCGCCCTTTCCCAGTTAAGCCGCGCGGTGGAAACCCGCAGCGCCGGAAAAGACGGCAATAAGATGCCGCAATTGAGCGATCTCCGTGAATCGGGCGCCATCGAGCAGGATGCCGACATGGTCATGTTCCTGTACCGCCCCGAGTATTACGATATCACCACCAACGAAATGGGCGAGAGCAACCGCGGGGAAACGATCGTGCGTATCGCCAAGCACCGGAACGGGTCACTCGAAACGATCAAATTAAAAGCCCTTCTCCATATCCAGAAATTCACCGAGGAAGATGGCGGCGGCGGAATGGGCAGCGGTCTGCCCGGCAACTGGAAACCGGTCAGCGATATTGACGGGGAGGGCGGCGCCCGGGTGTTCATACAAACCGGCAGCAAGATGAATGATCTGCCGGATGATGAGGAAACACCTTTTTGAGGCCCCCTAAACCTGCCTGCCGGCAGGCAGGTCCCCCGCGGGGGACTTTGCAGGAGTTTGATGATTCGAAAAGTTCCTTCTTAAGGGGAGCTTTTTTATTTTTACCGGATGGCACTCCCTTTTTTTTATATCAATCATTACTCCGCCGGTCAGAAGCTGATCACGCTGGATGAAGACACCAGCCGGCATATAGTGCAGGTTCTGCGGATGAAGGCGGGAGAGGAGCTGCATCTCACCGATGGGAAAGGGAACCTGTTGACTTGCGGCATTGAGGATGCGAATAAAAGACATTGCCGGGTTGCCATTAAAGCTATAAGGCAAATGGAACAAGGTACAGCTAAGGTTTCCGTGGCCATTTCGCTTTTGAAAAATGCCAATCGTTTCGAGTGGTTCCTCGAGAAGGCTACCGAGATCGGCGTACGCGAGATCATCCCCCTGGTCTGCGACAGAACGGAAAAGGAAAAATTCCGTTACGACAGGATGCAGGGAATCTGCATCAGCGCCATGCTGCAAAGCCGGCAATGCTGGTTACCGGTACTGAACGAACCAATGGCATTCCGGGAAGTTGCCGGATTAGCCGCAGACCGGAAATTCATCGCGTATTGTGAAGACGGGAATAAACAGGAGTTAGGCGCCGGTTCCGTTGATCCTTCTGCACACCAGTTGATATTGATCGGACCGGAAGGAGATTTTACCCCGGCAGAAATAAACCTGGCGCTTCAGCATGAATTTATACCGGTAAGTCTAGGAAAAACAAGGCTCCGTTCGGAAACGGCCGGCGTTGCAGCCGCGGTGCTGCTTCTTCTGTAGAAATAACCAACCGCGTTCAACTCTTTTATTGAAATGGGATCCGAAATAATCACCATGTGATGCGCCGGAAGGGTAGGATCGCGTTGAATTTCAGCGCCTGAAAGTTATCGCAGTTACCGGCCGATCAGAAAAATGCGAATCCGGACTGGATCAAGGTCAATGAACATGATGTAAATTGTGCTCCATTCATCCTGTATGCTGCTGCGGCAACTGCTACTGATGGTTATGTTGTTATTGACCGGAATTATCTCAGGTCAATTCACCCGCTCTTCCTATACATATTCCGATGGCCTTCCCGATGATAATGTGACGTGCTTCCGGCAGGACCGGGAAGGGTTTTTATGGATCGGAACGACCAACGGGCTCTGCCGGTTTGATGGGACCCATTTTTATATTTTTCCTTCGGGATTGTTAAACAGTAACAAACTCTCCGGTGACCTGATCCTTGATTTGGAGGAGGATGGAGATCATATCTGGGTCAGCCACCGTTTTGGCCTGAGCAGAGTGAACAAATTCAGTTTTCATTGTGAAAATTTTCAGTCACCCGACAGCGGGATAAGGTACACCATTGACCGGGCCATCCGGGATATTTATAAGGACAGCCAGGGAACCATCTGGCTTGCCGGCGACAGGCAACTGCTTCGGTTTGATAAGACCTCCGGGTCTATAAAGTATGTATGGGATTTTGGAAAGAACAGGCCAAAAGGGGCGAGCAGCCAGTTAAGCAAGATCATACCTGCCGGTGTAAACCGCCTGTTACTCTACATGGTTAATGGCTGGGTGGAGTATGATATAAAAGAAAATAAACCCGGCACCCGTTTGTTGCGTACGATACCGATTGCATACATGAAAGGAGAAAACCTGCGGCTTCGGTCATACTGGAATACATTTATCTCTAATTTTTTTGTATGGTATGATACCGGTAAGGGCAATATGACGATTAGTTTGTCGGATTCTGCCGGGGCCATTATGCAGGTTAAAAATATTTATGTAGACAGCAACCTGACCCTTTATACCAATAGTGAGAAAAAAAAGGTTACTGCGTGGAAAAAAGATAACACGTTATTCAGAAGTAATGCTTCTGATAAAATACAGGACAACATACGTTTGCAGGAATTCAATTTCGGTTGCAGTATCAACGGGTTACAGTGCTGGGGCAGCCCTACGGGATTGTTCATCAATAGTAACCGGTCGGCCTGGGCCAATGAATACTTTTTTTCAGTCCGGGATGGTGGAATGACTCTCAGGCCGTTCGGTATTCGTCATGTTATGGAATACGACGATGATCATTGGCTTGTAGCAGCGGATGGCGGAATGTTTCGGGTGAACAGGGTCACGCATGAGGTACACCCCTACCCGCAATGGACTGACTCCTCCGTTTATACTATGCAGGTGATGCCGGACCGGTCATTGTGGCTGAGCACGGATCGGTTTCTTTATCAATATTATCCGGACAACGGAAAGATCTTACGGCGCATTTTCATTGATTCGTATGCGATGTCCCTGCATTATTTTGATCGGAAATTACTGGTGGCCACACGCAGCAGCGGGATCCTATTGCTGGATCTGGACCGGTACACGCTGGTAAAAATAAGCGCTAAGGACCCCATAAAGAAAATCAACAATGACCGCATCACTTCCGTAAAACAGGCGGGTAACAGCGGAAGTTTTATCATAACATATAATTTTCCAGGGCATTACTCCCGCAATAACTTTAATACCGGTGAATACCTGCCGGACAGCATCCCGGCAGCCGCATCTGTATTTAATGAGCAGTTTGCACTTACTTCAGTTCAAACCGGGTATAAACAACTTTGGCTTGGTCAGTATGTTGGCGGGGTAGTCATGTATGACAGCACATCGGGTACCTGGACAAATTTTACGAGTCAAACCGGGCTTTCGAGTAATTATATTAATGAGATTCTAATGGACCGGTCAGGCCGGACCTGGATCGTAACGGACAGGGGCATTGATATATATGATAGTGTTAAAAAGAATTTTTATAAGTTTCCGCTGTTGTTGCGTTCGGGTGGCCGGACCGGGGGATTCATCAGCCGGAAAGGCACACTGGTATTTTTTGACGGGGAAAAGATTATTGAAACCGACCCCAGGTTGTTTAACCTGGAACCGGAGAACAGAAAAATACTATTCAGCCGGGTGATACAGGGTGATCAACAAATGAATATAAGGGAAAGTTCACTTAAGCTTCCTTACCATAAAAATTCGCTGAACATTATTTTTTCCCTGCAGAAACTTGAACCGAGTGTGAAAACCCGGTATGGTTACCGGCTCAGTGACAAGGACGGCTGGACGGATATCGGCACGGAAACTGAACTCAATTTTGCCAGTATGCAGCCCGGAACCTATCATTTACGGTTAAGGGCGACGGATGAGTTTGGACAGTGGAGTCATTACTCCGGCATCTTATCCATCCGCATTCTCCCACCCTTCTGGAAAACCTGGTGGTTTTTCCTGCTGGTCGCCCTTTTCCTTACCGGGTTGTTGTGGATGATTTACCGTTACCGGATCCGTCAGCTGAGGAAAATACTTGCGATGCGGACCAAGATCTCACAGGACCTGCACGATGAGGTGGGTGCTACCCTAAGCGGGGTGACGCTAATGAGTGAACTGGCCAATGAAAAACTGAAGACGCGGAACACAGGGGAAACGCAATCTATCATCGAGCGGATCACCACCGAATCAAAGGAAATGGCGGAGAAAATGAACGATATTGTATGGACCATCAATCCTGTAAACGACTCCATGGAAAAAGTGCTGAACAAGATACAGGGTTATGGAATCAATATCTGCGCATCGCGAAACATCCAGTTTCATTTCACACGTCCCGAAGCAAGAGAGGAAATATCGCTGAATATGCAGATCAGGAATACAATTTACATGATCAGCAAGGAAGCCATCAACAATGCGGTCAAGTATTCAGGTGCCGGGAATATCCGCTTCAGTTTGTCGGGGAAAAGGAATAACTATGCACTTACAATATCCGATGATGGAGCGGGGTTTGACACAGCCGGGTCCTACACAGGGAATGGTCTGGTAAACATGAAAGCAAGAGCCGCGGAGATCGGGGGCCAGTTAACGATAGAATCGGATGCTGAAAATGGCACACATATCAGGCTGAGGTTTTGAAATTCACCCGGCCGGGGGATACCGGCCGGCCAATTTTGATTTCAATTTTGGAAAGATAAATGAACATACGGATCGCAATATTTGAAGATAACAAACTTATCCGGGATGCTTACGAGGCTATTTTGTCCGGAATCCAGGGCTACCAGTGCACCGGAGTGTTCAGCAACTGCGCCGACCTTGACTTTTCAATCCGGAAGAGCAACCCGGATGTCGTACTGATGGATATTGAAATGCCAGGCACGGATGGTATTGAAGCCACCGGTTATATCAGTAAAAATTTCCCGGATATCAAAATCCTGATCCAGACTGTATTTGAGGATGATGAGCGTATTTTTGCGGCAATTTGCGCCGGTGCATCGGGTTATATACTAAAGAGCAATGGCATGAATAAACTGCTGGATGCGATCACCGAAGTTTACAACGGGGGCTCACCCATGTCTTCCAGCATTGCAGCCAGGGTGTTAAAGCTCTTTCAGCAATTCGCTCCACCGACCGCTTCCGGCTCCGGGGAATATAACCTGAGTGAGCGTGAAAAGGAAATACTCTCCCTTATGGTGGAAGGGCTCGACTTCCGCAGCATCGGGAGCCGGTATTTCATCAGTTACGAAACCGTGCGCACCCATGTAAAAAAGATATACAGAAAATTGCATGTTACTTCCGCTTCCGAGGCGGTAGCGCTGGCTATACGGAAACACCTTGTCTGATACAATCTCCGGTTACTTCTCCCCGATACTTAGGATAATACCCCAATTGGGGTATTGAAGCCGGTACCCGCAGTGGTTAGGTTTGCCTGTCAAAAAACCTTTGCTATGAGAAAACAGTTCCTCCTGCTTTTTGGCCTGTTGACCGCCGGTACAGGTATATATGCTACAGTTTATACAGTGAGCAATGATCCCTTCAAACCTGCGCAATATACCAGCCCGGCCACCGCTCTTGCCGCCGCCAGCCCGGGTGATACGCTGTATATTTACGGATCACCTAACGAATACGGCGACTTCGCAATAAATAAAAGTATTGTCATTATCGGCCCCGGTTTCAACACCCGGAAAGAGTTTTTTTATAAGGCCAAGTTTCGCTTTATTGATCTTCCATCCGGCGCATTAAACAATCTGATAATGGATGGAATCGTTTGCCAGTCGATCCGGCTTTCTACCACCGCCTTCAGTTATTCCGGCATCACGTTTAGAAACCTGATAGTTTCAGACGGCATTTCCAGTACTACCGGAAGTGCTGCCGCTTGCGGCGCCAGCTATACCGACTGGCTGATCGAGAATTGTTATATTAATGCGATGAACATGCTGGCAAATTTTTCCTGCAACCCGATCTCACCCGCAGTCAACGGATTCCTGGTCAGGAACTCGGTCATCGGGTATATCGGAAACGGTATTGATAACTATAACCTGACTTTCACCAATTGCCAGTTCGGTACAAGCAGCGGCGGTACTTTCTGGCGAACAAGGAACTGTGTTTTCAACAATTGCATTTTTTACTGGATGAGTTTTATCCAGCATCCATTTAATGAGAATAACCAGTTCAATAATTGCCTCACCTACCAGACACAGGTTCCCAGCCAGACCTTTAACCTGGGATCTGACTGGTCCGGCGGCGCCACGGGCACAGCGAACAACTGCATCATCAACCAGAACCCGTTGTGGGTCACCGCACCGGCTTTGTCGTTTTTCAGTATCGTATCATTGTCTGTTCCCAACGTGTGGAACCCGGTTCTTCAGGCAGGCTCGCCCGCAATAAATGCCGGATCAGACGGTTCCGATATCGGAGTTACCGGCGGATTAATCCCGTACAATTATTTCGCTGAGCCCAAAATACCGGTGATAAGGAGGTACAAGCTGCTGAACCCGGTTGTTCCGCCCAACGGCACCGTAACAGTAAATGCTACCGCCACCAAGGCCCAGTAATCACCTGTTCAACCGGTTCGTATGAAAAAATTCTTATGGATCACAGGTTTCCTGTTGGCCGGGATGCTCAAAGGCGTGCTGGCCCAGAACATCGACCGCTTCGAATATTTCTTTGATACCGATCCGGGAGCGGGGAACGGCACTTCTTATGTACCGGCAGCCGCTGATTCGGTAACGGTGAACCTGGTACTGAACATCACCGGCTTGCCCGCGGGCCATCATAAGGCCGGGTTCAGGGCACGGTATGCTGATGGAAAATGGTCGCATGCAGAGTTCCGCTCGCTTTTTATAGTGACGATACCCCCCAGTAGCAATACGTCAGTCACCCGTATTGAATATTTTCTGGATACCGATCCCGGTGTGGGGAGCGGAACAGCCGTCAATTTTTCCCCGGCGGATTCGGTCACCACTGATTTTGCTGTGGATATCACTTCCATACCCGCCGGGCATCACCGGATCGGTATCCGTTCATTGAATACAAGCGGTATCTGGTCGCATACGGAATACCGAACCCTGTTCATCGTTTCACCGCCGGGTAACAGTAACCAGGAAATCGTGCAGGGAGAAATGTATATCGGGGATACGGATCCCGGTATAGGCCTGGCTGCGCCCATTGCAGTACCGGTACCGGGCGACAGCATTACCATATTGCGTGACAGCATTTTGAACAATCTTCCGCAGGGCCAGTATAAACTCAATCTGCGGTTTAAAGACAACAGGGGTGTGTGGAGCCACCAGGAGACAAGGGTCATTTCCGTATGCACCACCTACGGGGCGCAATCGGAGTTTGATTATCTAATAGAAGGCAACCGCGTTTTCTTTACTAATAATTCCTTATACGAGGATACGGTGAGCTGGAAGTTCGGTGATAACACCGTAGATACCGTTTATCATCCGGTTAAAACATACGCGAATGCGGGCAACTACAATGTTCAGTTGATCACGGGCAACAGTTGCGGCGTCGATACGCTCGACCAGGCTGTTGAGATAAGGGGATTGCAGCGCGTAAATGCCAACCGCGCCGGCAATGCGGGGGTCAGCACCCTGATGTACGAGGGATTCGGATTCACGGCCTCCACAAATGTTAAAATGATCCTGGGCGCACAGGTATTCAACCCGGTCACGAAAATATTTTTAAACAGCAACCGTATCCGCGCCTACTTTGATCTGACCGGGCTCGCACCCGGCTGGTACCGGGCCGTTGCCACCCTGGGAGGCGCATTCGATACGTTGAATAATGCATTGCTGATCGAAAACGATATTCCTGTAGAACTCACTTTGAATGTTCCGAACGGGAAGGCGTTTTCCAGACCAGGCAGAATGGGGCTAAATGGCGTTATTATCAATCGCGGCAGCCAGGATGCTGTTATGGTTCCCTATGTGGTAACGGCAAATGTACTGCCCGGCACCTCGCCAGCCAATATGACAACACAGGTTGACGCCGAACAGGTGCCGCTGTTAAATGAGGGGATCTTCCAGCATACGTACCAGTATATTTCCGGTAACGCGGTTCCTGCAGAAGTCATGTTCTTCAACGACCTGGATACAGCACGAAAACGCCAGCTTGTGGGTGGATATATCACCCGGATCGGAGGCCATTCCTCCGTGCAGCAAAGGGTCCGCTTTCCGCATCCCGGTTCATCGCCCTATGTTTACCAGGTAGGCGCCGCCGTTCTGGGTCCCTTACTGGATTCTTATGCGCTGTTGGATTCTATTGAAACCGATTACCAGGCTTGTTACAGTTCGTTCCTTAAGCGGGCCGTTGAAAGAGAACTGAATGTCACAGTTAATGATGCGGGCTGGAACAATTGTTTTGTACCCGCATTTGATACGCTCATGCGCACGCTGGTAAATATTGCCCAAAACCCGGTCTATGATAATTATATCCTGCCCATGCAGGCCGGGTTCTCGGCCCTGCTGGCCCAGATGGCGGGCTGCGCCGGCAGCGGGGTGCCCCCGGGGTTGGGCGGTATCCAATTTAAAAGAGTCATCCAGCATGTCATGAGCAATTGGATCTACCTGGAGGATACCGATTCATTGGATTATGATTGTGTGGATACAACGGTCCAGGTATATGCCCGCATGATGCAGGAAACAACAGGAATCAACCAGGCCGGTACGCAACGAACGGAAGCCTCCATATGCCAGGAACAGTGTGACGGGGCCGCTGTTTTCCCGGAAATGTGCGACCAGTGCCTGCCCCTGATACTGGCCGGGAAAGTAGGAAAGAAATTTAAGGTGAAAGGGCGTGCATGGGCGGCAAACTCAGCCGTAAAAGGTTGCCAGGAATGGTGCGAAACCACATCAATAGATCCCAATGCCAAATACGGTCCGGGTAACAACGGCGACCGGAAATATATAAATCACTTAAAAGAAGTGAACTACAAGATCACGTTTGAGAACCTGGCCTCCGCCACCGCGCCGGCCGCCTTTGTGGAGATACGTGATACGATCGACAAATCGGTTTTTGATATGGCCAGTGTTCAGCTGGGCGCCTTCTCCTGGGGCGACAGCATCATCATGGCGGAACCGAACGAACAAAATGTTTCGATCCTCAAGAACATTAAACCGGCGCACCCCAACTTCCTGCGCATCGACGCCGTTACCGATACGGCGGAAGGCATTATCCGCTGGAGGTTCTGGACCGTGGATACGGTAACGCTGCAGCTCACCGATGATCCCACCGAAGGCTTTCTTCCTCCGAACACGGATGGTGTAAGTGGTGCCGGTTACGTCACATTCAGTATTGCTCCTAACTCGGCCGTGGGTAACGGGTCGATACTGAAAAACAAGGCCGTGATCGTATTTGACAACAACGCGCCCATTGAAACGGATGAATGGGAATACCGGATCGATACCCTCAAACCCGCCAGCGCGGTGAACAGCCTGCCGCCGGTGATCAATACCGAGCAATTCACGGTCAGCTGGGCCGGCAGCGATGCGAACTCGGGTGTGCACCGGTACAATGTTTACGTATCGGTAAACGACAGCGCTTACCGGGTATGGCAATCCCTGACCGATCAGACTTCAGCGGTATATCCCGGCCAGTTTGGTAAGACCTACAGGTTTTTCAGCATAGCGCTGGATCATGCGACCAATTTTGAAGATCCTCCGTTCGATCCGCTCGCCAATCCCGACGCGGTCACCACTTTAAACATACCCCTTCCGCTTGACCTGCTGAGTTTTATCGTACGTAAATCAGCGGATCAGAAAAAAGCGGACCTGGCCTGGACAACAGTGAATGAACAGGATGTTTCGCATTTTGAACTGCAGCGCAGTGCCGATGGCATCAACTATGTCACCATTGCCCGGGTTCCGGCCCTGAACCAACCGTCGGGAGCCACCTATACCTGGCAGGACGCGGCGCCGCTGTTAAAGATCAATCATTACCGGCTACGGATGGTGGACCTGGATGCCACCTATAAATTCAGCCCGGTGCGGCAGTTGCGTTTTGGTAATGCAGATGAGATACTGGTATTCCCCACGATAACAAGCGATGCGGTGTTTGTACAATCCGAAAGGGAACTGAACGTAGAGTTGTTCAACGCATCCGGAATCAGGTTGAAAACCGGGGTGGTCAGAAGAACCCTGACCCTGGATCTCAGCGCCTACGCACCGGGGGTTTATTTTATCAGGATCCCGGCGGAGTCGAGGACCTTTAAGATCATCAGGCAATAAAAGGATTTTTTTCATGCCTCCTTATAAACCGGGCGTGATGTAGTTCACTGCCCGGTTTTTTATTCCCCCTTTTTTTTATCCAGTACCGGCTCATTCAGTTCTACCAGGTGCGCGCGTTTCCGGGCGGCACGGCTCAGCATTGTCATATTCAGCATTTCCACCACAAAGGAAAAGGCCATCCCGAAATAAATGTAATTCTTCAGGTGCAACTGATGGGCCGCATCGCTGTCCCATCCTTCGATGACCAGCCCGAGACCGATCATGACCAGGAAGGACAGGGCCAGCATTTTCAATGTCGGGTGTTTATGGATAAAGCCGGAGATCGAGGGACTGAAAAGAAACATGACGATCATCGCGATGATCACCGCGGCGATCATGATTTCGATATGCTTGGCGGTACCTCCGGCCGTGATCACGCTGTCGAATGAAAATACGGCATCGATCAGCATGATCTGCAGGATGGCTTTCGAAAAGGAGATCCCGTTTTTTTTGCTCAGGGTTACGTTGGGATCCTCGCCCTCCAGTTTGTGATGGATTTCCATGACTGATTTATAAATAAGAAAAAGCCCGCCCGCCAGCATGATGATACTGGCCAGGTCGAATCCCTTTCCCCATAAAGTAAAAACGGATTTCCCTTTTTGCGAAAGCAGCCAGCCCAGGGCAATCAGCAGCAGGCTCCGGGAAATCATCCCGGTCACCATCCATACGCGCCGGGCCCTTCGTTGCTCGCGGGCATCCTTCAACCGGTTCAGGGAAAGCGAAACAAAGATCACGTTATCGATACCCAGCACCACTTCAAGTATGACGAGAATGACAAAGCTGATGATACTGTCGGCCGTAAATAAATGTTCCATGTTGATGCTTATTAGTGTTGGTTTTGCTGGCGAAGTGCTTTACAGATTTTTTTTACGATACCCGGTCCTTCATATATAAACCCGGTCCACACCTGTACCAGGGTGGCGCCGGCCCTGATTTTATCCATCGCGTCGGCCCCGGTAAAAATGCCACCACTGGCAATTACAGGAATCTGTCCACCGGTCTTCTCACAAATATACCTGACGACTTCCGTGCTTTTTGTTTTCAGCGGCCGGCCGCTGAGTCCGCCGGCACCGATAGTCCCGAGCCGGGAGTCGGGAGTCCGGAGCCCTTCACGGCTAATGGTCGTATTGGTCGCGACCAATCCGTCGAGTTTTATTTCGAGCGCCAGGTCGATCACATCATCCAGTTGCTCATTCGTAACATCCGGTGCGATCTTAAGTAAAACGGGTTTGGCCCTGGCCTTCCCGTTATTGATCATCTGGAGGTGCATCAGAATTTTACGCAGGGATTCTTTTTCCTGTAATTCGCGGAGTCCCGGCGTATTGGGAGAACTTACATTGACGACAAAATAATCGACATAGGGATGAAGTTCCTTAAAGCAGAACTCATAATCTCTCCAGGCATCTTCATTGGGTGTGATTTTGTTTTTCCCTATGTTTCCACCAATGATGAGCCGGGAGTCGGGAGTCGGGAGCCGGGAGTCGCGGAGTTCTTTCCATTTTGCGAGTCTTTCCGCTACTGCTTTAACACCGTCATTGTTAAAACCCATTCTATTGATCAGGGCTTTATCTTTTGGAAGACGGAACAAACGGGGTTTTTCGTTCCCGGCCTGCGGAAGGGGAGTCACCGTACCAATCTCCACGAACCCAAATCCCAGGCATTCCAGTTCCCGCAGGTATTTCGCATTCTTGTCAAACCCGGCTCCCAGTCCCACGGGATTTGAAAATTGCATATTGAGAATTGAGCATTGAACATTCCCCTGGGGTCTGAAAATAGCCCTGATCGCTTTCCTGAAACCAATCACGCACAAAAACTTCAGTGAATTCATCGAAAAATAGTGGACCCCTTCAGGGGGAAAGAAAAACAAAATGCTGCGGAGTAACCGGTACATAATGGCAGCGAAGATAATTGAACTTTTTCCCCATTTTGGCGGATCAGGCAAGTCTCGTTACTTTTGGGTTAGAAAGTTGCATAAACAACCAAATGAGTTTATAGTTTATGGTTCGTGGTTTATGGTTGGCCTCCTCAATGCTGAATGCCTGACTATACTCCAGAACTCTAAACAATAAACCAAGAACAAAAAGCATTGTATTTTATGGTAGGTCCTTGTAATAGTAAAAGTAACCATGAAATAACGGACACCAAACCATAAACCACAAACAATAAACCACAAACATTTAGCATGCAGGAAGCATATATCATCGCCGGTTTTCGTACCGCTGTAGGAAAGGCCAAAAGGGGCGGGTTTCGTTTTTACCGTCCGGATGACCTGGCCGTGGAAGTGATCAAAGGCCTGATGGCATCCGTGCCTCAACTGGAAGCCAAAAGGGTTGATGATGTGATTGTGGGGAATGCCGTACCGGAGGCCGAACAGGGACTTCAGTTTGGAAGAATCATTTCCGCACGGGCCCTCGGAACCGATATACCCGGTGTTACGGTGAACCGGTATTGCGCTTCCGGTCTGGAGACCATCGCCATGGCTACAGCAAAGATCCGGACCGGTATGGCCGATTGCATCATCGCGGGTGGTACGGAGAGCATGAGCCTGGTGCCTACCGCAGGGTGGAAGACGGTACCTTCCTATTCCATTGCCAAAGACGATCCTGATTATTATCTCAGTATGGGTCTTACCGCCGAGGCCGTGGCGAAGGATTATCATATCAACCGGGAGGCGCAGGATGAATTTTCCTACCATTCGCATCAGAAGGCCATCGCCGCCATTCAGAACGGGTATTTCAAACCGGGCATTCTGCCGATCGATGTGGAAGAGGTTTACCTGGACGCGAAGGGTAAAAAGCAAAAAAGAAATTATGTTATGGATACCGACGAGGGTCCAAGGGCCGATACCTCGCTGGAAGCGCTCGCCAAACTGAAACCGGCCTTTGCCCAGGGGGGTTGTGTTACCGCGGGCAATTCATCCCAGACCTCCGATGGCGCCGCCTTTGTGATCGTCATGGGGGAGAAGATGATGAATGAACTGGGGCTGAAACCCATGGGCCGGCTGGTGGGTTCGGCTGTAGCGGGTGTATCCCCCCGGATCATGGGCATCGGGCCGGTCGCGGCCATTCCCAAAGTGATGAAACAAACCGGGATGAATCTTTCCCAAGTCGACCTGATCGAGCTTAACGAAGCCTTCGCCTCCCAGGCGCTGGCGGTAATACGGGAGGCCGGTCTCGACCCCTCCAAAGTGAACATCAATGGAGGCGCCATCGCCCTGGGGCATCCCCTGGGTTGTACAGGATGTAAGCTGACAATACAGAACCTGCACGACATGAAAAGACTGAATAAAAAGTACGGGATGGTGACAGCCTGCGTGGGCGGTGGCCAGGGGATAGCCGGTATTATTGAGAATATTGACTAAGGGTTCCTGCTTAACTGGTATTTCCCAAACTTCTTTTGTATTTTACACAACCAGAAAGGCTTTGATGGTGTATTTACTATTTTGGCGCCTGATTTTCTCCTGTGAACAGGCGTTTTGAAGGGCATTATTATTGTTTCCTTAAACTTTTCACTATTTTTTTATTCATAAATGATCCGCCCGCGATGAGCGGACCCTGGTGAACCAAAACCCCGATTATGGACAGAAGAGATTTCCTGACTGCACGCCGGCGCAAACGCCCCGCCGCCGGTCAACCTGTGAATTCCCGGCAGGAGTTCCGCACCAATTCAGGTATCGGACCCTATACCGGTCCCTGGACCGACCAGGAAGTGATCCATTTGCTGAAAAGGACCATGTTCGGCGCCAAAAAAGCGGACGTGGATTATTTCAGGAACCTGACGCTGAGCCAGGCGGTGGATGAATTGCTGACACCGACGGCGCCCAATCCCAATCCGCCGGTGAAAGAGTACACCACTTCCACCCAACCCGGAACACCCGACGGTAATATTCTGCAGGGAAGCACCTGGGTATATGATATCAATAACGACGGCACCGTTCAGGCGCAGCGTCGTGCATCCTATAAAAAATGGCTGACCGGTGTAATGATCAACCAGGACCGTAGCATTCGGGAAAAGCTCATTATGTTCTGGGTGGATCATTTCGGAAATGAAACCAATGAGGTAGGCTGGGGGAACTGGGCGTATACCCAGCACAGCCTGATCCGTCAGTATGCGCTGGGCAATTACAAGGAACTTGTCCGGAACATCACCAAGGACATCATGATGCTCCGTTATCTCAACGGCTACCTGAATAACCGGAACGCACCGGATGAGAATTACGCCAGGGAACTCATGGAGTTGTTTACCGTGGGTAAGGGTCCCGATTCCCATTATACGGAGAACGATGTGAAAGAGGCCGCCAAAGTACTCACAGGCTGGCAGATCAACGGCACCACCTACCAGTCGTTCTTTAATGTAAACCGGCATACGCTTACCAATAAAACGTTTTCCGCCTTTTTCAATAATACAGTCATAACCGGCCGCAACACATCCACCGCCGGCGACCTGGAACTCGCCGACCTGCTGAATATGATCTTTGCCCAGCAGGAAGTGGCTAAATTCATCGTGCGTAAGATATATCGCTGGTTTGTTTATTACACCATTGATGCGGGAACCGAAGCCAATGTGATCACACCGCTGGCGGATATTTTCCGAAACAATAATTACGAGATCAAACCGGTTTTGTCTGCATTATTCAAAAGCGAGCATTTTTTCGATATGCTCAACCGGGGCTGCTATATCAAAACCCCGGCGGATCTCGTGATCGGCTCGCTCCGGGAAATGAATGTGGCCTTCCGGCCGGAATCGGACTGGAACACCAATTACGGACTCTGGAATACTTTTTATGCCTGGATGGTGAACCTCGGGCAGAATCCGCATGATCCGCCCAATGTATCGGGTTTGCCTGCTTATTACCAGGAACCCTCTTTCCATGAAATATGGATCAACTCCGACTCACTCCCCAAAAGAAACCAGTTCACCGACATTATGATCCTGAGCGGGTACGCACGTAATGGTTTCCGGGTGCAGTTCAATTGCGTGGCTTTTGCTCAAACCCTCAGCAATCCCGGCAATCCGAACGACCTGATCGATGAGGCGCTGAAATATTTTTACCGGAATGATCTCACGGCACAGGCAAGGGCACAGATCAAAACACAGATCCTGTTGACCAATCAGCAATGGGATTATTACTGGACCAACGCCTGGGCGGCTTATGTTTCCAATCCCACCACGGCTAATTTCAATACTGTGAACACCCGGCTGCGGTCGCTGTTCCAGTACTTTTTTAACCTTTCGGAATACCAGTTGGCATAAACTCATCTTCAACCACAACCAATGAAAAGAAGAGATTTTTTATTGAACTCCATACCGGCGGCGGCCGTACTGCCCGAAGTGATCGACGGTTATTCGGTGAAGGCATTCAACATCAGTTCGCCATTGGTACAGGCGCTTATGCGGGGCAACACGCTTACCGATCATGTGCTGGTGATCGTACAACTGTCCGGTGGTAACGACGGTATGAACATGGTGATCCCGGTGGCTGACTATACCAATTACTTCAATGCACGAAGCAATATCGCGATACCGCAGAACCGGGTGCTGAATATCACAGGCGTCAATGGTACAGGACTGCATCCGTCCATGACGGGGATGCAATCTCTATTTGCGGAGGGCAAGGCAAAACTGATCCAGGCTGTTGGTTACCCCCAGCCGAATTTCTCCCATTTCCGCGCGACCGATATCTGGATGAGCGCCTCCAACAGCAACCAGGAAGTGTACAGCGGCTGGGCAGGGCGTTACCTGAACTACGAGTACCCTAATTTCCCAACCGGTTACCCGAGCACGGATGTTCCGGATCCGCTGGCCATCCAGATCGGGTCAACTACTACATTAACCACCCAGGGTCCCGTAGTGAATATGGCCATGAGTATTACGAACCCCACGACATTTTACAACCTGATTACGGGGGTTACCGACCCCGTTCCCAACACACCCGCAGGTAAGGAACTGGCGTTTATCCGTACGGTAAACCAGCAAACCCAGAAATACGCATCGGTTATCCGCACCGCTGCCAATAACGTACCGGTGCAGGGTACCTATCCTGCCAATAACAGCCTGGCCGACCAGTTACGAATCGTGGCAAGACTTGTAAAAGGCGGGTTGCAGACCAGGATCTATATGGTAAGCTTTGGCGGATTTGATACACACTCTGTGCAGGCCAACGCGGGCGATACCACCACCGGCGCGCATGCGACATTACTGCAGCGGGTTTCCGATGCCATCCGGGCCTTCCAGGAAGACCTGCGCGGACTGGGTGTGGAAGAACGTGTGATCGGATTGACCTATAGCGAATTTGGCAGAAGGATCAAATCGAATTCCAGCACCGGAACTGACCACGGTGCCGCAGCACCCATGTTCCTTTTCGGAACCAGTGTGGAACCGGGCATGCTGGGTGTAAACCCGACCATACCGGCCAACGCCAGCGTGAATGATAACGTACCCATGCAGTACGATTTCAGGAGCATATATTCGACCTTGCTTGAAAAATGGTTCTGTCTCGACAAATCCGTGGTGGACTCCCTCTTCCCGCCGAATATCAATACACAATTGCAGAGCCTGCCGCTCATAAAGGCGGGTGTATGTACCGGCGTAACACCGCCACCCCCGCCACCTCCCGTAACGGATGTAACCATCCGCAACATGCCCAACCCCTTTGTACACAGCACCACGATCGAATTCAAAACTGAGGGTGGTCATACGCTGATACAAATTATGGATACCCTCGGAAGGGTCATCGCCACACCGGTTGACAGGGAATATGTGGCCGGGGTATACCGGATCGATTTCAACGGGGAAGGTCTTCCCCCGGGGGTATACTATGCCCGCTTCCAGAATGGAGTGACGCAGCATGTAAGGGCGATGATGAAAGTTAGACCCTGACGGAGTCGGGAGACTTGATTCGGGAGTCAGGAGTCGGGAGTCCGACGACTCTGAAATTTTTGGGTTTACACTTTTTTGTTCAAGACTCCTTCTAACAATTAGGCCTGATAATCCTATTCTATTTCGGAATTACTCTCCGGTGAAAATAAATACCGGCAGAAAAAAAATACGGGAACAATTTCAGAAAATTTCAAACTTTCGGGAACCGACTCCCGACTCCTGTCTCCCGACTCCCGACTCTAATCACTCTGCCTGTGCCCCGCATTCACCCAGTCCACGATCTTTTGTTTGTCGGGCGCGGTTAACGGCGCATTTGGCGCCTGTGGCATCTGGGAAGGAAGGTTATCAACGGCCCGGGCCTTGATCCGGTCCCAGCTCGCAACGATATTCGCATCGGTGTCAAAATTCTTACCGCCCTCCATACCACCGTTCAGGTGACAGGGTCCGCAATAACCCAGGATGAGTTGTTTGACCTGCGCGTACTTGGGTCCGTACTGGAAGATCGTGATCTGTGCCGTGTCGGTGCAACCTTTTTGGTTCTTTGCGGTGATGATATGCATTCCCGGCGCGAGGTTGGTAAAGATGTTGGAAGACTGGTAGGCGCCACTGCCTAGTTTATAGGTG